>CAZIIS010000102.1:0-10074 GCA_964539295.1 uncultured Fimbriimonadaceae bacterium | reverse complement strand
GAAGTCGCCGATGGGGCACTCCACCGAGGGGCGGGTTTCCCCGTCCCAGTAGATCCGCAACGTCATCAACCGCGAGTAGCCCGGTTCGGAGGGCAGCACCGTCATCCAGATGTGGTTGATCTTGCCCGGCCCGATGATGCGCGCCAGGTTGAGCGTTTCGCCTGGGCGGATGAAGCGGTAGTCGAAGTTGGAGCCCTGCCAATCCGGGTTGCATGAGCTCGAACGTCCGGAGCGCCCTTCCTGGATGCGGGTCAAGGCGTCCAACGCTTCGGCAAACGCGGGGCCGCAGAGCGCCAAGGCGGTGAGCAATGCGAGGGGGCGGTTGTTCATGGCGTTGAGGGTGGTCGTTTGCAGAGCGGGCCTCGCCAAGGCGAGGCCCGCTCCTATCGTATCAGGGTTGTGCTTACTTGCGGCGCTTCTTGGCGATCATCGCAAGCACGCCCGCGCCGAGCGCGACCATGGTGGCCGGTTCGGGGACGGTCGAGATGCCGGCGGCACTCGGACCGCCGTAGGCGGCGATGTCGGCGGCCGACAACACGTCGTCGCGGAACATGAGGCTGCCAACCAGGCCTTCGTTGCCGTACTGGCCGCGGTCAGAGAACATCCGGAAGGTCTCCTTCAGTCCCCAGCGGTTCGGCCAGACTTCGCCCCAGTAGTTGGAAGTGCCGTTCCAGGAGTCAGCCGCCGTCAACGACTTCACGAGCTGGCCGTTCACGTAGAACATCAGCTGCTTGCCGTCGTTGTGGTGGTCCATCCGGTTGCCGAGCTCGGCCACGATCGCGATGCGAGCCCACTGGCCGAACGTGTACGCGCCCGGATCCGAATAGCCGATCGTGCCGATCGAGCCGTCGCCGGCGATGAAGCCTTCGCCGTCGCTCACCCACGCGGAGTTGGAGATGTTGTTGCTGTCGTAGATCGTGGTCCAGTCATATGCTCCGTCCCACTTCACGTCCATGATCAGCGTGTAGTCGTAGGTCTGGTTCTCCGAACCCCAGGCGCCGCTGGTTCCGCCAACGTCGAACACGTTGGTCTTCGGGCTCAGGCCGACGGGGTTGGTCACCTCGAAGTAGTCCGAGATACCCTCCGACGTCGTTGCCGCGCCGTCAGCCGCGCCGTCGCCAAAGCGAGCGGCCGTGCCGGTCTGGCCGTTGAGCGTGAAGGTCTCGTAGCTCAGGTTGGCGCCCACGTACTTCAGGTCATGCGCGCCATACGTGCCGTTGCCGGCGTCCTTCAGGTCGCCGTTGAACTCCCACTGACCGACCACGCCCGCCTGGGACGCAGCCGCGATCGTAGCGAGCGCTGCAATGGTGAGCGCCCTTCCACTAGTAGCTGTGAACGTCATCGTCTTCTAACACCTCTCCGGGGATCGCCATGGGCAAATGGCGCCCTGGCGACATACACATGGTACCACCGTTGAGACATATTGTCACGAATTGCCGCTCGAAGCCCGTATTTTGTGCATGAGGAATCCGCTCGGCCGAGTAACATCATGCGCGGCGCGCCGAGAGCACCCGAAGGGGCGAGCGCGTGCCGTACGGAGGTTCTGCCTAACCATGAAGCTGCTCAACGCGACCGCACTGCCCAACATGCCTTGGGAGGACCGCCCCGCGGGTTGCTCCGAGGCGATCTGGCGCTACAGCGCGAACCCGGTGATTCCGCGCAACCTGATCCCGTGCTCCAACAGCATCTTCAACAGCGCGGTCGTGCCGTTCCAGGGCGAGTTCGCCGGTGTGTTCCGCGTCGACGATCGTCGCCGGCACATGCAGCTCCACTCCGGGCGCAGCAAGGACGCCTTGAACTGGACCCTCTCCCCGGAGCCGATCGTTTTCAAGACCGACGATCCGGAGCTGGCCAACTTCGACTACGGCTACGACCCGCGCGTGTGTTGGATCGAGGACCGGTACGTGGTCACCTGGTGCAACGGCTACCACGGCCCCACCATCGGCGTGGCCTGGACGAACGACTTCGTCGAGTTCAACCAGCTTGAGAACGCCTACCTTCCGTTCAACCGCAACGGGGTGATGTTCCCGAGGCGCATCAACGGCAAGTACGCGATGCTGAGCCGACCGAGCGACAACGGCCACACGCCGTTCGGCGACATCTTCTACAGCGAGAGCCCCGACCTGATCCACTGGGGGCGCCACCGGCACGCGATGGGAACCAAGGGCGGGTGGCAGTCCACCAAGATCGGCGCCGGCCCGATCCCGATCGAGACCAGCGAGGGATGGCTGCTCATCTACCACGGCGTGCTCACGTCGTGCAACGGGTACGTCTACAGCTTTGGCGCGGCGCTGCTCGACCTCGAAAAGCCGTGGAAGGTGATCCACCGCGCCGAGCCGTACCTGCTCTCGCCCCAGAAGCCTTACGAGTGCGTGGGAGACGTGCCGAACGTCGCGTTCCCGTGCGCCACGCTGATCGACGGCGACACCGGCCGCATGGCCATCTACTACGGCGGAGCCGACACCGTCACCTGCCTGGCCTTTGGCAAGGTGGACGAGGTCGTGCAGTTCGTCAAAGACAACTCGCTCTTCTAGACCTTCTGGATAAGAGGCTCGTGGGCGTCGGCGCTATGGCCGGCGCCCACTTTTTGTTTGAACCTGGGCCGTGTCGGCGCGACGCCGCCCCCGGCCAACCCTCATGCTTCGGGTGAGGTTTCCCATCGCTGCGGCCGATAACAATACCGGGCCACCCAGATTCGGAGTCGACCGCATGTACGAAAAGCATTGGGGTTTGAACGAGCCGCCATTCACGCTGACGCCGGACCCTCGGTTCCTGTACATGAGCCGGGCGCATGAGGACGCGTTGATGATGCTGCATTACGCCATCACGCGAAACAAAGGCGCAGCCATGCTCGCAGGAGAGATCGGTCTCGGCAAGACGACCATTAGTAGGAAGCTGCTCGAAGCGCTCGATCCGGTTCAGCACCGGATCGTGCTCATCGTCAACCCGATCCTCACCCCGACCCAGATGCTCCAGGAGATCCTGTCGCAACTGGACGTCGAGGTGAAGTCGAGGAACCGACAGGCGCTCGTCCAGCAACTTCACAACACGTTGTTCGATTACTACGACAAGGGAAGGCGCGTCGTGCTGTTGATCGATGAGGCCCACCTCATCCGGTCCGCCTCCTCTTTCGAGGAGCTCCGGCTGTTGCTCAACTGCCAGGCCAACGACCAGTTCCTGATCAGCCTGTTGCTGCTCGGCCAGCCGGAGATGCGCAAGAAGATCGCCGCCGTGCCCGCCCTCGAGCAGCGGCTTGCGGTCCGGTACACGCTTAAGCCGCTCGACGTCCAGGAGACCGGCGACATGATCCTCCATCGGATGAGGGTTGCCGGGTACGTGGGCGAGAAGAACCCGTTCTCGCCGGACGCCGTTTACCAGATTCACAAGTTCAGCGGCGGAGCCCCACGCGTCATCAGCCAGATCGCGGACAACGCGCTCCTGGTCGGCATGGCGCGCGACCTTCGCATGATCGATGGCTTCCTGATTCACGAAGTCGCCGAGGAGTACACGGGGGTGCAAGCTGCATGAACCTTGCCGACGCAATCCGCAAAGCCGCGGCAGACGTTAACGGCCAGTCGCCCTTTGCCCAAACGCCAAACCCCAAACCGGAAACCGACCTGCAGGCCGCGCCCGAACCGACCCCGATCCCGGAACCGATGCCCGAGCCAAAGCCCGAGCCAAAGCCCGAGCCGAAGCCCGCTCCCGAGGCCCTGAAGTTTGGCGCGCAGCCCGTTTGCGTTCCGGAACCGCCCGTCGTGCAGGACGCCGACGGCCGGGAGGCGTTCATGTCGGTCAACGGCGGCAACGTCGTCCGGCTCGAGATCTTCATGAGCCCCGAGCAGATGACCGGCATGCTCAAGGCGATCATGGCCGGACAGCACTCGGTCATGACCGTTCGCGAGGCGGCCGCCTATCTGCGGACCACGCCCGCAACGCTCGAACGATTGGCCGACGTGGGCGAGATCCCCGCCGTCGAGATCGACGGGCGTTGGCGGTTCCCCAAGCCGCACTTGGACGAATGGTTGGCCCAGCACCGAGGCCAGCCGGAGGATAGCGAAGATGTCGCTTAGCATGATGCGAAGGAAAGCATACGTTGGGCTGGACCTCGGCCACGGCGCGTTCAAGGCCGTGCAGGTCGAGAGGACGGCCGACGGCTGGAAGGTGACGCGCGCCGTCGCCACGCCCACGCCGCCCGAGTGCATCAAGGATGGAGTGGTCGTGGACCCGCCGCTGGCCGCCAGCGCGATCCGCCAGATGTTGCGCGAGGGGCGCCTGACCGCCTCCAACTGCATCATCGCGGTCGCCGGCGGAACCGTCATCGTCCGCACCGTTCGCATCCCCAAGATGCCCGAGGCGACGCTTAGGAAGTCGATCAAGTTCGAAGCCGGGCGCTACGTCCCCTCCTCGATCGAAGACAGCTTCATCGAGTTCGAGATCCTGGGCGAAGCGCCGGAGAACCAGATGGACGTGATGATCGTCGCCGCGCCGCGGGAGATCGTCGAGAGCCGCCTGAAGGCCTGCTCGATGGCCGGTCTCGACCCCGAGGTGGTGGACATCGAGGCGTTTGCCGCGTACCGCTCGTTGGTGGAGTCCGAGGCCGAGGCCGGCCTGTCCGAGAGCACCATCGCCCTCGTCGACGTCGGCGCCTCCAGCACCAACGTGAGCGTGGTGTCGAAGGGCGTGTTCGCCATGACGCGGTCGATCCCGCAGGCCGGGGGCACCCTTACCGAGGCCCTCAAGGGCTACTTCAAGCTCAGCGACGAGGATGCTGAGGCCGGCAAGGCGCAACTCGACCTTCGCGACCTGCTCAAGGACGAGAAGCCGCTGGAGAACCCGCCGCTGCGCGTCCTTCAGCCGCACGTCGACGAGCTGGTGCGGGAGATCCGCCGGTCCCTCAACTATTACCAGTCGCAGCAGACCGAGCAGGGCGCGCCCAACCCGGTCACCAAGCTGATCGTCTCCGGCGGCGCCGCCCGGCTGGGGGGCCTCGCCGATTACCTGTCGCACAAGCTGGGGATCGAGACCGCCGCGCGCGGCGTGTTCGACAACCCGAGCTTCGTCTCTGCCGGAGTCGAAGACCCCGGTTCGGGACTCGAGCTGTCGGTCGCCGCGGGTTTGGCCATGCGCGCCTTCGACAAGGCGGCCTGAACGGAGTAACCCATGCCTCTCATTAACCTAATCCAGGAGCAAAGGCTGGTCGTCAAGCAGCGCGAAAAGCAGATGCGCTTGCTGATGCTGGCCGCGTTCTCCGTCGGAGCTTTGTCCTTTGTGGGCGCCGGTTACTTCACCATGGAGGCCGCCGCGTTTCGAGGCAAGACCGCTTCGCTGCAGCAGCAGGTGAAGAAGCTCGAACCCACGGTCAAGCTCGTCGAGCAGAACCAGAAGGAGATCACGCGGCTTCGTCCGCGCCTCACCACGTTGGTGAGTGCGCAGGAAGGCACGCAGCGGTGGATCCAGATATTCGATCACCTCAGCCGCAACACCCCGGACGGTGTGTGGCTGACGGCCGTGCGCTGCGCCGCCCAGGACAAAAAGAAGCCGATCGGCGTTCAGATCAACGGCACCAGCGCCACGCAAGACGCGATCGGCGCATTCTTGCTGCGGCTGCAAAGCTGCCCGCAACTGGGGAAGGCGACGCTCAAGTTCACGCAGGAGCGCGTGTCGTCGGCCGGCAAGGGGATCGAGTTCCAGGTTGACGCCGAAGTCGCCGGCTCCGCCGAGAAGGCCGATACGGCCAAGGACGGCGACGAAGCCAAGAAGGAGGCCATATGAGCCGCGGACAGAACCCACGCACCCTCGTGCTGCTAACGGCGATCGTGTTCGTCGTCGGAGCCGGGACCGTCTACTGGCAGTACTCGTCGATGAGCGCCGCCGCGGACCGCTTGGCTTCGGTGAAGAAGACGCTGGCCGACGCGAGCAAACTGGAGGCGCAGGTGACCGAGACCTCGGCCCGCCTGGCCGAGTCGCAGGAGCAGCTGAACCACCTCGAAAAGGGCGTGCCGGAGGTCGCCTACATCCCGACCTTGCTCACCGAGATCGAGCAGGTCGGCCGGCAGTGCGGCATCCAGGTCACGGGCGTCAAGCCAACCATGGTCAAGCCCGAAGAGCAGAAGGAAGGCGACGCGCCGAAGGACGCCAAGCCGAAGCCCAAGAAGCCGTACGACGAGATCGAGATCGACGTCACCGGCCGAGGGAGCTTCGGGGCGGTGCAAAGCCTGCTCGCGGCGCTGAATCGGTTTCCCAAGATCGTGTCGGTGCGCAGCGTCGACATCGCGCCCAAGCGGGACGTGAACGGGATGGCGAACGTGCTCGACGCCACCCTCAAGCTGCGGGCCTACGTATTCCGCGCACCCAAAGCCGGCGGTTCGGACGCTCCGCAGAAGGTGGCCGACGCCTCCGGCAACGGGAGAGTGTCCTCATGAAACCAGAGAAGCAGAAGCTGCTGATCATCGGCGCGCTCGGCGCGGTGCTCGTGGGGGTTGGCGCGTTCCAACTCATCCCCAGAGGCTCCAGCTCGCCGGCCCCGAAGAAGGCGGCCGCAACAACCGCTCAGAAAGCGGAGACGCCGGAGGAGAAGCTGCAGCGCGAACTGCAGGGCCTGGTTGCCGGGCCGCTGCCGCAGCGCGATCCGTTCGCCCCGCAGGCGTTGCCCTCGGAGCCCAAGGAGAACGTCGCCGTTCCGCAGCCACCGGCGCCGCAGCCGCATCGGCCGCGTGCGCATCGAGCGCGGTCGGAATCGTCCGCCGAGCCGAGCGGCATGCCGCCGCTCAGTCCGCTCATCGGGCAGTTGCCGGCCATCGGGGCGCCGGGTCAGCCCGGCATAGGGATCGAGGGCGCCGCTCCGCTGCGGACCCCCGACGAACCCGCTTTTGAAGTCAAGGGCGTCGTATTGGGCGCCAAGCCAATGGCCGTTTTCGAAGACGACAAGGGTCGCCAACGCCTCGTTCCGCTCGGCGGATCGGTCGATGGCGAGAGCCGCGTCGTCAGCATCGACAGGGGCCGCGTTAAGGTCAAGCACCGTGGGAAGCATAGGGTCCTGACGGTCAAGGATGGTACACGTGAGAAGTAAACGTCTATTGCTAGGAATGCTGTTGGCCCTGACCGGGGCGGCCCTGAGCGCACCATGCCAGGACCTCACCTCGGTGCAGACTCATCGCGTTGGCGACGGAGTCGAGGTCGCCATCAACGGTCGGGGGCTTAGCAACCCGCGGGTGTCGTCCGCAATGAACGGCGCCGTCTATATCGTCGAGTTTGACGGCAAGCTGGTCGGCAAAGCCGGCCGCGAGGCCGTCGGCACGGCCGGAGTCAAGACCGTCCAGTACGGGTGGTTCTCCTCGCGCCCGCCCAAGGTTCGCGTCTCCCTCAAGCTGGCGACGGGCGTCAAGCCCACGCTGGCCGAGAACGACGGAGTCTGGACCGTCTACGTGAACTCGGCGCCGAAGCCCAAGGCCCCGGCCGTCGAGGACGCCGAGGCGATGGCCAATGCGGTCAAGCAGTTGGCGAAGTCCGCCAAGAGCCTGCCGCCCGCGCTGGAACCCGTGGCGAAGCCGACGACCAAGCCGGCGCCCGCCCCGGAGGCGGCGCTCCCCAAGCCCGTCGCCAAGCCGAAGGTAAGGGAGGCGTTCCCCGAGGTCGTGCCGCCGATCACCGACGCGCAGCCGGTGCGCAAGCCGGAAGCTGAGATCGTGACCACGGCCCAGCCTGAGACGGCCGTCACGACCACGGGCGTTGCCGTCGTCGACCTGAAGACCGTCGCGGCCGAAGCGCCCACGACCACCGAGGACCTGGTGGCGCTTCACACCGCCCAACCTGTCGCTCCGGCCAAGAAGCCGGCCGCCGCCAAGCGCGCGTCGAGGGAGCCGTTCCCGGAGACCGTGCCGCCTATCGAGTCGCCCAAGCCCGCCAAGAAGGTCGCGCAGGGGCCGCTCGTCTCGCTCGACTTTGCCGGCGCCGATGCGGTGCAGATCCTCAAGGCGCTCTCCATCCAGGCCGGCGTGAACGTGATCGTCGCCCCGGAGGTCAGCCCCGAGGACAAACCGCTTCGGCTGACCCTCTCGTTGACTCGCGTCACCGTCCAGGAGGCGCTCGACTTCGTGACCTCGTTGGCCGGCCTGCGCTACGCGCTGGTTGGCGGCAGCTTCGTGGTCACTCGCGCCGACCGCTTCGGCGACGTGATGCGCCAGCTTGCCAACCACAACGGCAAGAAGAACGAGATCCGCGTGGTGTCGATCGCCAGCGGCGAGGGCGCGCAGATCAAGAAGGCTTTGGGCCAGTGGTTCGGACCGCTCACGCTCGAAGTGCTCACCCCGTCCGAGGCCGCGGCCACCGCGAAGACCGCCCAGGCGGCGGAGGCCCCGAAGACCGGCGCCGAAGCGACCGCCCCGACCACGACCGCTCCGGCCACGCCGGAGGCGACCGCTCCCGCCGGCGAAGGCGCCGACGCGTACATCTTCCTGATCGGCGAGCGCAAGATGGTCGAGAGCGCCGAACTGCTTGCCAAGGAGCTCGACGCCAAGATCGTCCTGGCCAAGCTCGAGAACAAGGAGTCTGCGCTCGCCATGGACGAGATGCAGCGGGAAGTGGCCGAGCGTCACGCCCAGAAGCTGACCGGCACGCCCCAGGAGCCCGTACAGGTTGTGTACGAGGTCCAGAGCGGCGAGGCCGACGCCCTGAAGAAGGCCGCGCAGGCGGACGGTGGTCTGCCGGGCGTGCGCCTTACGGCATCGCCCTCCAAGAGCGCCAAGCAGGTGCTCATCGTCAAGGGTTCGCCCGATTCGGTCAAGGAGGCCATCGACCTCCTGCGCAACCTCGACACGGGCAAGGACCCGGCCGCGGCGCGCACGACGCTCTATGAGGTGAAGTACCTGGACCCGAGGGCCCTCCGAGAGGACCTTATCCAGCAGGTGCCCGGCCTCGTCGCCACGATCCCGCCGGCATCGGCCGGCAACCCGCGGCTCTACCAGCCCGGTCTCGCGGGAGCGAGCCGCGAAGCCGTCCCCGAGCAGCCCGGCGTCACGACTCCGTCCGGCGGAACCGCCGGTCCGGCTCCGGCCACCGTCACGGCCGGCGTGAAGGCCGAGAAGGGCCAGGTCGAGGGGCTCGGCCAGCCGTTCCAGGAGTACGAGCGATCGGCCGTGCCGATGAAGCTCATCCTGCGCGGAACCAGGGAGCAGATCGACCAGGCGATCCAATACCTCGCGCTCGTCGACGTCGCGCCAAAGCAGGTCGCCCTCGAACTCCGCGTGATGGAGCTCAGCAAAGAGGACGCCGCCAAGTTCGGCATCGACTGGAACATCCTCACGGGCGGCGCTGTGAGCGCCATTCGCATGAACCAGTCGCAGCCCAGCCCAGGTGCGAACGCCGCGAGCGGCGCCATCACCGGCGGCAACTGGCGCGCGGACGTCACCGCGACTCTCGACAAGATCGCGAACAAGACCAACCTGATCGCCCGGCCCAACGTTCTCGCCATCGACGGACGGGAAGCCGAGCTGTTCGTGGGAGACGTGGTCCGCTACATCGAGTCCATCCAGTCCAGCCAGAACGGCGTCACCGTGACCACCTCCGAGGTGCCGATCGGCGTCCGGCTGGCCGTGCTGCCTCGCATCGGCGGGGAAGACTCGCTCACCATGGACGTACGGCCCGTGGTCAGCTTCCTGCGCGGCATGACGGACGTGCCGGGTGGCGGGCAGATCCCGCAGACCAGCGTCCGGGTCTCGCAGAGCACCCTGAACATCAAGAGCGGCGAGACGATCGCCATCGGCGGCCTCATCCAGGACCAGGACGTGCACAACGTCTCCAAGGTGCCTCTGTTGGGCGACCTGCCGGTGCTCGGTCAACTCTTCCGCCGCACCACCAAGGACGTCAACCGAACCGAGATCGTGTTCTTCCTGACGGCCAAGGTGATCGACAAGGACAACCAGGCGACCGCGGCCACCCCGCGGGCATGGGAGCAGCAGTTCCCGAAGCCTGAGGTCAGCTACCAGAAGACCGGCAAATAGCCGGTCTGGGGCAAGCGAAAGGGCCTCGCCGCTTCGCGGCGAGGCCCTTGTTCGTTGTCAGGATAGCCGAACCCTT
>CAZIIS010000101.1:0-10210 GCA_964539295.1 uncultured Fimbriimonadaceae bacterium | reverse complement strand
CGGGATGACACACTTGGGAGGGGTGGCCGGGGTGATGTCTTTTGCACCCCGGTCCAAAGGACAACGCGACCGCTACTCGTCGTCGCCAATGTAGTGCGAGCTGCCGTCGACGGGCGGGTCGTAGGGGATGCGGCCGAACATGCGCTCGGCCTCCATCGGGTCGAGCAGCACCTCGCGCGGGCGCGGGCCGTCGCGCGGGCCGACGATGCCCCGCTCCTCCATCATGTCGAGCATCCGCGACGCCCGCTGGAACCCGATCGAGAAGCGCCGCTGAAGCATCGAGGTCGAGGCTTGGCCACGGTCCACCACCCAACGCACGGCGTCCTCCCAAAGCGGGTCGGCCTCCTGCTCCTCCTTCATCTCGGCCTCCCGCTCCTCGATGGCGATCTGGACCGGGTTGAGCACGTATTGCGGCTTCTCCTGCTGACGCCAGAAGTCGCACACGTCCTCGATCTCCTTCTCGCTGACGTAGCAGCCCTGGATGCGGACCGGCTTGGTGGCGTCGATCGGCAGGAACAACATGTCGCCCCTTCCGACCAGCTTGTCGGCCCCGGACTGGTCGAGGATGGTGCGCGAGTCGATGTGCGAGGTCACCGCAAAGGCGATGCGCGAGGCGATGTTCGCTTTGATGGTGCCGGTGATGACGTCGACGCTGGGCCGCTGGGTGGCGATCACCAGGTGGATGCCCGTGGCGCGGGCGAGCTGCGCGAGGCGGCAGATGGCGGTCTCGACCTCCGCCGCGGCCTGCATCATCAGGTCGGCGAGCTCGTCGATGACCACCACGATGTACGGCAGCTTGTCCTGGAAGCTGGCCTTCTCGTTCCAGCCGTCGATGTTGCGCACGCCGGCCTCGCTGAACTTGTCGTACCGGCGGTCCATCTCGCGCCAGACCGCGCGCAGCACGCCCGGCGCCTCCTTAACGTCCTTCACGACCGGGCACATCATGTGGGGCAGCCCGTCGAAGAAGGTGAGCTCCACCCGTTTTGGGTCGATCATCACCAGGCGCACGTCCTTGGGCGTGTTGCGCAGGATGAGCGACATGATGATGGTGGTCAGGCTGATGCTCTTGCCGCTGTTGGTCGCGCCGCCGATGAGCAGGTGCGGCATCCGGGTCAGGTCGGTGTACTTGTTGACGCCGGACACGTCCTTGCCGAGCGCCACCATGAGCCGCGACTTGTTGTCGTGGAACTCGAGGCTCTCGCAGAGCTCGCGAAGGGTGACCATGGAGCGAATGCGGTTGGGCACCTCGACGCCGATGGCCGCCTTGCCGGGGATCGGCGCCTCCACGCGCACATGCCCGGCCTTCATGTTCATCGCGATGTTGTCGGCCAGGGCCGAGATGCGCCCGACGCGGATGCCGGGGCCGAGTTGGATCTCGTAACGCGTGATGGTCGGACCGGTGGCCACTTCGACCACGTTCGCCTCGATGCCGAACTGCTCGAGCGTGGTCTCCAACGTCTCGATGTTCTGCTGCATCTCCTGCGGACTGCGCTTGGGCGCCTTCTGTGGCTCGGCCAGCAGCGAGAGCGGCGGCAGGTTGTAGCCCTCCTTCGCCGTCCCGGTGTCCAGGGTGACGGTGTCCGGCGATTGGGTGTCGCGGATGATGGGCGCGGGCCGAGTGAGCTTCTCGGGCTTGGGCTGCTCGGTGGCGCTCTCGTTGAGCATGCGCACGGCGGCGGCGGCGCGGGTCTTGCGCGGCTCGTCGTCCTCGGCCTCGACAGGTTTGGGGGCGGGGTTGCGCCGAATCCGTTGCGTTGCGTTGCGGGTCAGGTCGCGCAGCGGCGCGTTCGCGCAGAGCACCACGCCAACCAGCAACATCGCCACCAGGCCGACCCCCTTGGCGACGCCGAGCATCGCGCCAAACGCCCACCCGAGCACCGCGCCCAGGTAGCCGCCGCCGGCGCTCACGACCTCGGGGTCGAAGTAGTCGCCTTGGTACTGGCGCGCCAGCAACCCGACCACGGCGCAGAAGATGAGCAAGAGCCCCCAGGTCACGCGGGTGATGCTGACCCGGGCTCGACCGGCGAGCAACGCGCCGCCGATCAGCGCCATCACCGGGGGCACGACCCACGCGCCTTTGCCGAAAAGCGAACTGAGCAGCTTGGCCAGGCCGTTCCCGAGCGCGCCGCAGTTGTGCAGCGCCAGGCCCAGAAGGAGGATGAGGGCTGAGGCACAAAGCACGATCCCACCGACGTCAGCCGGCCGATGGGACACCTCGGGCTCTATCCGCTTGCGCGTTCCCGAGCCCGACGAAGGCCGAGTCCTCGTCTGCATCCTGCTTTCAGTTGGCCCTTCCATGGCCACCTCAACGGAGTCAGTATATCCGAAGCCGGCACATCAAGCGAACCACTGCTGCGTCTCGGCGCGGCGTAGGTTGGCAAGCAGGCCCACGGACGCCATACATAACCACAGCGCCGTGCCGCCATAGCTCATAAACGGAAGCCACAATCCGACCACCGGAGACACGCCGAGGTTCATCCCCAAGTTCACGATCGTGTGGAACGCCAAGAAGCCCAGGATCCCCCCCGCCACCAACCGTCCAAACGGGTTGGACGCGCGGAATCCGACCACCCAAACCCGATAGAAGAAGAACCCGTAAGCGGCCAGCGTTAGCGCACAGCCCACGAATCCGCCCTCTTCGCCCATTACGGTGAAGATGAAGTCGGTCTGTTGCTCGGGGATATAGCCCGCAGCCTTCTCCTCGCCCTTCATGTACCCGCTGCCCATTAGCCCGCCAACGCCGAAGGCGATCTTGGCGCGGGTTTGTTGGTAGTTGCTGCTCTTGGAGTCTCCGCCAAACATCGCCAGCGCCCGCCCCTTCTGGTAGCCGTGCATCAGGCCGGGAACGGTGAAGGCGATACCCAACAACGCCACCCCGGCGAGCATCGTGGTGATGAGGTAGGACCACGGCACGCCCGCGTAGATGGAGATGACAAACCAGATCACGAGGATCGTGAGCGTCGCCCCAAGGTGCGGCTGCATATACACGAGCACGACCGAAGGCAGTATGTGCAAGAAGGACAACACAAACGTGCTTATACGGCGCACGTCGGCCAGGCGACTGGCATAAAAGTTCGACAGCGTGACGACGATCAGCAGCTTGCTCATCTCGCTGGGTTGGAACTGCAAAGGGCCGACGGAGAGCCAACGTTGCGCCCCGCCGCCTGCTTGCCCCATCACCAGAACCAACACCAAGCATAGGATGTTGATCCCGTACAACCAGCGGTGCGCCCGCTGCCAGAACTCCGGGGCCACCCGCGCGCAAACCCCGAACGGCGCCAAGCCGATAAGCGCCCAGAGAAGCTGCTTGGGGAGGTATGCGACCTTGTGAGACCCGGCGTCGACGCTGTGCACAGCGATCAGGCCGCCCACCAACAGGATAAGGGCCGACGCGATCAGCCAAACATCGAGCTTCTGGACCTCCTTTACGGCGCGTCCGCTGAACGATCCGTCGATGCCTAGTGGGCTAACCATGGGTGGCCGCTGCAGGTACTCCCTTCGGCGCCGGCTCGCGCGTCGATATCGAACCGAACTCCCGTTTCACGATCCCCTTCTCCGGCACAAACCAAAACACGAGCTTGCGCTCGGCCGGCGGGCCGACACGCGATCCGATCTGCATCTCCACCAGAACCCGTATCGCGTCGAACCTCCCTCCGGCGAGGTTCAGCGTTTCGCCCGACGTGCTGATGTCGGCCTTGGCGTCGTGCGTGTCCGGCCCCAGCACCTTGCCGCCCCAGGTCCACTGCTCGCCCACGGCGGCCGGAAAGCGAAGCAACGGAATGGCGGGGTCGTAGGACTCCCCCTTCACGCCGCGAAACAGGAACCCCCACTTCTCAAGCACGTAGAACTCTTGCTCCACGACCTCGCCGTGCGCTTTCAGGTCGAACCGAAAACCGACAGGCTCATCGGCCCGCTCCAGGTCCACCGGAATGGCCGAACCACCCAGGATCAGGCTGCCCTTGTCGTAGGGTAGCCGAGCAGGCTGAAGGGCCGTCGCATCCAACCGACGCGCACTCGCCGCATTCGCTGCCGTTTCACCACCCCCGGCCCGTGGGCCACAACCCGCGACCATCAACACCGCCGATGCGACCACCAGACTCAGCGCCCCTATGGCGATTCGAGAGAACATTCTTCCGTCATCGTTTGGCCGGCTCGAACTGCGTCAGCGTCCTCACGCGCACATGGGTCGTCTTGTTGACCCGCGTCGTGTCCTTGAGTTCGAAAAGCCCGATGCCTTCTCCGTAAACCGATACCTGCTTGGACCGAACATTGGTGCCCTTCGGATTGCCGACCACCGCGTCAAGGGTGACCTCGAGCGCCTCGACCTTGCGGCCCAGCATCTCCCGTTTGCCGATGCGCTTGGCCACTCCCTGCAGCGTCATCGGGTCGTTCTCGGTGAGGAACCGGGCGGTACCCGCATACTTCCACTTGATGGTCTTCCCGCCAACCTTCAATATGGCGTACGGGTCAAGCAACGGGTGCTTTGGATCGGAGGCCACGAGATAGACCGAGTCATCCAGCACTCGGTAGTAGGCGGATTCCAGGGTCCTCCCCTGCGTGCTGATCTCGACCTGTAACGCGGGTTTGCCGGCGATCATCGCCTCGCCCTTGCACTCGTCGACGAAGATGCCCACCAGCTTGCCGTCGGCGACCTCTTGATACGTCCACCGATCGCCCGTGTGCAGGGGGAAGAAGGCCGCGGCATCCAGCGTCTTGTCCGGCGCCAGCATGGCGCAAAACGCAACGGCGGCCGCCAACATGGCTACTGCGCCTCCTTGGCCAACTCCACGGTCATCGTGATGTTCTTCTGCGCCGGGCTGCTTCCGGTGGTGGTCATCTTCACCGTTCCGATCCCCTCCGCATACCACGCCTTCGAGAAGATCTTCGTAGAGCCTTGGGGACCGGTCGATTCCTCCTGCGCGGTGACGAGCAACGCGTCGTACTGGCCCGCTTCGACCTTGACCTTCTCCACTCGGACCGCAGCGAACTTGGCCTTCACGGTCATCTTGCCCTGCGTAGTATCGAGCGAATAGGCGGCGCTCCAGGTCTTGCCTGGCTTCAGGTCGGCGGGAAAGGCCAACATCGGTTTGTCGAGCGTTCCGAGCGACAGCGATTTGACGTAGACGCCGTCCTTGCGCACCTCGTCCTCTTCCGTGCCCAGGATCTCCAGACCCTCCGTACGGCTCACGCTGTACTGGGGAAGGCCGTCGACAAGGCCCTTATACTCGAAGGTCTGCATTCCGTATTCGGGCTTGGCCCCCTCGTGCACAACCAGCTTGTAGCGCAGCGGCTTGGCGTTTTCCAAACCGTAATACTTGAACGCTTCGTGTTTGAGCTTGTCGGGCACTGCCGGCAGCGGCGCGGCCTTGGGACCGGCAGCCGTCTTGGCGGAGCCGTCTTCGGGGGTACCGCTGACGTTGGCGTCTGGTTTCTTTGAGCAACCCACCAGGCTAATCGCCAGAAACGCCGAAAGAACCAAGGCAATGTTGATCTTCATGTATCGCTCCTACGGAAGGCTCTTCAGCCTTAGGGTGATGGTCGTGTTGACGTTGGGACCGGTGACCTCTTGTCGAAGGCGGACGATCCCGATGTTTGGCGCAAACCACGTGGTGGAAACGGATTTGGTGAGAACGGCTTTGCCGCCGATCACGAGCGGCGCCCCCGTCTTGGTTTTGGCCGCATAGGTGGTAACGCCCTCAACCGCAACGGCGCCCATCGGCTTCACATCGGTGTCGATCTCCTGGATCCCCAGCACCGTGGACTTCACGGTCATCGCTCCGACGCCGCCGGTCGGGAACGGGCCGACGCCCTTGTAGTCGAAGGTCTGCCCCTCCTTCCACGGGCACGGCAGGACCAGCTGAGCGGGCTGGAAGTCGAGCGTGCTTCCCTGGGCGGATGAGTAGTAGGTCTGGAACACGCCCTTCGGGTTGACCATCCACCCCATGGTGTCCCCGCCGCCCGACTGGCCGAGCTTGGAGACCTGCATGACGGCCGTGGTGTTCTCGCCGGATCGCTTGACCCGGACCACCTCGATCGCCCACTCGCTCTGCGCCGCCCCCGCCTCGCCCTGACGCTCGGTGGTGACCGCATACACCCACCGAGCGCCCTCCTTGAGCGGGAAAAGGCTCGCCATGTCGTCGTTCTTGACCGTGACCGGTTCGACCTTGGGCTGTTGCTGCGGCCGGTAACCGGAGGCGCCGATGCACCCAGAGATCGAAAGCGCCGCAAAGGCAGCCGCCAGCCATTTCAATGCATGTCTCATCGCTTGGTCCCGCCTGACGCCTGGTTCATCCCATTCACGGCGTCCTCCACCAGTTGCCCAGCCGAAAGCTGCGTGATCTTCACGGTTCTTTCCGAAAGCTCCGTGCGGATCCGCGGCGCGGCCACAGCCACGTCGTCCACGATCAGCAACAGCTGGAAGCCCTGGTGTTCATGACTATACTTCCAAAGCCTCATGCGCCCCTCGTCCGTAAGGTGAACCGAAATATCGTACAGCTTCCGGCTGTTGGGCCCATTGTACGACTCCGTACTGGCGCCTTTTATAAACGATTCGTTTAGAACGACCACGGCGTTCGAGAGCACCCGCGCCGGCTTCTCCGCAAGCTGGTCGACATGGGCTGGGGCGATGCGGGCCTCCAGCGACTTGCGCACGTCCTCTCGCTTCGCCGGATCCTTGCGCAGCGGCGTGGTCTCGTCGATGTAGATCCCCTCGAGTTGCTCCACAGGCAGGTTGAACTTGTCCTTGATCCGGTTTTCGAACGAGCGCGAGAACTGGGAGCGGAACGGCTCCAGGACCGCGCCGGTGAGCGTCTTGCGCACTCCGCCGACCGACGCCGAAACGCGAACCGGGTTCTCGATGACGATGCCGTTGAGCAGCTTCTTGAGGTTCAGGTAGTCCGGCGGGTTGCCGTCGAGGCCCACGTGCAGGTCTTCCGCCAGCCGCTTCTGGAGCGTGGGGTCGCCGTCCAGGGCGCGACGGATGTCCTCGGCCTTCCAAATGTTGCGTTCGGGCGGCAGGTTGGCCTCGCTCATGTCGTTGAGGCTCATGACCAAGCGGCCCAACGCGACCTCGTCGCCCTGAAGGCTGGCGAGCAGCTCCTTGATGGGCAGCTTCCGACCGTTGTTCACCTCACCCTGCTCCTCCCGGTCGCCGGGGGCGTCGAAGGTCGACTGGCTCACCTCGGCAAGCTGGGCGACCTGGTTGGCGACGATGATGCGATAGCCGGCGCCCGGCTTGATGGCCACCAGGTTGATGCGGCCGGGAACGATCTCCGAGAGATGGTAACGGCTCAGGCTGTAGTTGTTGTAAGCGCGCCATGCGCCGTAGCAACCGCCAAACACGGCCAGCACCGCAACCGTGACCTTGAACGATGAACGAATCCTCATGCCGGCGAACGACCGCGCGAAGCGGCCTCCTCGTACCAAGCGAACAGTGTACCGCCGCCTACCGTTCCAACCTACTCCGCAGGATTGAAGTCCGTGTAGAGGCGGGCCGAGGCCAGTACGCCAAGCGCCGCGACGCCCAACAGCACCATCGCCGACGGGATGGCCGCGAGCGCCGGATGAACCCGGAGCAGCAGGCACACCGCGAACAACCCCACCGGCGGGCCGGCAAACACGACCACGCCGAGCAGGGAGACCAGGCCACGGAAGCCCCGTTGGGTGGGGTCGTCGATGTCGGGCAGCAGAAGCGTCAACAGCATCATCAGCGAGGAGATGGAGACCGCCATCGGCGGGAGCATGAGCGCCCCGGCCAACGCAAAGGGCCATTGCGTCGGCGCCATAACGGCCAACGCCGCCATGCCGATGAGCACGGCGACGGCGCCTACGAGCGACTTCCCGAGCACCTCGAACCCGACGATCACCTCGGACCGGAACGGCAGCGGCTTGAGAAGGTCGATCCGCCGCAGGTTCTCCAGGTAGCCCGCTTGGGCCGAGCCACTGGACATCGAGAAGAGCAGCATGGCCTGGATGAGCAGCGCGAACACGCCTGGGAACGCCCCGATTTCCCCGCTTCGCGGCATCAGCGAGGCCATCACCGACCCGGCCACGCTCACCAGGGCGAAGACCAGGGCCATCACGACCGACGTGCGCCGCAGGAGAAGCGCCTCCTTCCACACCAACGCCAAGGGGCCAATCGCTCGCGCTCGGCCCAGCCGCCCCGTGCCTTGTTTCCGGACCTTGCCCTGCCGGGCCTGCTCGGCGACCGCACCATACAGGTCGCCCCGGCGGCGAAGGCGGATCCGGGCGTTCAGGGCCGCGCCGATCACGGCGGCTTGCTCGTACATGTACGGCGCCTGGCGCAGCGCCAACGCCAAACCGGCGGCCGTGGCCGCCAGAAGCCCTCCGGCGCCGGCCAACGCCAGCGCCACGCTGCCCTTGAGCGGGGCCATGGTGAGCGCCGTGGCGCCGGTGGCCAGGAAGAAGACGGTCCGCAGGTCCGGCGCCGAGGCCAAACGAACCGCATGCGCGAAGTCCCCTCCCCAGAGGACGCGAAGGTAGATGGACACGCCGACGGCGACGATCAGGACCCCGCAGGCCCACCCCCAGGCGCGACGGATGCGTTCGTACCGAGCGTCCACGCGGTTGAGGAACAGCCCGACGGCGTAGCCGATGGTGATCCAGGCGCTGGTCAGGAGCAGGTAGGCGAGCCAGCCCGCCCGCACCACATAGCCCGCCGAAGCGGGGTTCGGCAGGCCCGAAACCAGCGACGTCCACCCCGAGTTCGCCGGCCGCCAAAGGATCACCAGGAAGAAGAGCGGGACCACCAAGGTCACCGCGTAGTCGCGAAGAAGACGGAAGACCAGCACCAGGCGCGGGCTCACGGGCGTCGGGAAGAGCACGTCCACATCGGCCGGTTTGAAACCGCCCTTCAGGCCGAACGCGTTCATCCCGAGGACCACGGTGAGGGCGCAGAAGAGACCGAACACCAAGGCGTCGATCACCGCCATCGGCGGCAACTGGAACTTCGGCATCTGGCTGAACGCCTCGGCGTTCGAGCCGCCAAACGCCAGGCGAGGAAGCCACCAAAGGTTGTAGAGGACGAAGACCAGGATGCCGATGAGCCGCCTGGGCGAGGAGAAGGCGCGCTTGACGCCGTTCCAAATCGTGCGGCTATAGAGGTAGAGGAGCGGTTTCAACCTCGGACTCCTGGGTCAGCTTGAGGAACAGCTCTTCGAGGTCGGCGCCCTCCATGCCGGCGCCGGCGCGCAG
Source organism: uncultured Fimbriimonadaceae bacterium (assembly GCA_964539295.1). Classification (GTDB taxonomy): domain Bacteria; phylum Armatimonadota; class Fimbriimonadia; order Fimbriimonadales; family Fimbriimonadaceae; genus CAZIIS01. The sequence continues at coordinate 997 of CAZIIS010000101.1, read as the reverse complement.
TTCGGCCAACGTGCCCTCGGCCAGCTTGCGGCCGTGCGCCAAGATGACGACCCGGTCGCACAGCTTCTCGGCGGTGTCCAGCAGGTGCGTCGAGACGAGGATGGCGCACCCGGCCTCCCGAGCGCGGGCAAGTTCCTGCTTGAACTCGGCCACGCCGAGCGGGTCGATGCCGACGATCGGTTCGTCGAACAGCATCACGTTGGCGCCATGCACCAGCGCGCACGCGATGGCCAGCTTCTGACGCATCCCTTTGCTGAGCGTGGCGACCAACTGATCCCTCTTCTCGGTAAGGGCGTAACGCTCGAGCAACTCCTCGTGGCGCTGCTCAAACAGATCGAGCGTGTTGAAGCACATGGCCACGAAGCGCAGGTGTTCGCGGACGGTGAGCAACTCGTAGAGGTTCGGAACCTCGGGCACGAACGCGAGCCCGGCCTTCGCCCTGGCCTGGTCCGCCACGATATCGCAACCGTTGACGAGCACGCGGCCGCCCGTCGGGCGCAGGATGCCGGACGCGCACCGAAGCGCCGTGGTCTTGCCGGCGCCGTTCGGGCCGAGCAGCCCCACGATCTCCCCCGGGTTCACGTCGAACGACAAACCGTCGACCGCCCGGAGCTTCTTGTACTCTTTGACCAGGTCGATGACCTGCAACATGCCTTTCTGGTTTTACCGGACCCGGCGCGCCTGCGTTGCAGGCCCAAGGCATCACGCGGGGTGGGTGGCCGGGGTGATGTCTTTTGCACCCCGGTCCGAAGGGCCAAGCGCCGCGGAGCCGCCTTTGGCCGCGGCGTCCTCCCCCTCCGCTTGCGGAGGGGGTGAAGGGGGAGGCGCAAGCCGTAGCGCCCCGCTCCCGCGCCAGCCACGGCCCGTCGGCGCTCATCCCAACCAAGGGTGTCATCCCGAGCGCAGCGAGGGATCTCGGACGTTTCCCAACCATCAAGGCCGATCCGACCGAGATCCCTCACCTTCGGTTCGGGATGACACGCTTGGGGGTTGGGTG
>CAZIIS010000100.1:0-10262 GCA_964539295.1 uncultured Fimbriimonadaceae bacterium | reverse complement strand
CTTTGCCCGCACCTTGGCCGCACCAAAGAGCGGAAAGAGAATCGCGGCCAACACGGCGATGATCGCGATGCAAACCAATAGCTCCACCAACGTGAAAGCCCGCATTTCGTGTGTTCTAGTCCTCATCTTGCCACCTCCGAGTAACTCGCTCCAGCGGGAGAACGGCCATCGCTTTCCCGTTCGTATTCCCTTAGGAAGTCCAGGATCCTTGCGTAGATCAGCGTGGGTTTCGGCTGCTTCTCCCGCGCCGAGCCGTGTGTCCCGGGCATACTCTGGAAAAGCTGCAAGACCATCGGCACGCGCTTCAGGCCCATGGTCGCCACGATGCGCGCGTCCCCTTCCAGCCGCCGAACCAGTTCCGCCGGGGGTGCGGCCACGGCGCTCCGAACCTGCGCCTCGCCACCCAGATCGCGCGCCATCTGGGCCAGTTGGTCGGCGGTGAGCGGCGCCTGGCTCAGCAACACCCGCCGCCGATAGGCCGCGCCCTTGGCGGGGTCCAGGTCCATCATCGCCTCGACGGCCAAGGCGGCCTCGCGGCACCCCGGCGCGTGCGCGGGCACGAGCGACCAACGGTAAAGCACGCGGCCTCGCGAAATGTCGAGCTTCGCAATGCGTCCCTCAAGCGTGCGGCAATCGGGCACGCCCGGGCACATCATGACCACGTACGCCTGCTCGTGCCGGCCAAGCGGCTGCTCGTAGGGCCTGAAGGTGGGCGTCGCCAACGCGTAGTGGGGTTCCAGGGCCGGCTGCACCAGGCTGTACACGGACAGGCATCCGAAGGCGGCGCCGAGAACCGCGCCGAGCCGCTTCCATTCGATGTTGGTTAGGCTAAGGCCGATCATCGCGATCCAAATGGAGGTGCACAGGTCGCAAGCCGTGTTGAGTTGGACGACGACGGCCACGCAGCCGAACACCACCGCCACCCCGCCCAGGCATAGGCCGAGGAAGAGCCGGTCCAGCCCCTTGACAAGCGCAACCAACATCGCCACGGCCCCGGCATTGCCCAGGAGGAGAAGCCAAGGCGCGCCGGGCCAGGTCTCCACGCGGGTGCAACCGTCCAGGCAGGAGCCGTGCGCCAGGCGCTGCACGGTCGCGACGACCACCAGCCCCCAGAACAGGATCAGCATTGCGATTCTAGCGATCTTCAATCCCGACGCTCCACCGACAACAAGCCAGCTACTTACCGGCTATATGAAGATGGACGCAGCAGAGTCCCAAATGATTCGACCTGTCCGACGACGGCCACCGCGATCTAGTGGCCGTGATGCCAGAAGCCTGACAACCAGAAGGCAGGGCACACACAGTAACATAGCGACGTTCGTCATACCGCCCATAGTCGGGCGTAAGGGATGGGTATCGATGGCAAATCCGCATTTGGCGATGGCTGCTCGCCGCATCGTGGTCGCATCGCCTCTCGCGTTGCTGCCGGTCGCGGCATCAGCGAACGTCGGCACGCCGCTGCTCTGGTTCGACTGCTGCTGGCTGCTCATCGGGAACTTCCTCATCGGGCTCGTCGAGGCTTGGCTTCTGGTCCGGTTCTACCAGGTACGGCCCGCGCCGGCGGCGAGGGCGGCGGGCAAAGCCGGTTTGGCGCCGGCGGCGGCAGAGAACGCCGCCACCGCGCTCTTCGGGCAACAAGGTTGGCCTGCGGTCCGCGAGCTTGTCACTGGTCTTGCCAAGCGCGGGCCGCTGCGACGGATTGACGTCGCCAGTTACCGCCGGGCATGCCGAACCATGATCTGGGCCAACTACGCCTCGGCGGCGGTGGGCGCGCTCCTGAGGGCCCAGTTATACGGACTTGACCTTAGCCCGTTTGACTACGGCCTTTCCCTGCTTGTCGTCCCGTGGCTACTGGCCTTCGGCCTAACCTTGGTAATGGAGAACGTGTTCGTCGCCCGGCTTTGCCGCCTCCGCTACTTGGCCAAAGAGTCGTGGAAACGGACCGCCTTCGTCAACGCATGCACCTACCTGCCACTGCTCGTCCTGGCGTTTCTTCTTCAGGCAGGCGCAATCGGGACGTTCCTGATGATCAAGCCTAACGTGGGAGCGTACGGCGCTCCCGGTGGGTGGGTGTACTACATGGCGCCGAACCGCGAGGTCCGGCGCGTCCGCACCGACGGAACACTGGACCAGCGGGTTACCGGCGCGTTGAAAGCAGGCGCTGTGCCGGTCGTTGCGCCATCGCCGGTCGTCGACCGGGCCGACCTGGTTGCCATCTCGGGCCTGGAAGACTATGAAGGCCATGCGCCCCGCTGCAAACCGCTCATCAAGGGCCTTGGAAAGGGCAACCAAGCGGCCATCGCGTGGGATGCGACCCACTTGAATGAAGCTCGGGACGGCTACAGGAGGTTCTCCGATGACGGCTTCACCAGACCGCAGTGCAATTCCCATCCAGGAGTGTTCTCGGTCTTCGTAGCCGGACGCAAGGAGTACACCCTCGACTTCATGACCTATTTGCCCCACCCTCTTTGGGAATACCCAACCCTTTTGCCGGGCGACTTCTATGTGGTGCAGTTCGGAGAGGAAATCGTGCTGGTGGATGGACCCGGGCGACGGCTCGGGCGCTTGGCACGCGGCGCGTACCCTTCGGTGTTGCTCGACGCCGACCAGGCGCCGAATCGCAAAATGCGTTTCTTCGATTGACGACGATGAATGGACTCCTCCTCGCGCCGGAGCACTCGGCCCAACGCTTCGACCTCCGCGGGTCGCTCTTCGTCCTTGCGCTGCTCCTGCCGGTGGCCGCGATGGCCAACTCCGGCGCAGGGTTGGTGGAAATGGGGTTCACCTGGTTGGTGTTTGTGCCATTCACCCTCGGCGCAATCGAAGCCTTGGCGCTTCGGTGGGTTTTCCGGGTGCGAAGGCGAGACGCCTTCCGGTACATGGTGTACGCCAACTACGTTTCTACGGGCGCTGGCATGGTTATGGTGGAGCTTACGCCTTTTCTGCGCGACCGGCCCGTAGTGCTTTGGGTGCTGGCATATGCGCTAACGCTCTTCACCGAGGCGCTGTTTGTGGCCAAGCTGTCCGATACCCGCTACTGCTCTGTGACCACGTGGGTTCGGACGGCCGTGGTCAACGTGTTCACGTACGCGTTGCTCGTGGCGATAGCATGTGGCGGCGACGCCGGCGGAAACCTCGTCATGGTTCTCACGCTCCTTTCCTTGGTCTTGGGGGCGCTATGGCTTATGGCTTGGGCCGAATCCAAGGTGCTTCGCCGTCTGGTCGGGACGGGTACGCCGAGGAGCACGGCGCTGCTATGTTGCGCCAACGCTTGCGGAACGGTGGCGGTCCTCCTCGTTGTGTGGGTACTCACTCGCGCCTGGCCGACCGATCCGCCACAAACGAACCTGCTTCCCTACGCCAACGATAGGGCGGGCAATCCCATCTTCTGGGTCGCGCTGTTTGGCGCCGCCCTGGCATGCAAGAACGCGTTCGTGGCTGCGCTGACGAAGCGCAGGTACTGCTCGCCGGTCACCTTGGGCCGCACGCTCGCGGTCAGCCTTTGCGGATACGCCGTACTCGTTGCCGTTGGGACGGTGTTTCTCCTGGCGCCATGAAGGCGGTGGAGACAGCCCTGATCACAGGCGCCTGTTTGCCGGGCCGGGCGCTGGACGCTCGTCCGGGCTAGATGCGCCAACCTTCCTTCCGCATCATGCCGAGGTTGGCTATGCAGGGTACGCCCAACGCCGCACACACATCGGGAATGTACATCGAGCGCCTGGTTTTGCGCTTTGTGGCGGCCGGAGTCTCTGCCGTAACCACCGTCGCGCCCAGGGACTCGGCATACCCGATCACGTAGGCGTCCGCCTCTTCGAACTGGGCATGCGGATCGCTGAGCGCAGGGTAAGCGTCCTTGATGCTGAGCGCCTGGGCGAGGTGGTTCTCCGTAGCCGCGAACATTCCCTTGCGGCCCTCTGCCCATTGGCCGAGCGAACGCGAACCCATGGCGCCGACCTCCTCCAGCACCAACTGCACGCTCATCAAACGGCCTTCTGCGATGAGCCCGTCCAGAAGGCCGACCAGCGACGCGAACACGTCGGGCGGGTAATAGCGGTCGTGCCAGTCCAACAAGGCGCTCGTGTCCAGAACGTAGCGCGCCTGGGCGCCCACGCTACTCATCGTGCCCCTCCGCCGTCTCGCCGCCGAACAGCTTGGCGCGGAGCTTGTCGAAATGCTCGGTGCGCAGGTTCAGGTAGTGCGAGGCATCCGCCATCGAAATGGAGTTCGTGTCTAGAGCCTCCAGCACCAGTTGCGCGAAGCCCCGTCCGGCGCGCGAGACGGTTTTGTCGACCGGCGTGGCAAAACCACCTTGGCGCTGGGGGAGGGTCCTGAGATGCGCGTTCCACGACTCCAGCCAGCGGCCGTATTCGGCGCCACTCAGCACCCCAGACCGCCACAGGCGGGTCGCGTATGCCAGAGGGGCAACCTTGAACCGGCTCGCTTGGCGCCTCATGGCGGTCAGCTCCTTTGGGGTTCCTTCCCGGCTGACCACGTTGCGCATTGCGTCCTCGTCGATCAGCACGTGGCTTGCCACGCTCTCGGCGAACGCTTCCACCTTCTCCCATTCGTCGGAAGACCGTTGGTCGGTAAGGGAGGATCCCTCCTCGCTGGCGTTCGCCAAAGCCAGGTGCACCAACTCGTGCAGCGCAGTGAACGCCCGCGACTCCACACCCTCCTTGGTGTTGACGCCAACGACCGGCAATGGTCGCCGCGGCAACGCCATGCCCCGGACCTCGGACAACTCCACGTTGGGGAACATGAACACGAGCAAACCCGCGTTTTCCATCGCTTCGCGCCACTCCCGCCAGGCGACCCAGGCGTCGCGCCACCCCAACTGCGCCTCCACCGTCACCCCGAGCAAGGAGCGTATGCGCCGGCCCAATGCAGCGTGGTCTTCGGCCACATGGACGGCGATGCCGAAATCGGGAAGCTCGTAGCCAAGCTCCTCGGCCAGATCCAGCGCGGTCTCCCGCCAGCCCATCATCTGCCGGATCGCCACCCTGAGCTGCGGCGACTCCTTCCCCGGCGCGACGCCGCGCAGCCTTCGGTATTCGCCGGCCAGCGGAGCGACTCGCGGAACGGCGCTTTGGTAGAACAGGCTGAACGGCCGCCGGTAGAAACCGGCAAGCATCTTCAGTTGGCGGAAGGTGGGCGACTTCTCACCGGACTGCCAAGCGACTACCTGCGGTTCCTTGACGTTCAGCCGCTTCGCCACCTCGGCGACCGTGAACCCGCTTTCGCGATGGGACCACGCGATGATCTCCGGGTTGGGCGTCGGCACGGCTGCGGCACTCATAACAAACACCTTTCCACCGATATTGTAGGCGCATGCGCGGACGCAGCGCTGCGCGCCGGTCAGGCTACCTAACGGAGCGGCTCGGGCTCGATGAACGCCTTTTTGGAGACCAACTCGCCGTCGAACGGCACGCCCTCGGCCTCCAGGCGCTCCCGCTGCTCCTTGGCCCACACCGGGTTGCGCTTGGCGATCACCAGTTCACCCGACGAGGCAAGCACCCGCCACCAGGGCACCCCGGGGGGCGCCGAGGCCATCCACCGCCCAACCAGCAGACCGGAGGCCCGGTGCGGGAGCGCCCGTCCGACCGCGCCATACCCCGCCACGCGGCCCGGCGGGATGCTGCGCACCACCGCCCAGAGGGCTTCCAGCGTCTCGCTCATAGTAACACCCATTCCACCCGATCCGGGGAGCCGCGATCAATGACCGCGCCCAGGTTCTCGGCGCCGGGAACGCGGATCTCGATGAGCGGCGCGGACGAGCCCGGGACGATGTCCCAGTCCGCGAAGCCAAGCGAGGCGGCGCCCGTCGTGGTCGCCATCGCCCACACCTCCTCCGGCGAGAGCGGGCGGCCCCTTCCCTGCGCGGTCTGGAGCGCCCCGCGCATCTCCGCGAACATGTCGATCGGCCCTGCGCTGGCGGCCGAGTCCAGCCCCAGCCCAACCTTCACCCCGGCGTCCAGGTACTCCCGAATCGGCGCGGGGGGCGTCCTCAGGCGCGTGTTCGAGCGCGGGCAGTGGGCAACGGCCACCCCGGCCTCGGCCAGGCGCTCCGCCTCACGCGCGTTCAGGTCGCACGCGTGGACGAACTGCACGCCCGGACGCAGGTAGCCCAGGTCGGCCAGGTAGTCCACCACCCGCGCGCCGGGCGGCGCCACGGGGCGGAAGGCGAACTTCGCGAGCGGACCATCGCCGCGCTCAAGCAGCGCGTTCTCGTGCACGCTCTCGGCCACGTGGATGCTGAGCGGGCGGCCGGGCTCGTTCAGACGGCGGAGCGTGGCCTCGTCCACGGTGTACGGCGTGTGCGGGCTGAGCGTGGTCGGGCGGAAGCACCGGTTGCACGCCGCGCGCTCCTCCACCAGCCGCAGCTTGGCCATCGGGTCGTCGCGCTCGCGCAGGGTGATCACCTCCTGGAACACGAGGCCGTCGAGCCCAGCCCAGGCCAGCGCGGCGCCGGCGAACGGACGGTCCGAGTGCTCGGCCACAAGCGCCACGCCGGTGCGACGGTTCTCCTCGGCCGCCAGACGGCAGTCCCGCTCCACCTCGGCGGCGTCCTGCTCCGCCTTGAGCTCGGTCAGGCGGGCAATCCAGGCCATGTACTCGTCGCCGTCCACGCGGTCCATCAGGCCGCGGTACTCCAGGTGCGAGTGCGCGTTGACGAACGCCGGGGAGAGCACATAGGGTTCGGTCTGGCCGGTGCAGGGCCGAACCGACTCCACCCGGCCGTTGCGCAGCTCGACCTCCAGGCCAAACTCGAGCCGCCCCCCGACCACCACGCCGTATGGCCGCAGCATCATAGCGGCGTGTTCCACCCATCCCAGAGGCCGTCGTGGGTGCGCGACTTCACGTGGAGGTCGCCAAGCAGCAGGTTGTACCGGTAACCCCGCAGCAGGGCGAGGTACTCGCCGCCGACCGGATCGTCGGACCGCACCGGTCGTCCCGCTCCGTGCCAGTGGCCCGAGCAGTCGAACAGCACGTTCACGTCGGCCGGAGCCAGCATCGAGGTGGAGCTCATCAAACGAAAGGCTATCTCCGTTCGGAAATAGTAGCTGGTTCCATAGGCCGCAAAGGTAGACGGTTCGGAGTTGAACCGGACCCAGGGCATATCGTCCAGCACCTTGCAGCCCCGGTCCGATGGGCAGTGGAACACCTCGCGAGCGCGCGCGTACGGCAGGAGCACCTCGTGCAACAGCGGCATGTCGGGGATGAGCGCCCGCCACTCCGGGTGGTCGTCCCACAGCTCCGGGAAGTACCGATCCACCGGGTCCAGCGCGTGTGGGAAGAGGTCGTCGCTGTCGGCCATGTAGAGCGCCATCGCCCCCCCGACCTGCCTGAGGTTGCTCAGGCACTGGGCGTTCCTGGCCCGCCCTCGGGCCTGGGCGAACACCGGCAGGAGGATCGCCGCAAGGATGGCCACGATGGCGACCACGACGAGCAACTCGATCATGGTGAAAGCGCGCTCGCGCCGCTCCATATGGAATCCAGTGTACGCGACGACAGGCCCAGAGACGCACCGCCGGAACCGAAGCCGCAGCCGATGACGTTGGTTTGGTTGGAACCCGGCTCCCACGGCTTGGTTCTTGCTTCGGGTTGGGTAGGCCTACGTCCACTCCGGGAACGGGGCCGATTCCAAAAGGTACGCTTCACGGGAATGCTTCGCAATAAGAAAAGGCCGGTTTGGAAACGGGCACTTGGCTTGATGGTCTACTGCGCGGTGCTCATGGTCGCCCTGGTTGGCGGCTCCTTCCTAGGCTGGCTGGGCCAGAGCGACGTCATCACGAAAACGGTGCTGCAGACGTTGATGAACACGAGGCCCGAGGACGTGTTCAAGAACGCGGACGGCTCGCCCAAGAGCTCCCTCACCGTGCTTGTGCTGGGCTGCGACGAGGACCTGGCGCCCGGCGGCAAAAAGGTTCTCAAATCCAATGCGCGAAGCGACATGATCCTTGTGGCGAAGCTTGACTTTGCCAACCAGCGCATCACCGGCGTGAGCATCCCGAGGGACACCAACTACCAGCTCCCGGGCTACCGCGACCAGAAGATTAACGCCTACCACGCCATCGGCGGCAACCAGCTTTCGCAGCGCGCGGTCTCGGAGATGCTGGGCGTGCCGATCGACCGGACCGTGACGATCAACTACGATGCCTTCCAGGAGACGGTGGACATGCTGGGCGGCGTGGACATCTTCGTCCCGCGCAACATGAGGTACACCGATAAGGCGGGCGGGCTGTTCATCAACCTGAAGAAGGGGCGGCAACACCTGGACGGCTACAAGTCGATGTGCTTCGTGCGGTACCGCCATGGCGACAGCGACTTCAAGCGACAGGAGCGGCAGAAGGACTTCATCATCGCCGTGAAGCAGCAGTTGGTCGCCAACTGGGCGATCATCCCGAAGGTCGTGCAGAAGGCCGTCGAGCTGGCCAGCAACGAGTTCAGTTCCGACGAGTTCGCCGCCCTCGCGCGCTTTGCCAAGGGCGTGCAGAGCGAGGACATCCGCTTCGGCATGGTCCCCGTGATCGACGGACGGCACTACAACCTGGAGCTTGACCGGGCCAGGCTGCCCGAGACGCTGGCCGAGTACGGCCTGGATGGAGACCGAGGCTCCGCATACACCTACGCGCGATGATGTTGACCGCCAACGCCTACGACCCAGACGAGCCCGAAGGCGCCGGTCGCGGCTCCTCCTACCTGTCCCCCAAAGACCTCAAGTGGATACTGCTCACCCTCGCGGTGCTTAGCGTGATCTTCTGGCCGGTGTTCCAGCACATGCGCAAGCAGAGCGAGAAGGCGCGCTGCCTGCAGAACGTCAAGGCGGTGTTCGACGCGGCTCTGCTGTATATGCAGTACAACGACGAGCACCTTCCCCCGGTCTACGCCGTCGGACAGGACGGCACGCCGCTGCTTACCAACGGGCTTCCCAACACCTGGGCGACGCTGCTGCAGCCGAACATGACTGCCCGCGCCAGCTTCCGCTGCCCCAGCGCCAAGGACGACGAGGTGGTGCGCGTGGAGCATCCCGACTCCAGCAAGAAGGTGATCGAGCTCACCTACGGCATGTACGTGGCGATGGACACGATGTACTACCCGCAGCTCGAGAACCCGAACGGCACGGTCCTCTTCGCCGAGACGTCCAACATGGGCGCCGGCGGCACCTACGACCCGTCGCCGTTCAAGCTGCGCGACGGCACGGTGGTGCCGTTCGACGGGTTCCTCATCGGTTACGACGACGGCAACCGGGAGCACAGCGAGAACTCGAAAACCGTCACGCGCCTGGCCTTTGGCAACACGGCCAACGGGGAGTTCAACGGCGACCGGGCGCTTCCCCGCCACGATACGTACATCCATGTGCTCTTCGCCTCCGGCCGCGCCGGTCGGCTGGAGCCCTCCGCCGCCCGACTCCAACACCTCACGCCGGAGCTGACCGGGTACTGGAGCACCCGGTAGACCGAAGCGCAGACCAGGCCGCCCCGCGAGCATCGCTCCTTCCGCCCCGCGGCCTGCAAGCGGAATGCGCCGGGGCCCCGCAGGGCGCCGGCCCGACGACATAAGGCCCCGACTCCGCACGCCCGAAGGCGTTACGCGCCGGGGCCTCCGGCAACCCGCCCGCGGCGGGCGCGCGGATCGGTCTGTCTAGGCGGCCTTCTTCGGGTTGCGGGCAAGCGCAACGCCCACGGTGACCGTACCGGTCTCAACCAGAAGCGTCTGCTGCCCGGTCTGCGTGTTAACGAACCGGTAGGCGGTGGCGTAGTAGCCCGCATCCGCCGACACGTCGTGAGTGAGGGCGCCCGACGCGAACGAGACGAACCCCTTGCTCCGATAGGCGCCCTCCTGCGGGATGCCGTTGGGGCCGGTGAGCGGTTGAAGCAGCACCTCCACCTTGGTGTTGACCGACGTGGCGCCGCTGGCCGTGAACGTGATCGTCCCTGCCCCCGCCGCCGCCGTGACGGTGATCGCGTCGCCCGAGTAGTGCGAGGTGGGCGGCGCCGACGGCAGCGTGCCGGTCGGGTTGACCTGAAGGAACTTGCACTGCAGCTCCATGAAGACGCTCTGCGCCGACGGGACGTAGTCGACCCCGGTGCGCGGGTTCTCGTCCATCTCGGTCTCGGCGTACTTCTCCCACGCGGCGTACTGCGAGGTCGAGAGCGCGTGGAACGCCTTGGCGGCCTTGGAGAAGTAGCTGCGAACCGACTGCTGGGGCACGGTCCGCGGGTTGGTCGTGATGGGTACGGACCGCACGATGGTGCCGGTCT
>CAZIIS010000099.1:0-10443 GCA_964539295.1 uncultured Fimbriimonadaceae bacterium | reverse complement strand
CGGTGACCGACGCGGTCGCCTTCTCAGCGTCCTGCGCCAGTCGCTGGCTTCCCCCGGCGATCTCCGTGGTGGTCTTGGCCGATTCGGTGGTGGAGCGAGTGACCTCCTCCATCGTCCGGGCGATCTCGTTGGCCGCCTGCGCCACTTGGCCGCCGCCCTCCGATACCTGGTTGCTGGTCTCGGAGACCTGGCCGGCGTTGAGCTGAACGCGCGAGATGAGTTCGGTCAGGGACTCCTGAGCGGCGTCGAACGACGCGACGGTGTTCCGAGTGCCCTCGAGCATCTGGTTGAAGGTCTCAGCCATCATCCCAAGCTCGTCCTTGCTGCTGACCTCCAGCGGCTCGGTCTTGGGGGTCACGGAGACGGTGAGGTCGCCGTTGGCGAGCGCCGCCGAGGCCTTGCCGAGATCGGCGATGTCGTTGCTCTTCAACGCCTCCATGCGCCCTGCCACCCTGACGATGTTCGAGGTGAGAAGGCGCGTTATGAACGTTGCGACGACTACGGCGATGGCAACCGCGATCGCCAAGATGGCGATGGTCGCCGAGCGTGCCTGAGCATAAGTTCGCTCCGAAGCCTTGCCGGCCTCCTCGGCGCCCTTCGTGTTGGTTGCGACGAGCTTGTTGAGCGTTTCGCTTGCCGAAAGGAACGACTTCAGGGAGTCGCCCCGAGCCATCTCGATTGCCTGCTGGTTCTTGCCCGTTCGCGAAAGGTCCAGTACCTTGACGTTCTCGGCAATGTACGCGTCGTAGTCGGTTGAAAAGGTCTTGAGGAGGTCCTTTTCCTCCTGAAGGGATGCTAGCTTGCTCAGCTTCTCTTGGTCTGACTTGATATCACCGTCGATCTCCTTCATGGCCTTTTCATAATCGGCCATATCCTCCTTCGTCGTAGACAGGATATGTTGGAGTTCCTTGGCGCGGTAGAGCGTAAGGTTCTTGTCAAGAGCCGAGGCGCTTGCCACGCTGGGAAGCCAGTTCTTGACGATCTCCTTGGTCGAAGCGTCGACGGTCGCGAGCTTGGTAATGCTGGTGATGCCAAGCAGAATAGTCAGGGCAAGCGTAATGCCGAACGCGAGCGCCAGTTTGAGTCCTATTTTGAGGTTGAGAAACCATCTCATGTAGTGGATACCACCTTGGGGCTTTCCCCAGACGGGATGCCATATCCGGCGCCTTCGTTGTCGAACAACGTTGCGGCTCCTTGCCGGTTAGCCTCCAGCGGTATTCGCCGGATGGAGCAAATATCGGCGGGTTTTCGGGCGTGGTTCTTCGCGAATTTGTACCGGTTTTAGGGGACAAGTGTGGCGACGTGAACGTGAAGCAGGAAGCAGTTGTGAGCATGTTCGCAATGGCGATCGTATAGTGGGTAAACGTTCGCCGTCTTCCGGCGCGGGACCGCCGAACCAAGCAGGCATATCCACCTGTGACGCCGGCGGCGGCGGTCCGGTAGACCTTATTTGAACCGCACGAGATGGGTTGCGGGAGAGGATGTTGTCCAGGAGCGCGACGGAGAAGGCCAGGGAGGAGCTTGGCGTCGGGCCGCTTGCCGGTAGGCAGGAGGTGCGACGCGCCTACGTGCGTCTGGCTCGGCGTTGGCACCCGGACCGGGTGCGGCCGGAAGACCCCGACTACGCCCTGGCCGAGGACCGCATGAAGGCGGTCAACGAGGCCTACCGCATCCTCTCGGTGAACGGGGGGTGGCGGAGCGCGACGGCGAGCCGGCCGCATCCGCCCCCGCGCCCCCACGTGACGCGCGCCGAGGTGGCGCAGAACTGGGACCCGCGCGTCTGCCGCGACTGGTCGGCGTTGGTGTGCCGGGTGCTGGTGGGGGCTTTTGTGGCTGGTTACGCCGGGTTCGTGGCGCTGGCGCTCTGGTGCTGCCGCTAGGCGCTAATCGAGCCAGCGCGCCAGGTGGACGCCGGGAAGCGAGGTCATGATCGACAGGAGCGACGCGGGGCGCCCCTGCACCTCGACCTCAAGCCGGAGCTCGGGCTCGTGGTCCAGAACCTTGATGGCGAACACCCGTCCGCCGGCCTTCTCGATCTCGCGCATCAACGCGGTCGCGTCGACGGATGGGGCCGCCTCCAAGAGCAGGGGGTGGGCGTTGGCCTCGGGCAGGATCCGCTTCTCCAGCTTGCTCACCGCCACCAGGGTCAGCAGGATGAGGGCGGTGGCGAACACCGCCACAAGCAGCATCGGCCCGGACGCGCTCACGCACATGCCAATAGCCGCCACGGCCCAGACGCTGGCCGCGGTGGTCAGCCCGCGGATCTCCGCGCCCAGGCGCATGATGACGCCCGCGCCCAGGAAGCCGACGCCGGTTACCACCTGGGCGGCGATGCGCCCCGGGTCTCCGCCGTAGGCGCGGCTGCACTCGCAATAGAGCACCGTGCCGATGATCACCAGCATGTGGGTGCGCATGCCCGCCGGACGACCGTGCCGCTCCCGCTCGTACCCAATGAGCGAACCCAGCAGCGCGGCAAGCGTGAGCTTGATCAACACCGCCACGGCCGTTTGAAGGGAATGAAGGTCAAGTGTGCCGGCGAAATCGTGCATCGATTCTCGGGTGTTTACCCCCGAAAACCAAGCGGGGGACGTCGCCATGGCGTCCCCCCGCCCAGAAGTCGGCCGCGTTCGGCCCTACTTGTCGTCCACGCGGTGGACCGTGGCCCACACGTCGCGGTGCGCGTCGAGGTCGCGGAACCGCTTGCGGCCTATCACCAGGTCGAACACCAGGGTGACGACCTCGTAGGGACGCACGGGGAACCGAAGCACCGAGCGCTCGCCCTCGCGGGTCGGCGTGAGCTCGGCCTCGACGGCGCCCATCAGGTTGGTGCGGCAGGCCTTCGCCACCGGCCCAGGAAGGGTCACGGTCGCCTCCGCCGCCAGGCCGGAGTACTCCACCAGGCGCATCACATAGGGGTGGCCCACTCCGGCGCCCGCGTAGTTCCCCAGGCGTTTGCCGTCGTGCTCGGTCTCGCGGTGCAGAGCGGTCATGCAGACGTTCGGGGCGTCGCAGGTGGCCAGGCAGAACGTTGCGGGCACGTCCCCGGACTCGCTCTTCTTGGTCTCCGCCTCCAGCGGCCGCAGGAACTCCTGCGCGGCGCGCCAGAGCACGGCCCGCTCCACGCGCCCGTGCGTGAGGATTCGGAAGTTGGCCACGAAGCTGTTGCGGTAGAACGCCTCGTCCCACGGGTCGTAGCTGCTGAGCAGGTTGCGCAGGCCGTTCTCGTCCTGGAACCACTGCTGCGAGCCGTCGTGGACGATGAGCGCGCCGCGCTCGCCCGCATCCAGGTCGACCAGCGTAAGCGCGGTGAAGACGTTGTGCACCTCTTCGAACCACTGCTTGGAGGTCATCCAGTCGCCGCCCGGGTACTTCTTGAGCCCCTTGGCGACCGGGGTGACCTCGGTCACGCTGAGCGGCTGGTCGGCGACCAGCTTGGCGCCGGGCACGTTCAGGTCGAAGCGCGTCTGCAGACCCGGGTTCATGCCGCCGTCCGGTTCCGGTTGGTTCATGACGGCGACCTGCAGGTCGACGGCGTGGGACATCGGGTCGATGCCGATGGTGAGCACCACGCCCTCGGGGCTTTCGAGCGAAAGATCGGCGTTCGGGGTGACCGCGGCCGTCCAGGCCGCCTTCTCGGGGTCGCCGAGCCGCATCGGCTTGCCGTCCACGGTCTGAACGAGTTCGAGCAGCGGTCGGCCCTCCTTGAGCAGGCCGTCGGGGAACTCCTTGGTGCAGATCTGGTCGATCGCCGCCTTGCGCAGGTCGACCTCGACGAGCGTTTCGCCCAGCTTGCCGACCGCCTTGTCCTCGGTCAGCACCCAGCCGGCGCGGATCGCCGTGTCGCCGCCCGGTTGCACGGCGACGTACCCGAACGCGGGCACGTTGCGCGCCACCAGGTCGCGGCCCTCATCGTCCGAGACGATGCCGTCGCGCTCCCAGCCCAGCGGATTGTAGGCGACGACCGCGCCCTTGGGCGCCTCGACCCGCTTCGCCAGCAGTTCGAGGTTGTTGGTCAGAACGTGGTTGGAAAGGCTGAAGCTGCGGTCGTAGCTGTATTCGCCCACGTAACCGCAAAGGCGCTCGCACTCCTCGTTGTCGTGGTGCTGGCCGGTCAGCAGCTCGCGCCAGCCCTCCTCCAACTCCCAGGTGGGGTAGACGTCCCACTGCGGGTAGGGACGGCCGAAGGCGCCCATCATGGAGGCCAGGGTTTCGGCAGAAAGAAGCTCGGACTCGCACTGGCGGGCCTTGCGGCGCATGAAGTCGCCGTTTTTGCCGAGCGACATGCCGTGCCAAACATCGGCCATGCCGTACTGGCGCACGGGGAACTCGCTCCGCTCGGCCTTCACCGCCTCCAGGTACTCGCCGAGCGTGGCGTGCTTCACCTCGAAGCGGGAGTCGTTCATCAGCTCCTGCATCTTGGGGATCATCAGCTCGCTTCGGCACATCCAGTCCGGCGACGGCATGAGCTCGAGCCACTGCAGGATGAGCGGGGTGATGGGCGCCTGTTTCATGCCCTCGGGCGCCGGGTCGGCGGGAGTGACGCCCTCACCGCGGCGGAGCACCTCCTCCGGACCGAAGTCGACCAACTCGTCGAGCAGGATCTGGAAGTCCTCCGGCCACTGGTGCAGGTTCAAGCGGTTGCGGGTGACGCTGAGAACGCGCGAGCCGTCCAGCCCCTGCCACCAGACCACCGGTTCCGCTTCACGGGGCACCTCTGGCGTGTGCCAGGTCCACTGGAAGTAGAGCGACGCCTTGTCGACGCCCACGCCGCGCAACACCTGCGGGAGCTGGGGGAAGAAGTCGAACTCCTCCTCCCAGAACGTCCGCACCTGCACGCCCAACGTGCGCATGGCGGCGCGGACGCCGTAAACCATGTGGCGGATGTTGGACTCGCCGCCGTGGAAAAGGCCGTAGGGCTGGCCGTAGGAGCCGCCGACGATCTCGAACCGTCCGGAGGCCACGTCCTGGCGGAGCGCCTGCAGCGCCTCGGGCGATTCGAAGGCCATCTTCTCATAGCCGAGCGCGTCGAAGTTCACGCAGCCCTTGGCGCCGGTGGCGTCACAGAAGACGCGCATGTCATCCAGCGCGTCGGGCATCACGTAGTAGCCCCAGAGCCAATGGAAGTCCACCCAATGTTGGTGGTTGCCGAAAGTGTAGTAGACGGGGATGCGGGCGTCCGCCATGGCCTTCAGTATGGCGCGGCGGCGGGCGGCGTCTGGAACCAAGGGCTTGCCGGCAGTCCGGAGGGGCCCGGGCTGCCGGCGTTGCGCTCTACTCCAGGTCGAGGTCTACGGTTTCCGTGCTCTCGGTTGGGGTCGTGGTTGTCGTTGTGGTCGTGGTCGGCGTGGGCGTTGGCGCCTCGGTGGCGGCGGGCTCCACGACGGCGTGGGTTGGCGCCATCCAGTGGTTCAGCAGCCACGGCTTGACGGGGCCGATGTCGGTGGCGATCGCCCAGTCGATCATGTCGGGGATGCTGCTCACGTCGTCGATCGGCACGGTCCGCGGCAGGTCGACGTTGAGGCGCACGTAGCGGTGTCGCAGCACCTCGCGGACCTGGTAGTCGGCCAGGCCGTTCGAGCCCTCGAGCAGGATCTGCGCCAGCGGCCGCGCCCACCTGCGGACGCCCCAGTTGCCGTTCCTGGACTCCACGTAGCGCGGGCTGTTGCCCGAGCCCACCGAGAGCAGGAAGATGTCGTCGATCGGCGCCGGCTGGGTCTGCACGTTGAGCGCCTGTGCCAAAGCGCAGGCGCTCGGGTTGTTCGCCACGATGCCTCCGTCGATGTACCCCTGGTAGATCGGGAAGAAGAGCGGCGCGGCGGTCGCCCGCATCAGCACGTCCACCACGGTGTCGGTCTTGTCGTTGCGGCGTGGTTCGGCCGTGTCCTGGTTGTGGAAGAACTTGGCCTTCCACGAGCGCGTCTTCTTCGGGTCTCGCCGCGCGTCGTCGGCGTCGTCCAGGTCAAAGGCGGAGATCAGCACGCTCTTGTGCAGGTCGCCCATCTTCATCTGCCCGAACGTCTCCTCGAACACGCGTTGGCGGTTGCGATTGGTGTAGAGGGCGCCGCGGAACACCCCCAGCGTCCAGACCTTGCGCCAGAACGAGTCCTTGAAGATGGTCGGGCCGTTGTTCTCGAACAGGTGGACCATCTCGCTCGGTCGGAGCCCCATCGCCAGTCCGGCGGCGATGATGCCGCCCGAGGAGGTACCGGCGATCAGGTCGGTTTGGGCGATAAAGCCGGGCACGGCTTCTTCGAGTCGTTGGAGGAGCTTGGCGGTGATGATGCCGCGGATGCCCCCGCCGTCGAGGGAGAGTATGCGGTAAGTGCCCATCGGGGTTGCCTCCCGGCGCCGGCCTCGTTCGCGCGTTCACACGTGCGCCCGCGCGACCGATGCGAGCGCCTCGCAAATTCGTATCCGGTTGTCTCGTTCGTCCAGGTACTCAAAGTCGTGAAGGTTGGTGAGGAAGCCGAGTTCGACCAGTGCGACCGGGCCGGGCGCGAAGCGCAGCACGGCGAGGTCGGCGCGGCGCTTGACGCCTCGGTCGCGCAACCCGGCGGATTCGACGAGCGCGCCCTGCAGGTGTTCGGCGAAGGCACGGTCCTTGACCTCGTCTCGATAGAGCGTCTCGGAGCCGTGGGCGCCGGCGTTGTCCGATGCGTTCAGGTGAATCGAGATGAAGCGGCCGCAACCGGCGGCGGCGGCGCGTTGGGCGCGGGCCGTGACCGGCGCCGGGTCGGCCGAGCCCACGCGCGTGAGGTAGGTTTCGACGCCCTCGTTGGCAAGCAGGAACTTGAGCGTCTTGGCGTAGGCCAAGGCGATGTCGGCTTCGGCGTGCGAGGCGCCGGCGTGTTCGGCCACCGCCCCGGGGTCGTAGCCCGTGCCCCGGTTGTTCATCCCGTGTCCGGCGTCAATAGCGATCTTCATGGCCATCCTCTCAATAGGTGGCCGCGAGCCGTCTAGACAACCTTTCCGGAGAACCGATACCGCCGGCAACTGCCGTCGTCGTAGCTCACCGCGACGATGAGCGTGCAGGGGGATTCCTCTCGCCCGTCGTCGCTATCGAACGCCAACGCGCCGTTGGGTTTGACCTTGCCGTCGAGCGCGACCATCAGATCGCCGCCCTCGTCGCATTCGACGCGGAGCGTGCGGACGGTTTCGTGCTCGTTGAACTGCCACTCGGCCCAATACGTTCCGGGGAGGTCGATGCCGACGTCGTGCGCGGCCACCACGCGCCCGAGTTCGTCGCCGTTCACCTCCACCGACCAGCGGTTAGGGGGCAACGGCCTCCTTCCTTCACCGAACCGCTCCACGAACTCCTGCAGGGGTTTGCCCTTCAGGCTTTCGACAAACCGTATGGCCTCGGGTAGCGTCATCGTTGGCTCCGCCGCAAACATAGTATATGCCACGTCAGGTGAACTGTGGCTGCGGTCCGATGCGCCGGGCGCCGGCGGCGGTCAGCGCTGGAGCCATTCGGGCAACAGGTCGTGCCCCACGAAGAAGTGTTGCGAGCGCTCGCCCGGCTTGAACCAGATCAACCCCTCGGGGATGCCTCGCAGCACGAAACCGGCCACGCCCTGCCCCTCCTCCGGGGTGAGCGCCCCTCCGTCCAGCCGCGTGACGATCAGGTGCAGCAGGTCCTCTTCGCCCTCAAACTGATACCGGTAGACGCCCACGGCGCCGCCGTATGGGTTTGGCTCGCAGCCGATCGTGTGCAGGGCGAACTCGGCTGGGCTCTCGCCCGCCTGGCGATCGAAGTCGGGCAGGTGGACGACCTCGTCGCGGGCGATCGCGTCGAGCAAAGCCTGCGCGACCGCGTCTCGGCGGCTCTTTTCGTCGGGTGTGGAGGTCAGCATGAAACGCCCCCATTGTACGCCGAGTCCGGGCCTCCGCCTTGGGGATGCCGCTGTACAATGAAGTTCCGATTGGCCCGCTGGACCAGGGAGGAAACGATGCAGAGCCTCGTTTTCGAAGCCAAGATCGGAGACCGCATTATCGCCGACGGGTGGGTGCGGCACGTGGTCGCCCGCCCACAACTGCAAGGCCGTTCGGAAGCGATGCGCTACGTGGAGTACGAGCCGGGTGAAGGGTTCCGGCTGCTCTTCATGGGGCGCGGCGTTCGCGAATGGCTCGACGACCTTGACGAACAGGACGAAGACGTCGAGGAGGAGGGCTTCACCAAGGGCCGATTCGAGGACGAAGCCCCGCCGTCCGAACGAGTGCGGCTCGTCTAGGCCGGCGGGCCGATCGGAAAAGCCCCGCCGCCGAAGCGAGCGAGGCTTGCCGAAGGAACACGGCCCACCGCCGTGGCGGTTGGGCGTCTTCGAACATGAACGGGTACATCATACCCTAAGGCGTCCTTTACCGTGGTGTTTCGCCCCGTGTGTTTTGCCGGATAGCATCGCCCTAACGCGGGTTCAGGCCGGGCCGGTGGGGAAGAGTCGGGAAGGTCGCGCCAAGAAGACGGAAGAGGAACCTGGCGGAGCGGCAGGGATTCGAACCCTGGATATGTGTTTGCATATACGCGATTTCCAATCGCGCTCCTTCGACCACTCGGACACCGCTCCGCGCCCGATCATTATGCTCGGTTTGGGGGAACCGATGCTTCAGGCTGGGACGCAAGGGCGGCGATTCGCCCCCCTGGCACGTCCCTAGCGGTATGCCCTCGACGATTCGCGAAACGATCGAGGCGCGCGAGCGGGAGTTGCTGTCGCCCTACGCCATGCGCGCCTGCGAGAGCGCCGGGCGGGACGAGCCGCTCGAACCCGACCCGTTGCGCACCGCGTTCATGCGGGACCGCGACCGGATCCTGCACTGCAAGTCGTTTCGCCGGTTGAACCACAAGGCGCAGGTCTTCATCGACCCGGTGGGCGACCACTACCGCACCCGGCTCACCCACTCCCTGGAGGTTGCGCAGATCGCGCGCACCATCGCGCGGGCGCTGCGACTGAACGAGGACCTGACCGAGGCGATCGCGCTCGGGCACGATGTGGGGCACACGCCGTTCGGCCACGCCGGCGAGGCGGCGCTCGATGAGGCGATCCGCGAGCGAGGGCTCGGCGCCGGCTTCCGCCACTGGGAGCAGTCGATCCGCGTGCTGGAGGTGCTCGAACGGCTGAACCTCACCGTGGAGACGCGGGCGGGGATCGGGGGCCACAGCAAGGGCCGGAACGACCTCTCGTCGTTCGACGGCGAGCCGGTCTCCACGCTTGAGGCCGCCGTGGTGCGCATCAGCGACCGCATCGCCTACCTGAACCACGACCTGGACGACGCGCTGCGCTCCGGCATCGTGGAGGAGCTGCCGGAGCGCTTCACGGCGATCGGCGCCACGCACGGCCACCGGGTCGGCGCGATGGTCTCGGACGTGGTGGCCAGCAGCCTCGACCAGCCGGCCGTGCTGCTTTCGGACCGCATGCTCGCCCTGATGAACGACCTCAAGGAGTGGCTGTTCGAGAACGTCTACACGCAGTACCCGAGGCTCTACCCCGAGACGCAGAAGGCGCAGGCGCTCATCAAGACGCTGTTCGACCACTATCTGCAGCCGGGCAGGCTCCCGGCTGGGTTCGAGGGGCCGATCGGGGCCGTGGATTACGTGGCCGGCATGACCGACCGGTTCGCCATCGAGACGTATTCGCGGCTGTTTGTGCCCGTGGGTTTCGGATAAGAGCGGCGCCCGCGGGTGTGCGACGCCTTGCGGGGTCGCGGATCTCTTTTGGCGCTCCGACCGCCGGGGCGCACCCCGGCGTCGGCAGGGCGCGATTGGGCTTCCGCCCGCCGCGTTTGGTCGATGTAGGGGCGGTTCACGAACCGCCCCTGCTAAAGGCGACGCTCGCCGCCCTACCCCGGGGTAGCGCGTGGCCGCTGGTCTGTTGGTTTGCGTTCCCCTTTTGCTCGCGGCCGGGTGGCCGGGGTGATGTCTTGTGCACCCCGGTCCGAGGGACAACGTTCGCCTCGGCGCATCGCTTCGCCCGCAGTACGCTCGCCGCCAAGCCTGGCCAGGCAGCAGACGCGCATTCCCCCCCCCCCCGTAGGCGAAGGCGTATGGAGGGGGTGCAGGGGGAGGCCGGTATTCGCTTGCTGGCGCCTTCCGCGAAGGAAGCCCGCGCCCCGAGGCGCCTCGCAATTACCTCTATCCCGCTGGCCCCCTTTCCCCTGCGGCGCGGTTGGCCGTTCCGTCCGGAAGCACGAAGGCCGCAAGGGAAAGGGGAAACGGCCACCCGGTTCTTGGGTGGTACGGGTGGGACGCTGGCGCCGGCGTGGCGCTCTAGGCGCGGCCCGGCCAAATAACGCGAAGCGGCAGACGGGCGGGTCACAGACCCGCCCCTACATCAGCCACACGACACCGGAAGGCGGAGGCGGCCTTGCGCCTTGTCCTTCGGACCGGGGTGCACAAGACATCACCCCGGCCACCCAACCCCCAAGCGTGTCATCCCGAACCGAAGGTGA
>CAZIIS010000098.1:0-10591 GCA_964539295.1 uncultured Fimbriimonadaceae bacterium | reverse complement strand
GCTCCGCAAAGACAAACCATTGGGCCGGGTCCGCAAGGCGGACCCGGCCCATCTTCCGTTTGCCCCCTCGGCTGCGACGCGCCCAGCCTTGGCTGGAGTATGATCCCCCGAGTCAGGGACCACACGGTCCAGGAGCATTTGGCTTTTGAAACGTATCGGGATCATCACGAGCGGCGGAGACGCCCCCGGCATGAACGCCGCCCTTAGGGCCGCCGTCCGAACCGCGGTCGGGCGAGGAGCCGAGGTATACGGCTTCCTGCACGGTTGGCGCGGCGTACTGGGTGGCGAGTACCTCACCCTGGAGTCCAAATCGGTCGGCGGCATCATCAGCCAGGGCGGCACGATGCTCCAGACCGCCCGCTGCGAGGAGTTCAAGACGCTCGCCGGACGCCAGCACGCCATGGAGCTGCTCGGCGAACTGGGCGTCGAAGGGATGATCGTCATCGGAGGCGACGGCTCGCTTACCGGCGCTCACAAGTTGTACGAGGAGTTCAACTTCCCCACCATGGGCGTGCCCGCCTCCATCGACAACGACATCGCCGGAACCGACTTCTCGATCGGCTTCGACACCGCCATCAACACCGCCCTGGAGGCGATCGACCGGATCCGCGACACCGCCTACTCGCACGACCGAGTGTTCGTCGTTGAGGTGATGGGGCGGCGCAACGGCTTCATCGCCGTTGAGAGCGCCCTCGCGGGCGGCGCCGAGGCGGTGATCATCCCCGAGATGCCGTACAACCTGCACGACATCTGCGACAACCTCCAGGCCATGCGCCCGAAGGGCAAAAAGAGCTCCATCGTCGTGGTCGCCGAGGGCGCGGCCAAGGGCGCCGACGTCGCCGAGTTCATCCACAAACAGACCGGTTTTGAGACCCGCTGCATCGTGCTCGGGCACGTGCAGCGCGGCGGCAGTCCCACCGCCTTCGATCGCGTGCTCGCCCTACGGTTGGGCTCCGCGGCCGCCCACAAGCTGCTCGGCGGAACCAACGGCGAGATGGTGGGCGTCGCCGGCAGCAAGCTGGTGTCCCATCCCCTGAGCTACGTGCTCAGCACCGAGCGGGCCATCGACCCCGAGCGGCTCCTCCTCCTGGACGTCATGGCAAAATGATCGTTAGCGTTACCGTCAACCCCTGCGTCGACCACACCCTCTTTGTCCCAGGGCTGCACCTGCACGACACCAACCGCGTGCAACGCACCGAAACCGATGCGGGCGGCAAGGGGGTCAACCTCTCGCGCGTGGCCGTGGAACTCGGCGTTGAGTCGGTGGCGACCGGCTTTCTCGGCGGCGGCCCCGGCGCGTTCGTGCGAAAGGTGCTCGACCGCCAGGGCGTAACCCACCACTTCGTCGACACCCTTCGCGACACCCGCACCAACGTCAGCATCGAGGACGGCGACGGCCCGCCCACGACGCTCAACGAACGCGGACCCGAGATCGAGCCCGCGGAGTGGGAGTACCTGGTGGCCACCGTGCGCTTCTTCGCGGCCAAGGCGTCTTGGGTGGCGCTGGGCGGGTCGCTGCCCCCCGGGCTCCCCGCCGACGCATTTCGCACGCTTTGCGAGGTGTCGCGCAGCGCGGGGGCCAAGGTGCTTCTCGACGCCGACGGCGATCCCCAGCGCCACGGTCTGTTGGCTGGACCCGACCTGATCAAACCGAACGCGGCCGAGGCCGGCCGCCTGCTGGGAAAGCCGGTGCAGACGCTCGACGCGGCGGCCGACGCCGCCCGGGACCTGCGCACGATGCTCGCCAAGAACGGCGCCAACCAACCGGTCGCCATCGTCTCGCGCGGGTCGGACGGCGCGGTGATGGCCTGCGCCGAGGGCGTCTTCAGCGGCGCCCCGATCCCCGTGCAGGTCCGCAGCACCATCGGCAGCGGCGACTCGCTGCTCGGCGGCTACCTCGCCGGCCTCGAACAGGGGCTTTCTCAGGACAAGGCCCTCGCGCTGGGCCTCGCCGCCGGAGCGGCCACCGCGACCACCGACGGCGCGAGCATCGCCCGCCGCGAAGTCATCGATAGCCTGCTACCTATGGCCAAGGTCGAGCGCATCGGCGGGATCTAGCGGGTATCTTATTACTTCCTGCCGGGGTGGCGGAATGGTAGACGCGGCGGTCTCAAAAACCGCTGGCCCACAAGGTCGTGCGGGTTCGAGTCCCGCCCCCGGCACCATTCCCCTTAGCGT
Organism: uncultured Fimbriimonadaceae bacterium; assembly: GCA_964539295.1. Taxonomy (GTDB): domain Bacteria; phylum Armatimonadota; class Fimbriimonadia; order Fimbriimonadales; family Fimbriimonadaceae; genus CAZIIS01. Next base: position 8,413 of record CAZIIS010000098.1, on the reverse strand, counting down.
CCGACGGCGACCGGCTCGGGCTCCTCTTCCTTCTTCAGTGCCGGGCGGCTCACGAACGGCCGCTCGAACACCCAGTAGAACGCCCAACAAAGCGCCACGATGACGGGCACGGCGACCACGAACAGGTAGAAGACCTGCCGCAACGGCGTGGCAAACCACGCCGGGCGGACCGCGTAGAGCATCTGCATGAACGGGTGGTGCATCAGGTACAGGCTGTACGAGAAGGCCCCAAGCCACACGAGCCCGGGGAGCGAGAACGTTCGCCCCACCCAGGAGCGCCGCGACCAGGTTCCGATCACGAGCATCGCGGTCACCCCAATACCGGCGCACGTGTCGCGCACCCAGATCTGCTTGAACGCCGCGCAGCCCGCAAACGCCGCCACCCACGCAAGCACCGCCACCCAACGAAGCCTGGCCATCCGCTCGGGCGTGCGCTCCACGCTCATCGCGAAGTGCGCCCCCGCGATGCCGAGGGCGAAGAGCGTCAGGAACCAGGGGTGGAACTGCCCGAAGGCGGGCGCCAGCAGAACCAGTGGGTAGACCAAAGCCGCCGCGGCCGCAACCGTCCAGCTCCGCCCGAACCGCCACACCGCCCACACGATGAGCGGGAACAGGAAGTAGAGCTGGAACTCGATGGCGATGCTCCAGAGCACGCCGTTGATCTTGTAGCGCCACGGCGCGTAGAAGTTGTTCACCATCAGCGCGTGCGCCAGCGTGTTGTCCCACGTCACCGGCAGGTACTGGCTCCATGGCAGGTGCAGCTTGTCGGTCGATTGGTCGTACAGCCGCTGCGTGACGGTGAGCGCCACGCCGATCGACGCCGCCAGGCACGCGTAGTGCGGGGGGAGGATGCGCCGGCAGCGCCGCGCGAAGAACCCCTTCACGCACCCCATCCGCCCGTCGCCCCGGTTGAACAGCGCCACCTGCAGGCAGAAACCCGAGATCACGATGAACGCCGCCACGGCGATCGGGCCCTGCGTCAGCGGCGAGAGGACCATCTTCAACCACGGGGCAGGCTCCTGGACCCCACGGTAGATCCAGTACGGGAACACCATGGACACCACGTGGGACAGCATCACGTAGAAAGCCGCTACGCCACGCATTCCCTCTATGAAATCGAGGCGCCCGGGAGCGCGGTTCGAATTGGCGGCCATGAGGCCCCATTAAACCTTCTTCCGCCGTAATCCCATGCGCCCTACGGGCGTCCTATAGATGGAGGTCGATTCCGATGAGGTTTTTGGTAGCCCTAGTTGGGCTTGTGGTTTCATGCGCGCCGGCAATGGCGCAGTTCGGCAACCGCCCCGGTCTGCCGGAGCCGTACTGGTGCACGTTCCGCCAGGAGCGCAACTGCTCGATCACCCGCGCCAGTTCGCGGGTCATCGCCTCCCAGAACGACTGGGAGATGTACTGGCGCCAACTGACCGGAAGGCACGCGGCGGACGTCGTGGCCGCTCCGGGCGGCATCGACTGGAGTTGGGAGCAGCTCGTGGTCGTCAATGCCGGGCTCCAGCCCAGTGGCGCTTACGTGTACGTGGAGGACATCACGCGCTCCGACGCCTTCTACTGGGTGGTGAGCGTGGTCACCGTGAAGCCGCAGGAAAGGCAGTCCGACAACCGCCGTCGGCGCGGCGACAACGGAAACGGGAACAACAACAAGGGCAATCCGATGTGCAGCCCCTACGTGGTCGTCCGGATGAGCAAGATCGGCGGCGTGCCGCGATTCGCCTACCGGACCGACCAACCGCGGCTTTGCTGGGGCCGACCCGGCGACGACCGTTACGACAACGGATTCGGCAACCGGCCCGGTTTCGGCCGCCCCGGCCAACCCGGACAAGGCAACCAGCCCCGTCGGAGCACGTACGGAGACGCCGGCTACGACGGAACCTTCTATTGGGGCCCGTTCGGGTGGCGGCATCCGATCCAGAATCCGCCAAAATCGAACGATGACAGCCGAGATCGTCGCAATCGGGACGGAGCTTCTACTCGGACAGATCGTTGACACCAACTCCGCCGAGCTAGGTCGCGCCTTGGCCCCACTCGGCATCGCCCACATGCACCGGCAGACCGTGGGCGATAACCTTGAGCGCCTCATCGAGGCGCTCAAGGTCGCGTTGGGGCGGGCCGACATCGTGTTCACCATCGGCGGACTCGGCCCCACGGAAGACGACCTGACCCGACAGGGCATCGCCGCCGCGCTCGACGATGTGCTCGTGCACGACGACCGACTAGAACGCGACCTGCGCGAGCTCTGGAAGAAGCGCAACATCCCCTGGGCCGACAGCCAGCTTCGCCAGGCCCAGCGCCCCACCTGCGCCGAACCCATAGCCAACCCCAACGGCACCGCCCCCGGGCTGGTGTGCCGAAAGGGCGGCAAGGTGCTCGTCGCCATGCCCGGGCCTTCCGGCGAGTTCGTGCCGATGCTCGAGGGTCCCGTACGCGCCATCTTGGCCGGGCTCGGGGAGGGAACGGTCATCTACTCCCGCGAACTCAAGGTGACCGGCATGGGCGAGACGATCGTCGAGAAGCGCCTGGGCGAACTGGTCCATTCCCAGAACCCCACCGTCGCCCCCTATGCCAAGCCCGGCGAGGTCCACCTGCGCATCACCGCGAAGGCCTCGTCGCTCGCCGAGGCCGAGGACCTCATCCGCCCGTTCGAGGCCGAGGTGCGCGAGCTTCTCGGCGACGCCGTGTTCGGCGTGAACGGCGACACGCTCGAATCGGTGGTGGTCGGGATGCTGGTTCGGCGCGGCGAGACGCTCGCCGTCGCCGAGAGCTGCACCGGCGGCGAACTCGGCGGGCGCATCACCAACGTTCCCGGCGCGTCCGAGGCGTTCCTCGGCGGCGTCATCGCCTACAGCAACGCGGTCAAAGCGGCCCACCTGGGCGTGCGGCAAGCCACGCTCGACAAGGACGGGGCGGTCTCGGAGGCCTGCGCCGCGCAGATGGCCCAGGGGGTGCGCGAGCGCTTTGGCGCCACCTACGGCATATCGGTGACCGGCATCGCCGGACCGGGCGGGGGTACGCCCGGGAAGCCCGTGGGTTTCGTCTTCCTGGGCATCGCGACCCCGGAGGGCGTGGTCGTCGAGCGGCGCCAGTACATCGGCGTTCGCGCAACGGTCCGAAGGCGCAGCACCCAGGACGCCCTCACCATGTTGCGCGCCGCGATCGCCAAGCGCGGGTAGCCTTGGTCCAGGCGCGCGCCATGGACCTCCTGCCCCGACAACCGCCGAAAACCTTCATCTTCGGTCAAGACCGGGGGCGGGGGAACCTGCTTGGCGTACAGCCGGTGCTGACGAACGCCGACTACCGCAGCGCGCTGGACCTGACGGCCGCGCTCAACGCGATGCTCGAGGCCGCGCGCACCCAGAGGCTGCTGAACGAACGCACCGTCGTGCTCTTCCCGGAGTACGTCGGCTTCTACCTCTACTTCGCCGACGAGTGGCGCGCCGTGTACGAGGCGAACTCGCTCGGCTCGGCAGCGTTCCGGATGCTCTGGGACCGGAAGGCGCTGGTCTCCACTCGGTGGCTGCCGGTAATCGCCACGCTCAGCGTCCCCCGCATCTTCTCGGAGCTGCTCGGCTCGAAGGCCGCCGACGTGGCCGAGTCGTACTCGGAGGTGTTCGGCTCGCTGGCCTCTTTCTTTGGAATCACGGTGGTGGGCGGTACCGTGCCGCTGCCAAAGCCGCGGGTGGTGGACGGGCGCGTCGCGGTCCCGCCCGGCGCAAGGCCGATGGAGGGCATGGAGAGCGTCTGCGCCGTCTTCCGGCCCGACGGTACGGCCGACCCGCGATTGGTGGTCAAGGCCCACCCGATCTTCGAGGAATCCATCCGGCTCTGGATGAAGCCCGGCACGGTCGAAGCGCTTCCCACCTTCGAGACCCCCGCCGGACGAATGGGCGTGCTGATCTGCGCGGACGCCTGGTACCCGGAGGCCTACCGCGCCCTGGACCGCCCCGACTTCGTGCTCGTGCCCTCGTACACCCACCAGGATCGCCTGTGGCTGCGGTTGTGGCACGGCTACTCGCTGGCCGAGGGGGATTGGGCGCCGGACGACGTGGACGAGCGCGACCTCGGCGCCATCACCCTCGGCCAGGCGTGGCGCAAGTACGCGCTGCTCGGCCGGCTCCCCGCCTCCGGCTGCCCGACCGGGCTGATGACCTGCCTTCGTGGGAACCTCTGGGGCGACGGCTCGGACGGCCATCCGATGCTGGTGGTGGACGGTCAACCCCGCGTGGTGGAAGAGGACGGCCCGCTGCTGGTCAACGTGTGGCTGTAGCCGGCCAAGACCCAGCCAAAAGGCCGAAAGCGCCCCTGGCTCTGCGGCCTGCGAGCGTGGCGCACCCGGTCCTGAAGCCAGAGCCCACTGGCGCCGATTGACATGTGAAACCTCTCGGCAGATGGCGCGCCAGGCCAAACCGGCGTATACTGAGCGGTAGGTGCATGTAAGCGCCGATGTCTGTGGTTTATACGTCCGTCAACGGAATCCTGCTCGATGAGAATCGGGGAGGCGAGGTCACGACATTCGTTCACGACACCTTAGGGAACGTCATCGAGACAAGGGACGCATCGGGGGCCGTCACCTCCGAGACCTCCTACTGGCCCTACGGGGAGATCGCGTCCAGTTCCGGAACCAACCCCAGCCCGTGGGGTTTCTGCGGCACGCTCGGGTACTACACCGACGCACAGAACCAACTCTACGTCAGGGCCAGGATACTCAAAACCAATCTGTCGCGGTGGATGACCACCGATTCGCTGTGGCCACGCGAGTTCCCTTACGTTTACTCGTTGTCTAGCCCAGCAACATTCGTGGATCCCGAAGGCCTCCAGGTCGCGGAGTGCGCAATCGCAGGAACAGCCGTATGTCCTGGCGCGGGAACCGTGATCGGAGCAATCGCCGGGATTGTGATCGTAGGTTTGACGATCGTATTGGTGAATCGCAGACCATCACCGGTCTATCGATGCAAGAGCACCCCTCAATGGCGGACGCAGCAACGTCCGCCCAGGTACCCCAACTGCAAGAACTTCTTGGACGGTTGCAGAGGAACTTATCCGGGGCCACCATGGAGAAAGGAAGAATGGTCCCGTACCTGCAATGACTGCTTCGCCATATGCACACGTGAAGGGTTGGCGACATTGTACAAACAAACAAAGTGTCTGTTCTGGCTCCGAAATGGGGTAACTGGCACGTGAAGATCACGCCGTTGCTTGGAAACGCGCTTATTCATTGGAGGCTGGCAAGAACGCCCGAAGCGGATTATTGCCCCAACGAGGATGAGTTGAGATTGGCCCATAGCATAGCATGGGAACTGTGTGAGCTGTCTTTGAACGAGATCCGCGGCGATGCTTCGGAACCGACCAAAGACACATGGCGAGACGTGTTTGTCGTGAGTGTGCCGACTCTGGCCGTATTCGGCACGCCGGATAGTTGCTCTCTGTTGATGGCTCTGGAACAGCGAACCAGCGGTTTGCACGAAAGCCATCTTCTCTTCAGGGTACTAGTAGCGTTGTTGTCTTTTCAGCCTGAGCGAGTTCGAGCAATGGAGCGGATTCTCGATATGGAGTTGCCGCATGATCTTATGAAAACCAGGGATTACCTTTTGGAGGCGGTTCTTGAGAGTCCGTCCACGTTACCGGTATCAGACGCGGAACGTCGACACATAGCCCGAACGGCTCAAAACAAGATACGTCGGTACTCGACAAAGACGATGGGAAAAGTCCTCTCTCGCCTAATTGATGACTTGTTGAACTGAGCATGCCGATGTCTGTGTTCTATACGTCTGTCAACGGCACTCTGCTCGATGAGAACCGGGGAAGCGAGGTCACGACCTTCGTTCCCGACACCTTAGGGACGCACGCATCGGGGGCCGTCACCTCCGAGACCTCCTACTGGCCCTACGGGGAGATCGCGTCCAGTTCCGGAACCAACCCCAGCCCGTGGGGTACCTGCGGCACGCTTCCGGTCATCGTTGATCTGTCCAGCGAAATGCCGCGCAATGGAAGCGATGGAATGGCATTCCAGTTGCTGCAGAGCCGCAGGCAATCGAAACTGACGACGAAGGTTTCGTTGGGCTCAATGGCCGCCGCAGTTCTTTTCTCAAGCCTGGTTGCGTGCGGGGCGCCACATGATGCACGCCGTCCCGCCGGCGTTGCAGCCGGCGCCCAAGTTCCGGCATTTCAGGCGGGAATCGAATACGGACGGGTTAAGGAGGCTTTTGAAAGCGGCGAACCGAAACGACTCAAGGCATTGCTTTCTCTTCGTTTCGAGGCGGACGGCGTCGCACTTGACCGCAAAAGGCGAGACGCTTACATCGAACGGCTGCAACGCTTGGCCAACGAAACCCGGTCTGTCGGGTTATCCAATGTTTCCTGCCAGCAGAACGGCCCCGACGTTGCATGCAGCCTAGATGAGACCAGAACGTCCACATACCGACGAACGCCCAATGCCAGCTTCTCTGTATCTCATTCTGCGCGCAAGGATGAATGGCGTTGGGACGGCAGTTCTTGGCGCTTCCAGAACATCCGCGTCACACATATGGTTATCTCGGACTACGGCACGACACAGTACGGAAGGACAGCGCGCACGCCAGGTGGTTGGAAGGCGATGTCGTTCATGATCGTCGCTCGCGAGGGTGGCGTTCTCGAACTGGCGCCATCCTCGGAGTTGCCACGGCTGGTTGTAGCAGAACCAAAGCGTCTACGCCGGCATCGTCCTTCGGACCCGGGTGCATGCTACGCATCACCCGGGCCACCCGGCCGCTTCTTGACGGGTGCGGATTGCCCGGCCTTGGCGCGGTTTCACGGAATGAGTGTGCGGCAGATGGCGCTCCGGGCCAAACGGGCGCATACTGATCAGTAGATGCTTGTGCTGCTTGCGACTGTAACGCACCAACAAGTGCATACTGCGCAGGCGGAGTTACAACGTTTCGAGGATGGCACGATGTTGGCAACGCTTCTTTTCCTGCTCGTCGAACTGGCGCCGGCGCAACAGTATCTGGTGTGGGACAGACAAACGCTCCTGCACGCGACTGAGGGAGCCCGATCGGTGCAGGTCATTGCGCCTTCACGCAAGGAGTTTGACGTTCCTGTGCCAATTCCTTGCTTGCCGTGCATAACGTCTAGGGGTAACCGGATATACCTAGCAGGCCGGGGAGAAACCGCGGTTCACGTTGTCGAGGGCAAAACGCACACATCCATTCGGCTCGACGGCAACCTGATGTTCCTGTACAGTACCGATGCCGGGGTGCTGGCCTCAACGCACAAAGCAAACGGGTCGGGATTTGCTCGGTCCTTCACCATAGAACTTATTAAGGGCAAAGAGATCGTAGGCCGGTGGAGCGCTTCGAACTTCTCGACAGCCGCATGCGGAGGGTGGTTCTTCGATCTTAATGACATTCCGTGCCGCGTCGAGAGGGGCGGCAAGCTGAGAAAACTGGCGTCCTTTGCGAAGTCAAAGGGTCACTGGACTGGTCACCCAACGTTGTTTGCGGGAAACAACTATGCGCTCGTGGTGGTCAACGAAGGAAAGGATTACGTGTACGTCATCAACACGCATACGCTTATCCCTCTTCCTGGGGATGTCCGCGCTGGCGATGTCTGCGCTTACAAGGACAACATTTGGATTCTGATTCGCCGGGACAGCGGTAGCTTTGTGTGTTACGTAAGTCCCTCGGGCAAGTACCTGCACATGCCTACCGCCGTGGAAAGCGCCGCCCTGCCCGTTGCGGGCCCCGATGGGCTTGTGTTTGTGGACAGGCTGCGTGGCGAGGGTTATGGTGAGATCGTTAGCGTAGCCGCAAGAAACGGGAAGTTGTCTTTGCTAAGGACTGGCGACCGTGTAAAGCTTTCGTTACCGTCCAGCGTTTTTGTCGCATACGTGAACCGCAGCTTGCTTGTGGTACAGGACAACGGTTTACTGAAACGATATCGCGTGTCGCAACCTGGCGTCGGTCCCGCCCAACTGCAATAGCGATACCTGCGGCCCTGGTGCGTCGACCGGTTACGTCGGAGCCTCGATGCCTTGCGCATCGGTCCGAAGATGCAGGAGGACGCCGATCGGAACGGCGCCGTGGCGCCAGGACCGGGGTCCATAGGGCGCCACCCCGGCCTAAGAACCCCCAGGCATGTAATCCCGAACCGAAGGTGAGGGATCTCGGTCGGATGGGCCCTGATGGTTGAGAAACGTCCGAGGTCCCTCGCTTCGCTCGGGATGACACCCAAGACCCGGGTGGCCGTTTCCCCTTTCCCTTGCGGCCTTCGCCTTTTCGGACGGAACGGCCAACCGCGCCGCAGGGGAAAGGGGGCCAGGGGGGATAGAGGTAGCGCCGAAGCCACTCGGGGCGCGGGCCTCCTTTGCCGAAAGCGCCCGCGATCGAATACCGGCCTCCCCCTGCACCCCCTCCGTACGCCTTCGGCT
>CAZIIS010000097.1:0-10593 GCA_964539295.1 uncultured Fimbriimonadaceae bacterium | reverse complement strand
GAACTGCTTGAGGTGGGAGGGCGACCCGTGCTGGCTTGGGTGCTCGACGAGGCGTTTGCCGCGGGCGCCGAGCGGGCGGTCGTGGTCGTATCGCCGGCCAAGCCGGAGCTTGTCGCCGCGGTGCGGGCAATGGGCGACCCGCGCGTAACGATCGCCTACCAGGAGCGGCAGCTTGGGCTTGCCCACGCGATCGTCTGCGCGCACGCCGCGGAGCCCTGTCTCGTGCTGCTGCCGGATTGCCTTTTCCTCCCCGAACAGCCCAGCGCGCGGGTCGCCGAGCGGCTGCGGCAAGGGGCGGACGTCGCCCTGGCGACCGAACTTGTCGGCGACGAGGCCGTGCACCGGTACGGGATCGTCGAGACCGCTCCCGGCTCAACCGCGGCGGTCCGAATCCTGGAGAAGCCGTCCCCGGAGCAGACGACCAGCCGCCAGGCCGTCGCCGCCCGGTACGCTTTGAGCGCTTGGTTCGTCCAGCGGCTGCCGGAATACGTCGCGAAGCGCGAAAGCGAGGGCGGCTCGGCGGAGATCGACCTCACGGGCGCGATCGTCGCGGCCATGGCCGAGGGGCGTCGCGTTGAGGCGGTACCTCTCAAGGACGGCGAGCGCCGCTTTGACTGCGGCTCCCCCGAGGGCTATGAGCGGGCCAGGCAGGCGATAGGATGAAAGCGATCAAGGCCAGCGCCCCCGGCCGCTACGGCATCGTCGGGAACCCCAGCGACATCTATGGCGGGGTCGTGGTCTCCTGCTCCGTGGCCGAACGCGCGACCTGTCTGCTGTCCTTCGACGGCAGGTCGCGCCTGCCCGAAGACCTCACCCTTTGGCATGCCGCCACGGCACGCTTCCCCCTCGACGGCGCCTCCGTCAGCTGGGAGTCCGACATCCCCCGTTCCAGCGGCTTGGCCGGCTCGACCGCTCTGCTTGCCGCGACCCTCGCCTGCGTGCTCGTCGCTCGCCGCCAGGCGCCCGACCTCGAATCCGGCGCCGGCCGTATGGCCTTCGCCGAACTGCTGCGCGACGTGGAACGCCGGGAGACCGGCGTAGTCTGCGGCTACCAGGACGCCGTGATGACGGTGTTTGGCGGGCTCCAGCGGATGAGCTTCGCCGGCAAGCACCCAGCGGTCGAGGGCGGCCCGGCCGCCACCATGCGTCCCCTGGACGCCCCGCTTCCGTTCCTGCTCGTCACCACCGGCGTCGAGCGGCTGAGCGGCTCGGTGCACGGCCCGATGCGCGAACGCTGGCTCTCCGGCGACCGCGAGGTGGTTCGAGGAATGGAGCGCATCAGCCGACTGGGCGAACTGGGGGCCCGCGCCCTGGAGCAGGGCGACCTGGCCGCGTTGGCGGAGGCGATGGCCGAGAACCACGCGATCATCGCCTCGCTGGGCGGGTCGGGCGCGCCCGTCGACGAGCTGGTAGGGGCTTGCCTGGAGTGCGGCGCGATGGCGGCCAAGCTGGCCGGCGCGGGGCTCGGCGGCACGGTGATCGCCCTCTCCGAAGACCTGGACGGCTTGGAACGGCGGTTGCGGGAGCGCGGCTACGCCCGGTTCGCCCGGCCCGCGGTCACGCCCGGGCTTCGCGTGGAGGACTGCCCCTAAGCCGCAGGCTCAGGCCATGGCGATCGCCATGACGCCGGCCACGATCAGGCAGGCCGCCACGACCTTCAGGCGGCCGAACCCTTCGTTCAGAAGGCGGCGCGCCACGACCAGGCTGAACAGAACCGACGAGGCCCGCAGCGGAACCACGTAGGAGGCCGGCGAGCGGGCAAGAACGATCAGAACCACCAGGTAGCCGAACGAGCAGGCCGCCGAAGCCACGATCAGATCGCGGACCTCGCGCCCGGTGAACCGCCCCTCGGCGCGGCCCCCGCCAAACAGGCGCCGGACCGGCCACTGCATCAGGAACCCCGCGCTGTAGGACAGCGCCAGGTACGGCACGGCATGCATGCTCCGCAGGCCGACCTTGTCCACCACGGAGTAACCGGCCGAGCAAAGCCCCGTCCCCAAGGCGGCCGCGAAGCCTACCAGGGTGACCGAAGAGCTCTCCGCCCGGGCCTCCCCCCAACCGATGAGCCCGACCGCCAACGCGATCGCCGCGATGCCGGCAGCGCCGACGATCGACGGTCGCTCGCCGAACATCGCCACGCCCCAGAGCGCCGCGGCCACCGGCGCGACGCCTCGCGCCACCGGGTAGGCGGTGGAGAGCTCGCCACGCGAGTAACTGACCGACATCAGCGTGTAGTAGCCGGCGTAGAACGCCCCGCTGATCAGGGCGCATGCCAGGGCGGCGGGCGAAAGGCCGTGACCGACCACGAACGGCAGGGCGAACGGCAACACGAGCAACGCCCCAACCCCCTGGAGCGCCCAGGTGAACCGTTGCGGATGGGACGCCCGCTTGACGAGCAGGTTCCACAAGACGTGAAGCACCGCGGTGAACAGAATCAACCCAACGGACAGAACGTCCATGGCCCCTTGTACCTGCCGGCGCCCGTTCCGTGCTTATCCTGAAACGCATAGGTTTGGGAAGGCGTTGCTCCTTCAGGAGTGGTTGACAAACCCGTCTTCTTCGACCCAAAAGGTCGCCGCAAGCGAAACGTCCGCCGGATGGCGTTGACGTTCGTGGTTTCGTTGAGCGTCTGCTTGGCGGTCTTTGTCGGGAGCGTCTTGGCAAAGCCGCTCCTGCCCAGCCTCTCCGACCATTCCCGCAGGCCGTCGGTGGCCTTGTTGAGCCGCATCCTTGACCCTCGCGCCCGCGAGTCTGCCTTCCTCTTCAACCGCGAACGGGAGCGCCTGATCGATTCGATGTCGCCCTCCAAGCGAGGCCGAGGCTCCGTTCCGGCGGACGAGGACAGCCCGATCGTCGCCGCGTTCTACGCCCCGTGGCAGGAGACCGGGATCCACTCGCTGCGGCAGAACGCCGCCAACCTGACGCACCTGATGCCCGAGTGGCTCCACCTGGACGGCGACGGCGAGTCGCTCGACTTCACCGACTGGAACCCGGACGCCTCGCCGCTCAACCTCGAAGTCGTGAAGATCGCCCGCGAGAACGGGGTGGCCATCGTCCCGATCCTGAACAACGCCGAGCAGGGCGAGTTCGACCCGGACCGCGCGACCAAGCTGCTCTCCTCCCCACAACGGCAACTGCGGTTGGCCAACGCCGTGGCCGATTGGCTCCAACAGAACGGTTTCCAGGGCGTCAACCTCGACTTGGAGAACCTCCACAACGGCGACTACAAGCGTCTCCCCGGGTTCGTGGCGCTGCTGCGTTCGGTCCTCGCGCCCAAGGGCCTCATCGTGAGCGTGGACGTCGAGGCCGACAAGCCGATGCTGCCGCTCAAGCAGGTCGCCGCGGCCTCCGACTTCGTGGTATGGATGGCTTACGACGAGCACGCTCAATCGGACGCGCCGGGGCCGATCGCCGACGTCGACTGGGTAGCGGACGGCATCCTTCGGGCGCGCCGTTCGGTACCGGCGAACAAGCTCGTGCTGGGCATCGGGAACTACGCCTACGACTGGACCGAAGGGCGCCAAGCGGCGGAATCGATCAGCTACCAGCAGGCGCTCACCCTGGCCAAGGGCTACCGCGACGAGGACAAGCCGGAGGACGTGATCGAGCTCGACCCCGACTCGCTGAACAACACCTTCGACTACGCGGATGACGACGACGCGGTCCACCACGTGTGGATGCTGGACGGCGTCAGCGCGTACAACCAGTTGAAGCTGGCGCGTCGCGCCAACCTCCGTGGCTCCGCCCTCTGGCTGCTGGGAATGGAGGACCCGACCATCTGGCACGCGATGGACCGGCGAAAAACCGGCTTGTCCTCCGTGGACAAGCAGATGCGCGGCGTGCACTTCCCGTACGAGGTCGAGTTCCAGGGACGGGGCGAGATCCTCCGCGTGCGCAACGCCCCGCGAGACGGCGAGCGCACCTTCGACGTCGACCTACGAACCGGGCTCTGCGTGGGCAGCGTCTACCACAGCTACCCGTCCTCCTATCTGGTCCAGCGGACCGGCTACGAGCCCAAGAAGCTTTGCCTCACCTTCGACGATGGCCCAAGCTCCAACTACACGCCGCAGATACTCGACGCGCTGAAGGAGCTAAGGGCGCCGGCCACCTTCTTCGTCATCGGCCAGAACGCCGAGCGCAACCCGGACCTGCTCCGGCGCATCGTGGCGGAGGGACACGAGGTCGGCAACCATACCTTCACCCACCCGAACATGGGGGCCGTCAACGACAAGCGGGCGCGCCTGGAGATCAACACCACCCAGCGGCTGCTGCAGAGCGTGCTCGGACGGTCGTCGCTGCTCTTCCGGCCTCCGTACAACGCCGACGCCGAACCCACCAGCCCCGACGAGGTAAAGGCGATCGGCGTCGCGTCGTCCCTTGGGTACCTCTACGTCGGCGAGTTCATCGACCCGCAGGACTGGAACACCAAGGGCCGCACCGCGGCGGACATCGCCCGCTCGGTGGAGGAGCAGGTGCGCCTCGGCCAAGGCAACGTCATTCTGCTGCATGACGGCGGAGGGGACCGCTCCGCGACCGTCGCGGCGTTGCGGCGAATCGTCCCCGAGTTGCGGGCGAAGGGTTACGACTTCGTGAGCCTTGCGTCGCTGGCGCACATGACCCCCGAGCAGGTGATGCCGCCGGTGTCGGACAAGGACCGGCTGCTCATCGGCATCGACGCGGCGCTGTTCTGGTTGGCGTTCGTGGTCGACGCGTTCCTGGCCGTCGCGTTCGTTGCGGCGATCGCCCTCGGGCTCGGGCGCGTGGCCCTCATCGTGCCGCTCGCCGTGGCCCACAACCGCCGCCGGAACCGGACTGGCTTCGACCCGGCCTTCCGACCGAGCGTCAGCGTGCTGGTCGCCGCCTACAACGAGGAGAAGGTCGTCGTCCAGACCGTGAGGACGATCTTGGCTTCGGACTACGAGGTGGCCGAGGTCGTGGTGGTGGACGACGGCTCGAAGGACGGCACCTACCTTGCGGTCGAGTCGGCGTTTTCCGGAGACGATCGGGTGACGCTGCTCACCCAGCCCAACGCCGGCAAAGCCGCCGCGCTCAACCACGCCATCGAGGTCTCCAAGGGCGAGGTTTTGGTCTGCATCGACGCCGACACGCAGATACGCCCCGACGCCATCGGCAAGCTGGTACGCAGCTTCCGCGACCCGGAGGTCGGCGCCGTGGCCGGCAACATCAAGGTCGGCAACCGCGTGAACCTGCTCACCCACTGGCAGTCGATCGAGTACATCACCAGCCAGAACATGGACCGCCGCGCCTACGCGCTCTTGAACGCCGTGACGGTCGTGCCGGGCGCTCTGGGCGCCTGGCGGCGACAGGCGATCGTGGCCGCCGGCGGATACACGCAGGACACGCTGGCGGAGGACATGGACCTGACCTGGCGGCTGCGCCGCGCGGGTTGGCGGATCGAGACCGACAGCGACGCCATTGCCCTTACGGAGGCTCCCGACAACCTGCGCGGCTTCTTCAAGCAACGCTTCCGCTGGGCGTACGGCACCCTGCAGTGCCTGTGGAAGCACCGCGGCGCGCTTGCCCACCACGGCTGGTTCGGGTGGTTCGCCCTTCCCACGCTTTGGGTCTTCCAGATCGCGTTCCAGGCCCTGGCGCCGCTGGTGGACCTGCAACTGCTTTTCGCCGCCACCGGTTTCGCCAAGGCATGGGTGACGCGCGGCGTCTACTTCCGCGACTGGCAGCCGCTGGCCGCGGCCACCGCCAGCCTTCAGATGATCCTCGGGCTGTACCTGCTCTTCTTCGCGGTCGAGCTGACGGCGGCGGCGTTCGCCTACCGCATGGACCGCGAGGACCCGCGCGGGCTCTGGCGGCTCTTCCTGCAGCGTTTCGTGTACCGCCAGGTGATGTACGGCGTGATGTACAAGTCGATGGTCACGGCGATCCAGGGCCTCACGCACGACTGGGGCAAGGTCGAGCGCAAGGCCACCGTCACGCTGGACTAGGGCGCCGCTTTGAACTCATAGCGGCCCGGCTGAAGCTCGTAGACCGCCGCGCCGCCCTCCGCCCGCAGGAACTTGACGCCCTTGGCCTCCGCGGCCGGCACGCCGCCCTCGGCCACCTTGGCCGGGTCGGCGTTCGGCACGTGGGCCACCGCGGTCGTGTTCGGCGGCACGACCACGTGCCACACGAAGGCGCCGCCGTCGATGCGCCACGCGCTCGTGATGCGGCCATACAGGCTGTGGCACGAGGCCTTCACCCAGGCAAGGTCGCCCACCGGCCGCGGCTGCAACACGATGCGCTTGAAGCCGGGTTTGGCCTCGTCGACCTTGATGCCCGCGAGCTGGCGGTAGAACCAGGCGCTAATGTCGCCGAGCATGATGTGGTTCAGCGAGTTGGCGCCCGGCCAGTCCTCCCAGAGCGTGTTCGCCCCTCGCTTCACCCAGTCGCCGTAGCTGGGAGGCGTGGTCTGCGTGGCCACCTTGTAGGCCAACTCGTGCTGACCGCGCTCGGAGAGCGTGGTAAAGAGGTACTTGGCGCCCAGGATGCCGGTGTCGATGTGGTCGTCCGCGGCATGCACCGCCTGGACCAACTTGGCCATCGTGGCCGCGGCGACTTCGGGCTGGGCGAGCCCCTGGAACAGCGCGCAGCTCAGCGCGGTCTGGCTGCCGACCGAGACGCTCCCATCGGGCTTCACGAACTCGCGGTTGAACGCCGTCTTGATCCGCTCGGCCAGGTCGCCGTAGCGCTTGGCCAGGTCGGGTTTGCCCAGGATGGCAGCGGCCTTCGCCACGACGAGCGTGTCCACGTAGAAGTAACCCGTCGACGTAACCGCCTCGGGGGTGGTGGTCTTGGCCGGCACCCAGTCGCCGAGGCCGATGCTGACGATCAGGTCCTTCGATCCCTCCTCCAGGTAGTCCACGTAGCGCTTCATGCGGGCGAAGTGGCGTTCGAGGATCGACACATCCCCCTCGTAAAGGTAGAGGTACCAAGGGATGAGCACGTAGGCGCTGTCCCAGGCAGGCCCGTTCCCCCACGCGTAGCCCCAGCCGGGAGTAGGAACGATGCCCGGCAGCGAGCCGTTCGGCTTCTGCTCGTCCCAGAAGTCTTCCATCCATTTTGTATAAGCCGCCGGGTTAAACCAGTTATACATAGCCTGCTCGGCGGCGAGGTGGGCGTCTCCAGTCCAGCCGTTCTTCTCGCGTTGCGGGCAGTCGGTCGGGTGACCGACGTAGTTGCCCCGGTACGACCAGAGCGTCAGGCGCTGGATGTCGTTCAGCAACTGGTTCGAGCATTCGAACGAGCCCGCCGAGTCGAACGCGGTGTGCACCACGCGCCCGACCAGGCTGTCCAGGGTGGGCGTGCCGGGCCAGCCGGTCACCTCGACGTACTGGTAGCCGTGGAACGCGAAGCGCGGCTCCCACACCTCCTGCCCCGCGCCCTTCAGCAGCTGCGCCGGGTTCGTTCCAATCTTCAGCGTCAGCACATAGACGTCGGTCTGGAACCACGGGTCGAACACCAGGTTGGCGATGCCCGCCTGGTCCAGCGTGCCATCCGGGTGAAGCCGCTCGGCGTACCGCAGCTTGACGGTCGTGCCGGCGGGGCCCTGAACGCGGATCTGCGCCCAGCCGGCGATGTTCTGCCCCAGGTCGAAGATGAAAACGCCGGGCTTGGGCTCGCTCAGCTTCACCGGCCGGATGGTCTGCATCACCTTGATCGGCGGCGCGCCGCCGGCCTTCAGCGCACCGGCCGGTGCAGGGACGACCGACGCCTTCGCCCACTTCGAGTCGTCGAAGCCGGCGGTCGCCCAACCGGGAAGCTCCAGGCGCGCGTCGTACCACTCGCCCTGCCGCACGGCGTCCTTCTGTGTGGGGCCGGTGGCAAGCCGCCACGAGCCGTCGCTTGCCACGACCTCCTGCGTGCCGTCCTCGTACTCGATGCACAACTGCACGCGGGCCTTGGGCAGGTCGCGCCAGATCGCCCGCTCGAAGAGCCAGGCGTCGCGCGCGGCCTGGTTGTAGAAGCCGTTGCCGAGAACCACGCCCAGCGCGTTCTTGCCCGCCTTCACGTCCTGCGTCACGTCGAACGTAGCGTAGAGCACGCGCTTGTCGTACCGCGTGAAGTCGGGTTCGAGCACCCGGTCGCCGACCTTCCGGCCGTTCAGGTAGAGCTCGTAGAGCCCCAGCCCACACGCGTAGGCGGTCGCGCGGCGCACGCCCTTTCGGGCGGCGAACGCCTTGCGCAGCATCGGTGCGGGTTCGAGCGCCGCAGGGTTGGGCGTCACGGCGCCCCAGGGCTCGGCGCCGTTGCGGCCGAGCACCTTGGCTTCGACCCAGCCGGCATCGTCGAAGCCGAGCGCCTGCCACCCGTCCGCGGGTGCGTCTGCACATCGCCAGGAGGAGTCGGTCCCGACCTCGACCACCTTACCGCCCTCGAGCGCCGCACGCACGTTGGCGATCAGGCCGGCGGGGTTGCGGCTCGCTCCGCCCACGTTCTCCACCTCGATCGCCACCACGTTCGGGCCGGGCTTCAGTTTGCCGGCCAGGTCGACGACGGCCGGGCTGCGCCATTCCTCCACGCCTGCGCGGGTGCTTCGGGCGACGTACTCGCCGTTCACGTAGGCCGCAAAGGCGTCGTCGGCCGAGACCACCAGTTCGGCCGAGGAGACCGAGGCGTCCTTCGGCAGGTCCACGGTCCGGCGGAACCACCGCTTGCCCACCGGCGCATCAACGGTCGGTTCACCCTCCGGGTACCAGATCCAATCGACCATGAAGAGCGCCGGGTTCGGGCCCTTGCGCGGGGCGCCGATCCACTCGCCCTTCCAGTCCGCGGGGCGCAGCAGACCCATCGACCAAGTGGCGGTTTCGCTCCAGGCGGAGGCCTTGCCCGCGGCGTCCCACACGCGGACCTTCCACCAGACCGGCATGCCGGACTTCAGCGGTTTGCCGGCGTAGTGCACGTGCGCGCACTGGTTGCTCTCGACCTTGCCCGAGTCCCACAGGTCGCCGCGGTCCTTGGCGAGCCGCTCGGGGCTGCTGGCGACGAGCACCCGGTAGGCGGTCTGCCGCTGCCCGCGCTGCGCGGGGTCGGTCAACTCCATCCGCCAGAATAGGCGCGGCCGGCGGACGTCGATGCCGAGCGGGTTCGCTTGGTACTCGCACATGAGTCCGGCGACGTGCACAGCGGGTTGGCCGGCAGACGAGGCGACCATCATCGCAAAGGCTAGACCGATGCCCATGCCTGGAGTCTAGCCAAAACGGCGAGCGGATGTAACCCTCCAGAGCGGGCATTTGTTTGCGGCGGGACCGTAGGACGCTTTTCACCGAAAAGCCTGGGCGTTGGGTTAAAATAGGTGAGCTACGTGGCCCGGTCGTCTAGTGGTTTAGGATGCCGCCCTTTCAAGGCGGAGGTCGCGGGTTCAAGTCCCGTCCGGGCTACCACCCCCTCTTCTCTCCCAGCATGCCGCGTTGGTTCCGGCTTTGGCGGGCCTTCATCGGCACCCGCCGTCTGGCGGATTGGGCGCAGGTTCAACCCAGGAAAAGCACACGTCCTTCGGCGGCAGGTCGGTGAAGACGGCCTCGTGGCAGTACCAGTACCGCCCCGTCTTGGGGTTGACGTCGTGGTAGTGCCCGCGCTTGACCGAACCGTCCATCCGAACCCGGATCGTCGACCCCATGAGGCGGACGTTCGCGCAATTGCACGAGGACGAACGCTTGACGTCCTCGCCGAACACGCGAATCGCGACGAGTCCCGGGTTCGGATCGTGCTGCATCAGGGCCGCAAGATGCACCTGCGTAACCTTCTTGCCCCACCCGTCGAAGCGGAAGATGTCGTCGAACGAGGTCCGCCGCAAAGGCACATCCAGCCGGTCCTCCTTGAGGGAGGTTTGGCATTCGTGCCGGGCCTTCGCATAGCCCTGAGGGTAGGGGTCGACCGCCCGCATCAACAAGTAGTTCGGATCCCTAATATAACCCGCGTCGAAAAGCGGGTCGAGCGTGTAGAGCGGCCAACCTTCGCTGTGGTCTTGGTACATCAACAGCGCCGCGCCGACGTTGTGCAGCTTCGCCGTGGCGTCCGCCTTGTACCCCTCGCGCTTCGAGCGCGCGACCGCCGGCAATAACAGGGCCATGACCACGAGCATGACGGCGATACACGTCATCAGCTCGATCAGCGTGAACGCCAACCGCTTTGCTCCCATACGCCTACACCCTATCGCTGAAGTCGACCGGCCGCTTGCGATATACGCCGCAGCTAGTTGGATGATACGGTTGTTTTGCGGTTTTGCATCAATGTCTTTTCGCATGGCGCCCAGGCCTCCGTCGACGAACCGGGGGCTGGGGATGACACCCAAGACCGGGCTGGCTGGTCCCCCTTTCCCTTGCGGCCCTCCCACATTCGGACGGAACGGCCAACCGCGCCGCAGGGGAAAGGGGGCCAGGGGGATAGAGGTTAGGTCGAAGCCCCTCGGGGCGCGGCCCTCCTTTGCCGAAGACGCCGGCGAGCGAATACGGGCCTCCCCCTACACCCCCTCCGTACGCCTTCGGCTACGGAGGGGGAAATGCTCGGCCGTGGCCTGGCCCGGGGCGGCGGCGATGGGCCGAAACAAACGTTGTCCTTCCGCGAATGCTCGCCTCC
>CAZIIS010000096.1:0-10601 GCA_964539295.1 uncultured Fimbriimonadaceae bacterium | reverse complement strand
CGGCACGCGGCCGTAGGCCACCTCCTGCAGGCGGTACCGGTCGAGCACTGCGATCGGCGCCAGCCCATCCCATTCGGGTTTGTCCCACCAGCGCTCGTAGTAGCCCATCCCGTGGTTGGCCTGCAGCGGGTGGATCTTCAGCAGATCGAACTCCACCGCCAGTGGGGCGGTCATCCCCGTGTTGGACGGCCAGCCGGCGCCGAACTGCGCCTCGGCCCCGTCCAGCAGCCCGCTCCAATACCAGTGGTTGTAGCCCTCGCCGAACACCGGCCCGCCATGGGTCGCGCGTTCGTACGCCCAGAGGTCGCGGTGCGACTGCCACACCCGCCGATACGTGCCCGCGCCGGGCATCCCCGCGCGGAAGTCCACGTGGAACCACGGCGGCACCGCCGAGTGCACGTCCAGGAAGCAGGCCGTCGTGCCGTACCGCCGGTGGATCTCCGGCGATTGCGTGCGGGCCAGGGGCAGCATGGCGTTTGGCTGCACCCCGAACGACTGGATCTTCGTGCCCGGGTTGAACCAAGCGAGGACCTGCTTGCCCTCCGAATCCAGCGACACGTCCCGCTCGTCGAACCGATCGCAGTTCGGGTAGTAGTCCACGTAGTTTTCGTGCAGCCCGATCAGGAACCCGAGCCGCCGCGCCGTGGCCGTTAGCGCCTTCATCCCCTCCTCCCCGCCCAGCTCCTCCCGGGCCGGGTAGTGGTTCGGCAGGCCGTTGTCGTATCCGTCGCGCTGCCAGTAGTGGATCAGCACCACGGCGTCGCGAACGCCGTAC
The DNA here is from genome assembly GCA_964539295.1 of uncultured Fimbriimonadaceae bacterium. Lineage (GTDB taxonomy): Bacteria > Armatimonadota > Fimbriimonadia > Fimbriimonadales > Fimbriimonadaceae > CAZIIS01. Next base: position 9,826 of record CAZIIS010000096.1, on the reverse strand, counting down.
GCGTGGACCGCCTCCAACCGCTTGGCGATGTCCCGATACTGCCCGCCCCACACGTCGAGCACCGTCCTCTTGCCCACGCTTGCCGCGTCGGAGGCCGGGTTCGGGATGTTCGGCAACACCTCGGGCAGCGACCAGGCCATGGCGAACACCGCGGTCTCGCGGAGCAGGTTCCGGGACCCGTCGGTCAGCGCCCCGTAGGTCGCCGAAAGGCCGTCGTGCGACGAGGCGTTCGACGAGGTCCAGTCCAAAAGCGCGTTCACGAACAGCCCCTCCCTCGGCAGGTGGTCCACCCTTCCGGAGTAGAACGGAGTGGTCATCACCTTCCGGAACATCGTCGGGCCGAAACCGCCGAAGGCGATCGACTTCACGACCGGTTTGTCGCACGAGGCCTCGAGCACCAGGCTCCCCTGCTGCACGCGGCCCACCACCTTGAGCGTCGCGGCCTGGCCGCCCACGCGGTACTTCGAAACGAGCGCGGGCGCGCCATCGGCGCCCTTCGTCATCTGGCTCGATAGCCTCTCCGCTGGGCCGACCCACTCGATGCGGGCTCCTCGCGCCACCGGCACGGAAGACGACTTGCCGCCTTTGGTTCTTGCCTGGGCGACGATCGCCCCCAGAGGTCCGTCGCCGGACTCCGGCACGCTCCATCGGTAGGCGATTAACCCATTGGTTGAACCGCACGCCAGCGTGCCGGTTTCGCCCTGCACCGTCACCTTGTGCGTCACGCCGCTTCCCATCCGGGGTACGACGCCTCCGTTCACGGTTGGCGCCAACCGCTTCAGGTCGGGCTCCACGATCGGCGGCAAGGGCGCCGTGGCCTTCGGCAAACCCTCCACCACAAGCTCTCGGGCGCCCCACAGCGAGAAGTCGAAGTTGGGGTTGTTCCTCGGGCCGGGATCGGTCTCGAACCGCAACGTCACCTCTCGGCCGGCCCACCTCGACAGGTCGAAGTCGAAGTCTTGCCACGCCGCGTCCACCCGGTGCACTTCCAGCAGCCTTTGCCCGTCGGCGAAGACCCGGAACGTCGCGCCGTCGGATTTCCCGACGGCATCGCCGCGCATCGAGGTGGCGCCGCGCAACGCCGCCTTGCGCCCGGCGGGCAGCGCCACGCGGTACTCCTGGAACGCCACGCCGGTACCGTTCCGCCAAGGGCAATGAAGGAGCGTCGCATCTCGGCCGTTTACGCGCCCCTCGCCCTGGTACGCCACCCCGGTCGCATCGTCGAAACCTCCGGTCCACCCCTCGGCGAAGGTGTGCGGCTCCTTCCCCCGGTAGGCCCAACCCACGCGGTACGTGCCGACCTCGTCCAGCCGCGTCACCTCCTGGTAAGGCGTCACCGGAACCGACAGCAAAAGGCACAGAGCAAGCACCGTAATCATGATATGGCACCCGTTTGCAGCCCAGTATAGACGCCCTCGCCTTGCGCCGCGCGACGGCGGTATTCTCCCCCCATGCGTCCCGAATCCCTAGACTTTTTGAAGGAGCTTGTCAACGCTCCATCGCCGAGCGGCTTTGAGGTACCTGCGGCCAACGTCTACCGCGCCTACACCGGCGCTTTCGCCCACCAAGTGAACACCGACGTCCACGGCAACGTCTCCGCCGTGCTCAACCCCGACGCGGAGATGAAGGTGATGCTCGCCGGCCACATGGACGAGATCGGCTTTATCATCCACTATGTCAATGACGAGGGCATGCTGTTCTTTCGCGGAATCGGCGGTCACGACTCCGTCATCCCGGTCGGGCAGCGCGTGTGGGTGCACGGCAAGCAGCGCGTGCCCGGCGTCATCGGCCGCAAGCCGATCCACCTGCTCGAGGCCAGCGAGCGCGACAAGAAGCCCGATCTGCACGACCTCTGGATCGACATCGGAGCCTCCTCCCGCGAAGAGGTCGAGGAGGTCATCTCGCTGGGCGACTGCGTGACCTTCCAGTACGAGTTCGAGCATCTCATGGGCGACCGCGCCGCCGCGCGCGGCTTCGACGACAAGGTCGGTTCGTTCGTCGTGGCCGAGGCGCTGCGCCTGCTCGCGCAGGACGGCGGTCTGGACCCGAAGGTCGGCGTTTACGCCGTCGCCACCGTGCAGGAGGAGGTCGGCCTCCGCGGCGCCAAGACCTCGGCATTCGGCATCGACGCGCAAACGGGCCTGGCCGTGGACGTGGAGTTCGCCATCGACCACCCGGGCGTCAGCAAGGAGCGCTACGGCCGCTGCGACCTGGGCAAGGGCCCGACGGTGACGCGCGGCGCCAACATCAACCCGATCTGCTACGACCTCACGATCGAGGCCGCCAAGGATGAGGGGATTCCGTACCAGGTCGACGTCGCCCCCGGCGGCACCGGAACCGACGCCAACGCCATGCAGGTCAACCGAGCGGGCATGGCCACCGGCCTGATCGGCGTGCCGCTGCGCTACATGCACACGCCGTGCGAACTGCTCTCGCTGACCGACGTCGAGAACACGGCGCGCCTGATGGCCGCCTATTGCCGCAAGGTGAAGCCGGACACCGACTTCACCCCGCGCTAAGGCGACGCGACGCGGATCCGGGCGGAGCCGCCCGGATCCGTGGCACACTACTCGAAGCGATTCCGAACGCAGGAAGACAATGGCGAACTTCCCCCGGACCACGGTCGGCGGCGTCTCGATGCCCCGGCTTGTCATCGGCACCAACTGGTTCCGCGGCTACTCGCACATCAGCCTGGCCAAAGACCGGTTCATCCGCGAACTCCAGGGCCCGGAGCGCGTGGCCGCGGTGCTCGAGGCCTTTATGAACGCGGGCGTGGACGCCATGATCGGGCCCGACCTCGGCGGTCCGATGACCGAGGCAGTTCGCCGCGCCGAGGATGCGACCGGTCGGCGCCTGATCCACATCCTCACCCCCAGCTTCAACTTGAAACCCGGTGGGCCGCCCGACGAGGAGCCCGAGGCGGTGTTCGACGCATGCAAGGCGGCGGGCGCCACCTTCTGCATGCCCCATCAGTGCGTAACCGACGCGCTCATCGATCGCCGCGACGAGGTGATCCGCGACATCGACCGCTACACCGGCTTGATCCGCGAGCGGGGCATGATCCCCGGCCTCTCCACCCACATGCCCGAGGCGGTCGTCTACGCCGACCGAACCGGAGCGGACGTCGAGACGTACATCCAGATCTACAACGCCGCCGGCTTCCTCATGCAGGTGGAAATCGACTGGGTGATGCGGATCATCCAGGAGGCCAAGAAGCCCGTGATGACGATCAAGCCGCTGGCCGCGGGCCGCCTTCAACCGCCCGTGGGCCTGGCGTTCGTCTGGACCACGATCCGCGACCAGGACATGGTGGTCGCCGGCGCAAGCACGCCCGACGAAGCCAAGGAGCTGATCGACATCTCGCTCGATCTGCTCGACCGTCGCAGCATCGGCGGCGAGCTCCAGCGCACCCGCAGCAAGCGGTCGCTCGGTTGATCTACTTGGCCTTGTGGACCACGTTCATGCCAAGCACACCCTGCTGCTCGCGCCGCCTGCGCCGCAGCCGAAGCGCCTCCCGCGCCATGTCCAGGTGGTAGAGCGCCGTGGAGTTCTCTTCGCAGGCCAGTTCCCGGCTCTGGAACTTGTGCAGCTTGTCCATCAGCACGTCGATGACGTCCTCGATTCGACAGCCGTTGATGCCCACCTCCTGCGGGTGGCCGTGCTGGAACACCAGCTTGATGAACTCCGTGTCCACCACCGCTTCGCTGCCGTCTATGTGCCGGGCCATCTCCATCCGTTCGTCCATTGGTCCTCACCTCGCGGCGTCGCTGCCCGGCGCCAGGATACCAGCGCGGGCGTCCCGCCCGGCCCGATCCGGCGCCGCACTGCCGCGGCCGCATCTTTCATACTCACGTTGTGCGATCGCAGACTCCCATGCTCCAGCAGTACCAGAGGGCCAAGCAGGCTCACCCTGGGGTGCTCGTGGCGATGCGAGTCGGCGACTTTTATGAGTTTTACGGGGAAGACGCGCAAACGGCCGCTTCGGTTCTCGACATCACTTTGACGGGCCGCGAAGACAAGGCGAACGGGCGCATTCCGATGGCAGGAGTGCCGTTCCACTCGGTCGAGAAGTACCTGGCGCGCCTGCTCGAGGCCGGGCACAAGGTGGCGCTCTGCGACCAGGTCGAGGACCCCAAGAAGGCCAAGGGGCTCGTCCGGCGCGAGGTGACCCGCGTGCTCACACCCGGCACCGTGGTCGAGGACTCGATGCTGCAGTCGGGCTCCAACAACTTCCTTGCGGCGTTCTGCGTGCTGGACGGCCGCGCGGGGCTGGCCACGCTCGACCCCTCCACCGGCGAGTTCCTCGTCACCGAGTTCCAGGGCGATCAGCTTGGCGACCGGCTGCTACAGGAGCTGGCGCGGCTTCAGCCCGCCGAGCTGCTCGTGCCGCCCAGCGAGGCCAACCTGGGCGACCTCGCTCACTCCGGCCTGGGGGTGGCGGTCAGCTCGGCTCTTCCGCCCGCGCCGGACCGCGCCGAGCGCGAGTTGCTCGGCCACTTCGGCGTCGCCAACCTCCGGGGCTACGGGTGCGACGGCGCCGCCGGCGCCATCGTGGCCGCCTCGATGGTCCTCAGCTACGCTCGCACCAACGGCCTGAACCTATCTCACGTCGACACCCTCAGCACCTACTCGGTCGACTCGTTCCTCAAGCTCGACCCATCCGCGCGGCGCAGCCTCGAACTCACCCAGAACATCGCCGACGGCTCCCGGCGCTACACGCTGCTTTCGGTGCTTGACGAGACCGTCACGCCGATGGGCTCGCGCATGTTGCGCCGATGGATGGAGCAGCCGCTGCTGGAGATCGAGGCGATCCGGAGGCGCCACGACGCCGTCGGACGCCTGACCGAGCACGCCCTGACGCGCGGCGACCTGCGCGACGTGCTGCGCAAGTTCAGCGACATCGAGCGGTTGGTCTCGCGCGCCGCCACCGGCCTCGCCGGCCCCAGGGACATGGCCGCGCTGCGCGATTCGCTCCTTGCCCTTCCCGAACTGGACGACGAGTTGCGCAAGGTCGCGCTCGGGCGGCTGCAGGAGCTTCGCGCCCAACTCGCCGACCACTCGGAGTTGGCCCTTCACCTGAAGAAGGCGCTCGCCCCCGACCCGCCGCACAGCGTTCGCGAGGGCGGCATCTTCCAGCCCGGCTACGACCTTGAGCTGGACAAGCTGCACGACCTGAGCCGCAACGGCAAGCAATACATGGTCGAACTGGAGCAGCGCGAGCGCCAAGCCACCGGGATCGACCGGCTCAAGGTCGGCTACAACTCGGTCTTCGGCTACTACCTGGAGGTCGGCCGCGCGCTGGCCGACCAGGTTCCCGAGCATTACATCCGCAAGCAGACGACCGCCAACGCCGAGCGCTACATCACCGCCGAACTCAAGGAGCACGAGTCCGCGGTGCTCGGCGCCGAGGAGAAGGCGGCCGCCCTCGAGACCGAGCTGTTCGGCAGGCTGCGCACGCGGGTCGCCGACCAGGCGGCGCCGCTGCTTAAGACCGCCCGCGCCATCGCCGAGATCGACGTGCTGGCGTGCCTGGCCGACGTCGCCGTTCACCGGCGCTACGTGCGGCCCGAACTCGCCGAGGAGGACGTGCTGGACGTGCGCGGAGGACGCCACGCGGTGGTCGAGGCGTACGGCTCCGCCTTCGTGCCGAACGACGTCTCGCTCGACGGCGGCACGCGGCTGGTGGTGCTCACCGGCCCCAACATGAGCGGCAAGTCCACCTACCTGCGGCAGGTTGCGCTCATCGCGCTGATGGCGCAGATGGGCTCCTTCGTCCCGGCGGAGAGCTGCCGCATGGGGCTGTGCGATCGCATCTACACCCGCATCGGCGCCAAGGACGAGCTGGCGCTCGGGCAGAGCACCTTCATGGTGGAGATGGTGGAGAGCGCCAACATCATGAACAACGCCACGGAGCGGAGTCTGATCATCCTCGACGAGGTGGGGCGCGGCACCAGCACCTTCGACGGCCTGGCCATCGCCTGGGCCATGGTCGAATACCTGGCGGCGATCGGCGCCAAGACGCTGTTCGCCACTCACTACCACCAGCTCAACGCCATCGCCGACCAGATCCCATCGGTGGCCAACTTCCGCGTCAGCGTGGAGGAGGTGGGCGACCAGGTCGTCTGGACGCACCGGGTGTTGCCGGGCGGCACCGACCGCAGCTACGGCGTCCATGTGGCGCGGATGGCGGGGGTGCCCCCGCCGGTGCTCCGCCGCTCCGAGGAGGTGCTGGCCGACCTCGAACAGTCCGAGCGGCCGGTCGAGGCGGTGCGCCCCGGGATGGGCAACGTGCAGTTCACCCTCTTCGAGGCCGAGGACCCCGCGATGCTCAGCGAGCTCAAGGCGCTCGACGTGAACGCCCTCACGCCGGTCGAGGCGCTGCTCAAGCTGGACGAGTGGAAGAAACGCTTCGGAAAGCGCTGACCGGCCCCGCTAGAAGAAGCGGAACCGCCGCCAGTGCTGCGCCACCCGCACCGAGTAGCTGAGGAAGTTCAGAACGTCCCGGTAGAGGTCCGCGACCGCGGCCGGAACCTGGTCCACCCGGCGTCGACGCAGGAGCGCCGCCAAGTCGTAGTCCAGGAAGAACTGCAGCGCCGCGCAACACACGATAGAGGACGGGACCTGCCCCCAGTCCAACAGACTGGTCGCCGCCGCGCCCAACACCGCCGCGATCGTGGCCATCAGGCACAGCGCGAACCGCCCCGTGAAGCTGAAATCCCGGCCGCACAACATGGTGTACAGCGCGCCGAACAGTACCGCCACGCCAAGCGGCCACACCGCGACGCCGGCGCGCTCGGCCGCCCGGAGGCACCAGCCAAGGAACAGGACCACGGCGGGAAGCACCAGCAGGCTCAACATGTCGTCGCCCCGGGGGCTCCTCGCCAACTGCCGCTCCGCGCTCAGGAACAACAGGGAGGCAGCGAGCGCCAACACGCACGCGAGCGGAGAGAGGGGAGAGGGGACGAACGCCACCACGCACGCGACGGCCGCCGCGCTGGCCAAGTGCCAACCGACGACCTTGCGGATAAAGGCGAGCCGCACCGCATACGGCTTCTCCGCAACGTTGTCGGGTACCGATACCGGTTCCGGGAAGTAGGGCTGTACCTTCATTGCCTAGCCCTCGGCTCCGCGCCGAATGCGGGGGCCATAAACGAAAATGGTCGGGATGACTGGATTCGAACCAGCGACCTCTGCGTCCCGAACGCAGCGCTCTACCAAGCTGAGCCACATCCCGACTGGAAATCCATTTTACCCTTGGCCAGCCACCTTTTGGCGTCCAGAAGGACCCAGCATTACGTGGAACCCTGGGTCGACCGGCGAAAGCCTACCGCACCCTTGGAGGCCCGAAGCCCATTCGCGGGAACTGCGGTCCCGGCCAGCTCTCCATCTGCGCGTTCGTCCGTCGCTCGAACGCCACGAACATGCTGATTACGATGAGAGCGACAACACCGAAGATGATCAGCGCAACGACAGTCGAGGCGGGACTTGACGCCGTGGTCCGCCGGTAATAGACCTCCTCCTGATAGAAGTCCTGCTGAGCAGGCGGGGCGACGTTCGCGGGTCGCCCCGTCTCGAAGGCCTGCCGGATCCGCTCGTCTGCCGCTTGCAGCGCATCGGCGCGGCGCCGGCGGACCTCCGCGAGCAGCATCGCCACGCGTTCCTCAGGCAGCGACAGCACCGAGGACACGTCGCCGACCGACGGCTCCAAGCTCTGTTGCTGCTGCAACTGCTGCTCCTTTTCGAGCATCTCAGCCTGAAGCGCCAAGACCTCCCGCATCTCGTCCTCGGTCATCCTCTCGGCGCCGACGTCGTGCTGTTCGGGCCCCATATATAGACACTATACAGACGTTACGTCCCCGGCGTTGCGCTCCGCGCGAGGCCGCCTACCACAACCCCGCGAACGCCTTCGGCGAGGCGTAGAACCGGTACTCCTTGATCCGGCCGTTCGGTCCGTCCGACCGGGCCAGGCAGGAGAAGCCGGAGATCCGCTGCTCGCGGCCCAGGTCCACCACGATCGCGTGGGGATGCTTGGGCGACGCGGAGCCCCACTGCGTGTGCCATATCGTGTCCGGGCTGCCGTCGATCGCGGCGCCCGCGTCGTTCGCGTCGGAGGAGACCTCCTCGCTGTCGGCGTACACCACCTTCCAGTCGTCGTTGGGGAGCGGTTTGCCGTTCGGTCCGAGCACCGCCAGTTCCGCCAGCGACGTGTAGGCGTCGTCCCCCTGCGAGGAGAGCGCCTCCAGGCACACGAACCGCGCCGTGATCGGCTTTGAAAGGCGCACCTGCTTCCAGCCCGAACCGGACGAGAAGACGCCCGACGCCACCGGCCGACTGCCGGAGAGGTCGAGCGACTGCCCCGGCTTGCGGTGGGTTACGGCGGGCTCCGCCTTCGGCGCGTCGAGGATCGGCAGCTTCAGGCCGCGCACCTCGCGCTTGCTCGCCCCAAGCAGTTCCAGCACGATCACCTCGTTCTTGCCCTTGCGAAGCCACGGGCCGGGTAGGTACAGCGTCTGGTGGGGTCCGATGTTCCAGAACCGCCCAAGGTTATGGCCGTTCACCCAGACCGCGCCCTTGCCCCAACTGGACATGTCCAGGAAGGTGTCGCCGGTCGCCTTGAGCGTGAACGAGCCGCGGTAGAACGCCGGCGCCCCCGCGCCGGCCTTGCCGAAGGAAAGGCTCCCGATCTGCTTGTCGTTCAGCGGCAGCTTGATCATCGCCCAGCCGGTGATTTCTTTGCGCGTCCCGTCGACCTCCCACTCGACCTTTTTAGTGATGCCCTTCAGGTCGTGGATGTGGCCGCCGTAGTTCACGTGTCCCATCGCCTCGACCAGGATGTCGAGCTGCACGGGCTTCTTGCGCGCGGGCAGCTTGAAGGAGCCCTGCCCCCGCCGCCGGTCGAGCACCGCCACGCGCTTGCCGTCCACGGTTACGAGCGCGTAGTCGTGCAGGTCGCTGACGACCACGCGGCCCGCCGGCCCCGCCGTAAGCACCGTGCGGTAGACCACGCACCCCAGGCTCTGCCCGAGCGCCTCGAACGTGAGCGGCGTGTTGTTGGACAGGCCGCGCGCGTTGGTCGGCACGAGCGGCGCCGACTCGTCAAGGGCGACCGTGGGAACCTCGATCACCGGGTTGCGCGCCGGCACGGCCGGCAGCCTCTCGCCCGGGTTCAGATACCGCGAGAACATCGCGCGCAGGGCATGGAACTTCGGCGTGTCCCAGCCCGCCTCCGAGATCGGAGCGTCGTAGTCGTAACTGGTGGTCTGCGGGGAGAACGGCGGGCAGTTCGCGCCGGCCGAGAACCCGAACGACGTGCCGCCGTGTGCCATGTAGATGCTGAAGGAGGCCCGCAGCTTCAGCATCGCCTCAAGGTCGCGCACCACGCCCTCGGTCGAACCGGTGTGGTGGCCGGAGCCCCAGCTGTCGAACCAGCCCGGGTAGAACTCGCTGCAGATCAGCGGCCCGGTCGGGCGGATCTTGCGGAGCGCCTGGAACCCGCCGGTCGGGTCTCCGCCGAAGTTCACCGCGCAGAAGATGTCCTTGCGAACGTCGTTGCTGAGCTGCGACGGCCCATCGCAGGTGAAGAGCGGCACTTCGAACCCGCCCTCCACGAGCATGTCCCGCACCGCGCCGATGTACTCGCGGTCGGAGCCGTAGCTGCCGTACTCGTTCTCGACCTGGACCATCACGATCGGCCCGCCCTTGGTGACCTGCAACGGGCCGAGCTCGCGCCCGACCTCAAGCAGATAGCTGCGCACGGCGGCCAGGTACTGCAGGTTGCGCGTGCGGACCTGCATGCCGGGGTAGCGCAGAAGCCACCACGGCAGGC
>CAZIIS010000095.1:0-10706 GCA_964539295.1 uncultured Fimbriimonadaceae bacterium | reverse complement strand
GGCCGTCACCACCGGTCGAGGCGCGAGCCGCTATCCTTTTGGGCCCGCTATGGGATAACGTACGCCAGAGGTCAAACCATGCTTTTTGTAACGCTTGCCGCCGTCTTGGCCGCCTCCGCAACGACGTCTCAAACGCCCCCCGCGCTCGAGGGATGGAAGCTCATATGGGGAGACGAGTTCACCCGCGCCGGTCTGCCCGACCCCAAGAAATGGGATTACGAGGTCGGCAAGATGCGCAACCAGGAGTTGCAGTACTACACCCGGGCCCGCAAGGAGAACGCCCGCGTCGAGAAGGGCGTGTTGGTCATCGAGGGCCGCAAGGAGGCCCACGAGGGCTCCGACTACACCGCGGCCAGCGTCATATCGAAGGGCAAGTTCGCCTTCCAGTATGGGCGCGTCGAGGTCCGGGCGAAGCTGCCGAGCGGCTCGGGAGCTTGGCCGGCCATCTGGATGATGGGCGAGGATATCGACCAGGTCGGTTGGCCGCGCTGCGGCGAGATCGACATCATGGAGCACGTGGCGTTCAGCCGCGGGGAGATCTACGGCACGGCGCACGGCATCGACCTGGAGAAGGGGCATTGGAGTTCCGGCGGATCGCTCAAGGTCCCGGACTGCTGCGACGCCTTCCACGTATACGCCATCGAGTGGTCGCCGAAGGCGATCGACTGGTACGTGGACGACAAGAAGTACTTCACGCTCCCCTATTCGGGCCCACAGAAGTGGACGTACGACCGGCGCATGTACCTGCTCATCAACCTCGCCATCGGCGGAACCTGGGGCGGCGCCCAGGGCGTCGACCCGGCCGCCTACCCCCAGCGGTACGAGATCGATTACGTTCGCGTCTACCAGCGCGCCAAACCATAGGCGGTCCCGTCGCCGCGTCGCAACGGCCTTCCGTTTGCGCGGTCGGGTGGTGAATGGCCATCGTCAACGCCATGCGCCGGGATTTCGCGTCGCAACGGGCTTCCGTTTGCGCGGTTGGGTGGCGATGGGGCGATTCGTGAATCGCCCCTACATCAGCCATGCCGAACGAGGACGCGACCGAGATCCCTCACCTTCGGTTCGGGATGACACGCTTGGGCGTTGGGTGGCCGGGGTGATGTCTTTTGCACCCCGGTCCGAAGGACAACGGGCACGCCAGACTCCTGGGCTTGCGCCTCCCCCTGCACCCCCTCCGCAAGCGGAGGGGGAGGACGTCGTGGCCGGCGGGAACGGGTTGCATAGTCCGAACGCGCGGGCGGCTCGTGGACCCGCTCCCATACCATTCCGAGCAAGGGAAACGGACCCGCTGCGGGGCCACAGGACGACCGTCGTTTGGGATCGGGGCGATTTGCGAATCGCCCCTACAAGAAGGCCGGTCCGAAGGACAAGGCGCAGGCCGAGGCGCGACCGGGCCATTCGTAGGCGACTCGGCGCGCCGCCAAGCCGAAAACCGGACCGCCTAGCGGCCCAGCATGAACCGAAGCATCCCGGTGATAACCGGCCCAAGGATCGCGCCGATCAGGTTCTGCCCAAAGAACACCATCGCGAGCAGGATCAACCCGCCGTACCGGGCGTTGAAGAAGAACCACTTCGCCCGGGCGGTGTGGCTGGGCAGCAGGTGCCCGATGATCCAGTGCCCGTCGAGAGGCCCGAGCGGAAGCAGGTTGAACGTCATCAGGCTGAGGTTCACGATCATCGCGATCGCCAGGAAATCCCCGATCGCCCCGCCGATCGGCACGTGGAACATGATGAGCAAGCGCAGGACGATCGCGTAGACGAGCGCCTGGATCAGGTTGCTGATCGGGCCGGCCGCGGCGCACCAGAAGTCGTCCCATCGGGGGTTGCGCATCTTGCGCGGGTCCACCATCACCGGCTTGCCCCATCCGAAGCCGAACCCCGCAAGGCTGCTGAGGATGATCATCATCGAGCCCACGGGGTCCAAGTGCTTGAAAACGTTGAGCGTCACCCTTCCCTGCAGGCGCGGGGTCGGATCGCCCGCCATATCCGCCATCTTGGCGTGGGCGAACTCGTGGAAGCCGATCGACACGAACACGGCGATCAGCATGAGGACGGTTTGGGTCGGGTCTTTCATCAGGCGCCCCGGGCTGTTCGATAAGCCCTACTAGGAAAACGGATTGGTTTCGCGAGCGAACATCTCGTCCCAGGTCTCGCGGCGCTGAACCAGCGTGTGCCCGCCCTTGGCCAGCAGCATCGCCGTCGCCGGCCGAGTGAACCGGTTGTAGTTGCTCGCCATGGCGCTGTTGTAGGCGCCGGTGCAAAGCACCTGCAGCATATCCCTATCCGAGACGTTCGCCGGCAACTGGACGTCCGCAAACAGCCGGTCGGTCTCGCAGTGCCTGCCGCTAACGGTAACGGTCTGCGTTTCCTCGGATGCCTGCTTCCCTTCGGCCGGCACGCAGCGCAGGGTGTACAGGCTACCGTACATGGTCGGGCGCGGGTTGTCGCTCAGCCCACCGTCCACCACCACGTAGGTACGCTTGGCGCCGTTCGAGGCCGGCACGGTCTTCACCACGCCCACGGTGTAAAGCGTCACGCCCGACTCGCCGACCAGCCACCGCCCGGGCTCCTGCACGAGAACCGGGTCCAGCCCGCTTCCCTTCAGCGCCTCCCGGATCGGCTCGACGATCAGACGGCAGAACTCCTCCACCGCCATCGGGTCGTCCTCGTCGGTGTAGTGGATGCCAAGCCCGCCGCCCACGTTCAGCACCTCAGTCGCGAAGCCGTGCTTGTGCTTCATCTCCACGGCGAAAGCCGCCAGCACCTCGCCGCCGGAGCGCTGCGCCTCGGGGTCCACAAGCTGCGAGCCGACGTGGCAGTGAAGCCCTTTCACCGGTAGGCCATACGCCATGCACCGCACCAAGGCCTCCTCCGCGGAGCCGTCGGCCACGTTGAAGCCGAACTTCGTGTCCGCCTGGCCGGTGCTGATCTTGGCGTGGGTGACCGGGTCCACCCCCGGCGCCAGCCGCAGAAGCAGGTCGGGGCAAGGCCGCGCGGCGGCAAACGCCAGGCCGCGGATCGCCTCGATCTCCATGAAGTTGTCCACCACGATCTGGTTGACGCCGACCTCGAAGGCGTACTCCAGTTCGCGGCGACTCTTGTTGTTGCCGTGCAGGTGAACGCGCGAAGCCGGTACGCCGGCCGTGAGCGCCGCGCGAAGCTCCCCCTCGCTCGCCACGTCGATCAGGCAGCCCTCCTCGGCCATGATCGCCACCACGGCGAGGGTGCTGTTCGCCTTCGAGGCGAAGGTCAACTCGCACTTGGGCGCAACCGCGCGAAAAGCGGCCAGATACCGGCGGGCGCGGTCGCGAAGGTGCTGTTCGTCGAGGACGTATAGCGGCGTGCCGTAGGCCTCGGCCAGTTCCCGAGCTTGTCCGTCGGAGAGGATCAAACGGGGCTCGGGCCGGGAAACTGAGGGCATGTCGAATTATGGCATGGCTCCCAGTCGGCGCTTGGCCAACGGCTAAACTGAGCCCGTGAAGCGCGTCGCCGTCCTCGGCTCCACCGGCAGCATCGGCAAGCAGACCCTCGACATCGTCCGCCAGCATCCCGACCGGTTGCAGGTGGTGGCCCTGGCCGCCAACCGGAGCGCCGCCGCGCTGCAGGCGCAGGCCACCGCCTACGGCGTGGAGCGCCTGGCGCTGATGGACGAGTCCGCAGCGGCCACGGCCGGACTGCCCGGTGGTCTGCAGGCCGTCGTCGACCTGGCCGTCGCCCCCGAGGTGGACGTGGTGGTGGTGTCGGTCGCCGGCGTCATCGGCCTCCTGCCGACCGTCGAAGCGATCAGGGCCGGCAAGGCGATCGCCCTGGCCAGCAAGGAGGTGCTGGTTGCCGCGGGCGAACTCGTGATGCCGATGGTTCGCGAGCACGGGGTCCAGCTCACCCCGATCGACAGCGAGCACAGCGCGCTCTTCCAGTGCCTTCAGGGCTACGCCCCGGACCAGGTGGACGCGCTCATCCTCACCGCATCGGGCGGGCCGTTCCGCGGCTGGCGGCGCGAGCAGCTCGAAGCCGTCACCCGAGAGCAGGCGTTGGCGCACCCCACCTGGTCGATGGGGGGCAAGATCACGGTCGACTCCGCCACGCTGATGAACAAGGGGCTGGAGATGATCGAGGCCCGTTGGCTGTTCGACGTCCCGCTTGAGCGCGTCGAGGCGGTGGTCCACCCGCAGAGCGTGGTGCACTCGATGGTGCGCTTCAAGGACGGAAGCGTGCTCGGCCAGATGGGCTGGCCCAACATGCGCCTGCCGATCCAGTACGCCCTGCTCTACCCGGAACGCAAGCCCAACGAGCTTCCCCGCTGGAGCCCGCTCGACACGCCGAACCTGACCTTCGAACCGATGGACACGGAGACGTTCCGTTGCCCGGCCCTTGCACGCAAGAGCCTGGAACTCGGCGGAACGGCGCCCTGCGCCATGAACGCCGCCAACGAAGAGGCGGCCAACGGCTTCCTCCAGGGCCGATGCGGCTTCCTTCAGATCGCCGACGTCGTAGAAGAGGTGATGGCGCGCCACAAGCCCGCGCGGCCCTCACTTGACGACTTGCTGGCAACCGACCGCTGGGCACGGGAAACGGCACGGGGCTTGATGGGGTTATCTTAAGGTAATGGCTGCCCTCAACAGCATTTCGACCCTGATCCTCCAGGGGTTCGTGTTCGTTGCGCTCCTCACCGTGTTGGTCGCCGCGCACGAACTCGGCCACTTCTTGGCCGCGCGGGCGTTCGGCATGGGCGTGGACGCCTTCGCCATCTTCATGGGCGGCGTCCGGGCCACCAAGCTCGACGACCTGGTGGAGCGCCCCCTCGCGTCCAAGCGATGGGTCGCGATCGGATGGGCGGCATCGCTGCTCGCGGCCATCCTCGGAGGGCTGGAGAAGCAGCAACCGTTGTTCATCGCCGGGATGGCGATGTCGAGTCTGGTGATGCCCCTTTGGGTGACGGGGCGGCTCGAAGCCCTGTACCACATGCCCCGGGGCAAGGGTTACCGCACGTTGGCGATCTCGTGGGCCGCGGCGTTGGGCGTGCTTTGGTTCGGCGCGGGTCCGCGGGCGCTATCCCCCGTCTCCGCCCTCGCGTTGTTGCTGGCCGGGTCGCTGGTGGCGCTGCTGGTGCTCTATTACCACCCGCTTTCACAGAAGCCGGAGGACACGCCGATGGGCTACGGCTCCATCGAGATCGAGGGGGGGCGCAAGGAGGTGCGGTTCCGACCGCTTCTGTGTCGCGAGAGCCGGGCGGGCACCGAATTCTCGTTGCTTCTGCTGCCGCTCGGCGGTTTTGCCGCCATCAAGGGGATGGTCAGCCGCGAAGACGGAAGCGAAACCAGGATCCCCGGAGGTTTCTACAGCAAACCGCCGTTCGCCCGCTTCGTAGTGCTGGCGGCGGGTCCGTTCTTCAGCGTGTTGTTCGGCTCCCTCTGCCTGTTCGGGCTGTGGTCCGTCGTCGGCCAGGAGAAGTTCGCCGACAAGCCGGTGATCGGCGAGGTGGCGCCCGGCACGCCGGCCGCCCGCGCCGGGATGAAGGCCGGCGACATCGTGACCTCGGTGGACGGCGCGCCCATCAAGATCTGGTTCGACTTCGTCTCGAACGTCCGCGACAAGGCCGGCAAGGACGTGCGGGTGTCGTTCCTTCGGGAGGGCAAGCCGATGGAGATCGTCGCGCGGCCCGTGCCCACGGCCAAGCCGGAGCCGGTGGCCGACGCCAAGGGCAACCCGAGCAACGTGCCGTTCCGCGTGCAGGGCCGCCTGGGGGTCATGGCCTCCACGGTGACCGAACGCGTGCCGGTGATGAAGGCCGCTCGCGACGCGGCGGCTGCGCCGATCTACTTCGCCAAGGGTTTGGTGACGGTGCTCTCCCAACCGGGAGGCGCCAAGGAGAACCTGGGCGGTCCCGCGGCGATCGCGGACCTCACCGCCAAGGCGACCCAACAAGGGCTCTCGCGGGTGATCTACCTGGCGGCGATGCTCAGCTTGTCGCTGGCGGTGATGAACCTGCTGCCGATCCCGCCGTTCGACGGCGGTCAGATGCTCATGGCGGTGGTCGAGATGCTCCGCGGCGGGCGGCGACTCAGCATCGGCGTTCAGCGCGCCGTGTCGACAGTCGGCATGTTCCTCGTGCTGGCGCTGATGCTCAGCATCACGGCGCTCGACGTGGGTCGTTTTGCGGGCGGCCAGAACAGGCCGCCGGCGTCAGGATCCGGCAAGTAGCCTATCGCACGTAGTGGATCTTCGGCTCGCTGAGGTTGTCGAGCAGCATCACCGACACGATCGGCATCGGTCGGCCCTTGGCGATCTCGCGAGCCTCGTCGAACGACACCTCATGGGCGACCATACCGCTCAGGTCGATCCACTCGGCGAAACGAAACGCTGCGCTTTCGGAGGAGAAACATGCGAGGCCGTGGACGCCCTGGTGGCAGTAGCAGCCGTACTTGCCTGAAGGCGGGTGATGCAGAACGTGCACGGTCTCCGGAAAGGCGTTCTCGATACCCAGTATGGGAGTGGTCAGGGTCTCGGTCATTGTCCGTTACTTTTCTTGTTGGCGTCTTCCCGCGGATCCCCAGTGGGCGTTGCACCCTTTGGCGCTTCCGCGCGTCTCGCCAATCTCCTACCCAGTTGGACTGACCAAGCCCTGACCGTTGTTCACGACCTACTGACGTTTAGGCCCGTTTGAAGAAGCGCTTGCTGACGACCGTGGCCGGTTCCGGCTTGCCGCGCATGTCCAGCGCGCACGGCGTGTTCAGCTTGATCGACGCGTCGATGAAGGCGAAGGCGATGCCGCACTCCAGCAACGGCGAGTAGACGCCGCTGGAGACCGTGCCGACCGGCTTCCCTTCCACAAGCACCGTCATGCCGGGGGTCGGAAGCCGCTTGCTGCCCAGCTTCACGCCCTGTAGCTTCTGGGGCGTACCCTCCGCCCGGGCCTTGTTGATGAACTCGGAACCGAGGAACGACTTCGTCTTGCTGATGGCCCATCCCAGGCCGGCGGCCATCGGGCTGAGGTCGTCCTTCAACTCGTGGCCGTAGAGCGGCAGGCCCGCTTCGACCCGCAGCGCGTCGCGAGCGCCCAGACCGCTGGGCGACACGCCGGCGGCCATCAGCGCCTTCCACAGCGCGGGCGCCTGCTCGGCCGGGCACACCAGTTCGAACCCCTCCTCGCCGGTGTAGCCGCTGTAGGCCACGAAGCAGTCGGCGCAGGAGACCTTGACGTTGGCCGTCATGAACATCGACATCGACTTCAACAGCTCCGGGTTGTCGGAGAGCTCGGCAACGATGCCGATCGCCTTCGGGCCCTGCACGGCGATCATCGCGGTGGCGTCGGTGGTGTCGGCCATCGCCACGTCGTAGGCGTTCAGCGCCTTGAGGTGCGCCACGTCTTTGGCGTGGTTGGCGGCGTTGACCACCAGCCGGTACTCGGCGGGGCCGATGCGGTAGACGATGATGTCGTCCACGATCCCGCCCTGGGCGTTGGGCAGCATGGAGTACTGGCCGTGGCCGTCCTCGAGCTTGCTCACGTCGTTGGCGGTGACCTGCTCCAGGTACTCCAGCGTGCGCGGACCGGTGAAGGTCAGCCGGGCCATGTGGCTGACGTCGAACATGCCGGCGCCCTCGCGCACGGCCTTCGTCTCCGCGATCACGCTCTGGTATTGCACGGGCATCGAATAGCCCGCGAACTCGACCATACGGGCCCCGAGAGCGACGTGCTCGTCGTAGAGGGGCGTTCTCAACTCCTGTGTGCTCACGGCCGGCATTATATCGCCCGCGACGCGCCGCCTGCGGGATGGGCCGCGCCCACCCCGAACCTCGGGCGCCGTTTCCGCGTAACGGACCGACATCTGCCGCGTTATGCTCTATTGAGAACAAGGGGAGCTAAGCTCCCGGGAGATGAGAAGTGCACTTCGTTGTACCGATCGCCTTTTTCGCCTTCGTTTTGGCCGGCGCGGCCCAGCCGCCGATCAGCCAGGAGGATGCCGCCCGCAGGGCGTGCGCCTTCCTCGACGTCGCCTATGCCGGGCTCAACGGCGCTCCGCCGCAGGTGAAGCACGAGTACAAGCCGTTCTACGGCAAAAACGACGACTGGGCTTGGTGCTTCGATTTCTCGGCCCCCCATGGTTTCGTACGAGTGGACAAAGATACGGGGCACGTGGTGGATGCTTCCACATTCAGGGACGAGGAAAGCGCTATCGATCAGGTCGATGGCGACCGAGGGGTGCTGTCCAATGCCCAGGTCCTGGAGGTGTGCCAACGGCTTTGGGAGGCCAGCGGCCGCACAGGCAAGCTCGTCCTCACCGATCGCCTCGATGACCAACCTCACCTTGTTTCGGCTTTGGCATGCCCTACTGTCGAAGGCGTGCCGTTCCACGACGGTTTCGTG
Source organism: uncultured Fimbriimonadaceae bacterium (assembly GCA_964539295.1). GTDB lineage: Bacteria > Armatimonadota > Fimbriimonadia > Fimbriimonadales > Fimbriimonadaceae > CAZIIS01. The sequence goes on along the minus strand of CAZIIS010000095.1, from coordinate 2,341 downwards.
CCCTTCGTCACCGTGGGTTGGAAAAGCGGCCGGCTGGAGAGCGCGGAGTACGAGGACATGCCCAAGCCGCCCCGGGACCTGCACGCTACCTTCCCCGCCCGACAAGCCGAGGCCATCGCGGTGGACTACCTTTTCGCCAACATGAAGCCGAATCGCTTGGTGCTATATCGGCCAGTCGAACTGTGCATGTGGAACCCGTACTGCACCCAGACCCGTCGGGTCGACCGCTGGTACGGCGCCGAAGTCGCCTCGCTGGAGGACCGGGACGAGACGATGCTGGTCTACTCGGTCTCGGCCTACAGGCCGTGTCCCTCTGACGAAAAGGACCTCGACTCGGCCACTTGGTACGAGGGCATCGTGGACGCGAAGACCGGGGTCCTCCTGGCCGCCACAGGGCCCGGAGGCTACGGTGTCTTTGGAGGTCCATCCGGGGGCGGGCCCCAGCGGGAAGCCGTGCCGTTCGGCTGGGACCTCGCGCCCGGGCCCACTTCGGTGCTGGGCGCGACCACCGCCTTCGTCCCCAAGGGCGACGTCTCCCGCATCTACCCCAAGAACCCGCCGACGAAGGGCGTGAAGCTAATCCTCAAACGCACCCGGACCTACATCCCCGTCGAGTTCGACGCCAAGTCCGGCCTGCTCTGGACCGGCGAGGGCAAGCTCCGCTCCTACGGCAGGCCCAACGCCCCGCTGCTCAAGGCGCTCAAGGCCGCCAAGCCGGCCAAGACCGCCTGGCCCAAGCCGAACAAGGCCAAGTGAGCGGCCCGGTTTGAACCTACGAATGGCCCCCTGCGAAGGGGGCCTAAAGTTTTTCCATATCCCGCCGAAGATTTCACACGAAAACCTGCCAAATCGGGAAAAACGCGCCCGCGGCAGGCAAGTGGAGCCACAACGTGAGTCTGAGGATCAACACCAACATCCCGGCGATGACCGCCCTGCGCAACATGTCGGCCGTAGACGACGACATGGGCCAGGCCATCACGCGGCTAAGCACGGGATTGCGCATCAACTCCGCGGCGGACGACCCGGCGGGGTTGATCATCAGCGAAGGCTTGAGGGCGCAGATCAAGGGGCTGCAACAGGCCACCCAGAACTCGCAAGACGCCATCAACATGGCCAAAACCGCCGAGTCCGCGATGGCCGAGGTCTCGACGCTGCTCAAGAACATCCGCAGCCTGGCCGTGCACGCCGCCAACACCGCGGTCGTCGACTCGGCGCAGTTGCAGGCCGACCAAACGCAGATTCGCTCGACGCTTGAATCGATCAACCGCATCGCCACGCAGACCTCCTGGGGCACCAAGAAGCTGCTGAACGGCGCGGCGGGCGCGGTCGCGGGCATCACCCAGAGCAACCTGGTCCAGAGCCTCTATATCGGCAGCGATTTCGCGGGCGAAACCGTCCGCAACGGCTCGATCAACATCGCTCGGACGACGCAGGCCACCAAGGCCACCACCGGCGCCTTGTCCACGACCTTCGCCGCGACCACCACGGCGGTGAACGCGGGGACATTCGTGCTCAACGGCGTCACCTTCAGCGTCCCCACCGGCGCGTCCGTCCAGAACGTGGTGGACATGATCAACCAGCAGGCCGACAAGACCAACGTGCTGGCATCCTTCACCGCCGGCAGCGGCATCACGCTCACCTCCACCAAGTACGGCTCGAACTTCGGCGTCAACTACCTGGAGTCCTCGACCATCCTGAACACCGGGGCGCCCAAGCCCGCCGTGGCGGGCACGGACGCGGTCTATACCGTGACGGTCCCGGTCGAGCCCAGCCCGGCCACCGCGGTCGAGACCTTCACCGGCGGCCAAGGCCCCGGCGTGGACGGCTTGACCCTGACGTCCTCCTCGGGCAACAAGATGGTGGTCACCGAGCAGGGCAACAACACCGCCGGTCCGACGCTCATCGGGGCGCTCACCGTCGGCAACATGCGCTTCCAGATCGGGGCCAACGCCGACCAGGCGGCCTCCTTCTCACTGCCCGACATCGCCGCGAGCAACCTGGGTACCGGCGCGGTCGCCGGCAAGTCCTTGGCCGACGTCGACCTGACCACTGCGCAGGGCGCCAACGACGCCATCCGCATCATCGACGCCGCCATCACCCAGGTCGCCCAGACCCGCGGCGAGCTCGGTTCCTTCCAGTCCAACTTCCTCGAATCGACCGTCCGCTCGCTGGGCGTCGCGCAGGAGAACATGACCGCCTCCGAGAGCCAGATCCGCGACGCGGACATCGCCAAGGAGATGACCGAGTTCACCCGCGTGCAGATCCTTCGCCAGAGCGGCATGTCCGTTCTCGCGCAGGCCAACCAGGCGCCGCAGGCCGTGCTCAAGCTGCTCGGCAGCTA
>CAZIIS010000094.1:0-11092 GCA_964539295.1 uncultured Fimbriimonadaceae bacterium | reverse complement strand
CCGTTGGGTTGCCCTGTCCCCGCGACGGGGTCGGCGAGCCGCCGAAGGTGCGGCGAACAAGACAAAAGTCACTACACGCAAGGGCCGGGCCGAGGACAGCGGACCGGTAGCCTTCGCTTGGTCCTGCGCCACGACGTCGTGGGGCCGGCAGGTGGTGTGATGAGACGTCACGGCATAAGGTCTTTCGGCAAGGGGTGGGCCGCCCTTCTTCTCGTTTCGGTCGCGCTCCCCGTCGCGCAAGCCAGGCAGGATCCCCCTGGAGTCGCCTTTCTCCCGACTCCCACGGTGACAGCCAAGCGTGTGCGGACGCCGTTGCCCGGCGACCCGGCGATATCCGTGTACATCGGCGTCGGCGGAACCTACGCCAGCCTTGCGGAGACCAGGGCGCCCGACAAGAGCTTCGAGGTCTGTGCCGACGTCGCGAGCTTCGGCCTAAACGAAACGGTGAACGAAAGCGCTATCGAGGATCGCCTGTTCGCCGCGGCGGACGTGAGCGCCTCCCCTGCCTGGCGCTACTTCGAGGCGACAACCGACAAGGTGAAGTGCGTTATCGACATCGACGATGCTTCGAATCGCATGGCCAGCATCAAGGTATCGACTGGAACTCGGTCTCGTGTGTACCGTGCCGCGGCGGGCACATCCCGCGTGAAATGCCAGTTGGCGATCGGGCCGGAGGACGTGGTTACGGTCAAGCTTCTCGACCGGCGGAACGCCCCAGTTGGACATACCAAGATCGTCGCACGGCCGGTCAAGGCGGATACGGTCGTTTTCTTCGCGGTTAAGGCGCCGTTCTGTCCTTACCGCTTGGAGCAAAACGTGAACCTCTACCCGGGTACCGTTCCCGCAGATTGGTTGACGGGGCCGACCGGCAAACCGAACCCCTATGCGATGCCTCCCGATCCGGACCAGTTCACCTATAAAGGTTCTGGCCCGACGCAGGGCTTGAGCGTTGGGCGCAACACGAACTTCTTTTCGGCCCAAACGATGACGGCTCCACCTTGCCGAGCAAGCGCCCTCAAGGTAGAACACACATCCGATCCCATTTGGCCATGGGCCAAATGGCCGGATCCTGCCACGGCACATAGGTTTGCCGACGAGTGGAAAGCGGCTACCGCAGCGGACGACCAGAGCGCGCTCGAAGCACAGCTATCTCTTCCTTATTCCGAAAACATCATGTGGTGGCGCATGGCCATGACCGGCGAGGCCACCACGTTCATCGGGGTTCCGTATATCGAGAACCGCAAATGGTCGATACTGCAGTACTCCGGCGCGATAACGGCCCGGATTCTGCAACTCGCCAAAGCCAATGGCCCGGCAGGGGAGTTTTGGCCTTGGGCGACCCGCATGGCCGCAGACCAGATGCCGAAGATTGTCGATGGTTACGACCGAGGAACCGTGATTCATGTCGGGACGGCTTACTCGGTAAGTACGCGGCAGATCGAGAAGCACACGGTTTCTATGCCGACGTACCAGGACACGTCTTTCAGCATGTCCATTGACGTTGCGCCGCCGGCAAGCTGGGGGTTCTCGCGTCTGGTGGGGATCAAACACCTAAAGGCATGGACCGATCCCGCGCCGCCAGAGGGACGGTTCGTTCCGAACGGCGTGGACAACCTAAAGGAATCCCTCTTTCCGATTGCCACGGGCGTCAACGGCTTCTCAACCCGGTTGGCCAAGGGGCGCCAGTACGCGGTGAGGCCGGCTTTCGAACCCACGCAAGCCTACAACACGAAGTGTCCGATCCCGCCGTACCGTGTGGTGTGCGTTGCCGCCGCCGCGACCGCCGCCGCGACCGCCGGCGTGACCGCCGACGTGACCGCCAGGCCGTACTTCCTGGACGTGTATGACGACGACGACGGCGCCTTGGCGTTTCAGTGCCGACTCCAGGTGCTGCTCGACCTCGACGTCACGACCCAAACCTACGTGTTGTCGGAGAGGAAAACGCACGAGACGAAGGGCAACGTCAAGCTGTACCGACAATATGGTGCGGGGTGGGAGAACTACCTCCTGGGCGCCGACCCCGTGAACTCTCGGCGCCAGCCGGATGGCAAGTACGTCGCGCAGTTCCGCGGGCTTCAGCCCGGCCGCTACAAAGCCGTCTTGGGCGAAGGGCAGCCGGGCGGCGTGACGCATCAATTCGACGTCACCCCGGGGCTCTCCATGGCGTTCACGCTCACCCAAACCGATACCGGGGTGGCGCCGGAGAGCATCGTAAGCGGGGCGTGACGGGCGGCGCCACCGGTGGGCCTCGGGGTTGCCCAGGGCCCACCGAAGCCGCAGCGGCTCTCGGAAGCCGCCGGCAACCGAACGGCCCGCAAGCGGCGTTTCCGGGCGTTTCCGCCACGAAAGGGGCGCGGGTTGGATAGAATAGCAGGCTGGGACCGATGTACGCGCTGAACTTTTACTCGGAACTCTACGAGGAGTTGCTTCGGAACAACCGGAAGACCGCCACGATCCGCCTGGGAGACAAGTCGGACAAGTACCGTTCCGGCATGGTGGTCTGGATCACCGTCGGGCCGCGCTTCGGCCGCAGGCAGAAGCTCTACGCCGCCATCCTGGACCGGGTCGAGGTGAAGCCGATCTCCGAACTCTCCCCTCGCGACATCGAACGTGAGAACCCCGAACTTCGCAGCCAGGACGAGGTGATCGCCCTGCTCACGCGAATCTACGGCGAGTTCACCACGCCCGCGCACCTCTGCACGGTCCTCTACTTCTCGCGCATCGACGAGTAGCCGGCACAAACAAAAGCGCGCCTCCCCCGTCTGAGGGAGGCGCGCTTCGTCGTTTGTCGAGGGGCCTTTAGTTGCCCTGCTGGATATCCTTCGCCATGATGATCGCCTCGGCGACCTCGCGCATGGACTTGCGCGTGTTCATGGACTGCACCTGAATGCGCCGGTACGCTTCCGACTCCGAGAGCCCGTAGTCCTGCATCATGATGCCCTTGGCCTTCTCCACCACCTTGCGCGCCTCCAGCCGCTCCGTGAGGCTGGAAACCTCCTTGGTGAGGGCCTGGTTCTGCTCGTAGCGGCTCTTGGCCACCTCGATGGCCGGGGCCAGGTCGCCCGGCTTGAACGGCTTCACCAGGTAACCGAACACGCCGGCGTCTTTCGCGCGGGCGACCAACTCCTGGTCGTTGTAGGCGGTGAGCAGGATCGCTGGGGCGATGCCTTCGTCGGAAAGCACCGTGGCGGCGTCGATGCCGTCCATCACCGGCATCTTCACGTCCAGCACGCACACGTCGGGTCGCTGCTCTCGCGCCAGGTCGACGGCCTTCTGACCGTCCTCTGCCTGGGCGATCACCTCGTAACCGAGCGTCTCAAGCATCTGTTTGAGGTCCAAAAGGATGATAGGGTCGTCGTCAGCGATAAGTACGCGCATTGGAGCTCCTTGTCTTACATCACGACGTTGTGCAGAGTAGACCTTCAGAATACCTGCGGGGGCGCTCTGCGTGGGCCAACGGGCTAAACTGAGTCCGTGCGGGAAGGGATGCGAAGGTTGCTGGATGCCGCGTTCGACGATGCGGCTCTGGCTTACGACGGCGGGCCGATGGGCGACGCGTTGGCCGCCTACGGCCGACTGGTGGGCATTGACGACGCGGGGTTGCTCGGGCGCTTCGTCTGTACCGCCGACCGGCTCCTCGAACTGAGCACCGCCATCAACCTGCCCGTGCGCGAGGTCGGCCAGCTTGACCTGCTTTACGCGACGCCCTCCGCGACGGCCGAGGCGTTGGCGATGGACCTTGACGCGCTCGACAACCTGGTCCGCGGAGGACGGGTGATCGTCTCGGAGTTCGCTCTCCGGCCGCCGATGGGACACGAGCTCGCCGCGGCGGTCCGCACGTTGGCCCGCAAGGCCAAGGGGATCGAGAGTCGCGGAATGCTCATCTCCGTGGAGCTCCCCTGGGGACCGGACCAGATCGACGCCATGCACGCCTGCGTCGAATCGATCGAGACGATCGGCTTTCGCGCGCTGCTGAGCGGGACGCCCAGCGTTGCGGACGTGGCCTTCTTCGTCTCCGAGGCCGTCAACCTCAACGCCCCGTTTGGCTTTGCCGCCACCTCTCTCGTGCCGCTCACCGACTCGAAAGGCCGGCTCGGGCTGCTAAACCTCCTGATGGCCGGCGCACTGGCCGACGCGGAAGACCTCAGCCGACGGGAGATCGCGGAGCTTCTGGCCGATACCGACCCGGCCGCTTTTCGCTTTGCCGACGACGGGGCCAGCTGGCGCGGATGCCCGCTCAACCTGCAGGAGGCCGACGCGTTCCGCGCCCTGTTCGACGGCTTCACGCTCCGCCGCGTCGAAGATGCCTGGCTCGGCCTTCGACGGCAGGAACTGCTCTAGGCGCCCACCTGCTGGGCCAGCACCGTCCGCGCCGCGGCCAATGCCTCATCCAGCTTCGCGACGTCCTTCCCGCCGGCCGTGGCGAAGTCCGGCCGCCCGCCGCCGCCGCCGCCCGCGACCTTGGCCACCTCGCGGACCAGGTTGCCCGCGTGCGCCCCGGCCGCCTTGGCTTTGTCGCCCACCTTGCACACAAACGTGAGCTTGGGCCCGTTCACCAACGCCACCAGGCCGACGCGTCCGGGCTGGTTCTCCACCAAACGGTCTGCCACGAGCTGGGCGTCCTTCGGTTCGGCCCCGTCGAGCCGCTCCAGGGCGAACTCCACCGCGCCGATCGTCTCGACCTGCGCCTGTGCGCCGCCGCCCTGCGCCGCCAGCTTCTCGCGTTTGCGCCGCTCTTCCTTCACGGCCTCGAGCGTTTTCTCGACCGCGGCCACCAGGTCGCGCGGGTTCGCCTTCATCAGCGACGCGGCTTGGTCGACGGCCCTCTGCTGCTCGCGCACCCAGCGGTACGCGCCCATGCCGGTCACCGCCTCGATGCGCCGCACGCCCGATGCCACGCTGCTCTCGTGCAGCACCTTGAAGAGCCCGATCTCGCCCGTGTTGCGCACGTGCACGCCGCCGCATAGCTCGCGGCTGTAGGCCGCCTCCGTCGGCGCCTGGTCACCCACCTGCACGACGCGCACCACGTCCGCGTACTTCTCGCCGAAGAGCGCCATCGCGCCCATCTGCCGCGCGGCGTCGATCGGCACGTCCACATACACCCCCACCGGCAGCGCCTCAAGCGTCTTTTGGTTGACTATCGCCTCGACCTTGTCGAGCTCCTCCTGGGCCAACGCCGCGCCGTGCGTGAAGTCGAACCGCAGGTATTCCGGCGAAACAAGCGACCCGGCTTGCGTCACGTGCTTGCCCAAGACCTCCCGCAGCGCCGCGTGTAGCAGGTGCGTCGCGGTGTGGTTCCGGGTGATGGCCTTGCGCCGCGCGACGTCCACCCGCGCCTGAACCACCTGACCGAAAAGCCGCGACATGAGCAGCGTTTCAAGGTCTTCTTTGGACATATCGTTGAACGGCTCCGCCCCGCCGAACCGAACCGGTGTCGCCAGGTGCACGAACACGTCGTCCTGCCGGATCACGTCGGTCACTTTGAACGCGAACCCCTCGCCCTCGATCGCGCCGGTGTCGCCCACCTGGCCGCCCGACTCGGCATAGAACGGCGTCTGGTCCAGCGCCAGCACCACCTCGCCCGTCGGCTTCTCGCCATCCATGAGCGGCAACGCGCCGACGATGTGCGCCTGGGCGGCCGTAGCCTCGTAGCCCACAAACCGCGTCGGTGTCGGCTTCTCCTCCTCGCCCGATGGGCCGTGGAAGGTAAACGCCACCACGACGCCGCCGTAAACCGTGTCCATCCCGCTCGCGCCGCGCGAGCGCTCCTGTGCCTCGGCCATTGCCGCCTGGTAGCCCTCGAGGTCGACCGTCACGCCCTCTTCGGCCGCAAGCTCCTGCGTGACCTCCAGCGGAAAGCCGTAGGTGTCGTACAGCTTGAACGCCACCGCGCCGTCCAGCGGCTCCTGCTTGCTCTTGCGGCCGCTGCGCCAGGCGTCCAGCCCAACCGCGAGCATCTCGTAGCCCTGCTGAAGCGTGCGCCGGAACTGCGCCTCCTCGTTGCGCAGCGTCTCCGCAATCACCTCTTTGCGGTCGACGAGTTCCGTGTAGTGGTCGCCCATCGCCTCGATCACTGCATCGAGCAACTTGTAGGCGAAAAGCTCCTGGAAACCCAGCGTCCGCTCGCCCTTGAGCACCGCCCGCCGAAGCAGGCGGCGCAGCACGTAACCGCGTCCCGTGTTCGAGGGCAGGATGCCGTCAGCGATGCAGAAACAGGCCGCCCGCACGTGGTCGGCGATGATCCGCATCGCCGAGTCCTTGGCGGGTTCCGCGCCGTACTTCAGCCCCGGCGCCATCGACTCGAGCGCCCGCAGCAGAGGTTCGAAGATGTCCGTGTCGTAGACCGAGCCCTTGCCGCCCAGCACCGCCGCCGTGCGCTCCAGACCCATGCCGGTGTCCACGCTCTGGAACGGAAGCGGTGGCATCCCCTCCTTCACGTATCCCAGTTCCGGTTTGGCGGGGTCCTTCAGGCTCCCCTGCCACTCGTACTGGATGAACACGTCGTTCCAGATCTCGAGCCACTTGCCGGCCTCCTCGTCGCGATCCCACTGCTCGGCCGAGTAGCCCCCCTCCGGCGCCGGTTCGTCCGTCGGCGTCCAGTAGAACATCTCCGAGTTCGGTCCGCACGGTCCGGGAGGGCCGTAGGTGAACGACCGCGCCGGCCAGTAGTTGTGCTCCTCGTCCTTGCGCACGATGCGCCAGGACGGGTCCAGGCCGACCGACTGAAACCACTTCGACCAGTAGGCGACCGCCTCGTCGTCCTCCTGGAACACGGTCACCGACAGCCGCTTCGGGTCCAGCCCCAACCACTCCTTCGACGTCAGGAACTCCCACGAGTAGGCGATCGCCTGCTCCTTGAAGTAGTCGCCGAACGAGAAGTTCCCCATCATCTCGAAGAAGGTGAGGTGGCTGGTGTCGCCCACGCTGTCGATGTCGCTCGTTCGGAAGCACTTCTGCGCGTCCGTCAGCCGTCGGCACGCCGGCTCCGCGATGCCCCGGAAGTACGGCTTGAACTGCACCATTCCGGCGCCGTTGAACAGCAACGACTCGTCCAACCGACCTGTCACGTCGATCGGGATGAGCGAGCCTGAAGCCACCACCTGGTGCCCCTTCGACTCAAAGAACGCAAGGTACTTGCGGCGCAGTTCGCGGACGTTCATATACAGACGATCAGGGTACCTGCCCGCCGCCGCGCGTCAGACCCTAAGGTAGATGCGCTGACGGTGCAGGAAGAGCAGCAGCAGCCACTTCACCCCGAACGCCGCGATCGCCCACAACAACGGTTGGAGCGCGCCGGTGAACCCCAGCGCTCCCTTGAAGAAGAAGTCCGTGATCTTGCCGAAGTCGATGAACACCTGACCCAAGTAGATCGTGATCGGGTTGAGCCCGATCACCACGAACCCGGCCGCCCATCCCTTCCAGCCCTTCACGTCGATGACGTAGTAGAAGAGCGCGAGCAGCAATAGGCTCCAGCCGCCGGCCACCAACGCATAGCTGCTCGTCCAGATCTTCTTGATAACCGGGAACTCCAGCCCCCAGACCGCGCCCACGGCCAGACACCCGACCCCCGCCAGCGCCAGGCCCAGCGCCTTCTTGGTTCCGGTCCGGTCGGTGCGCAGCCAGTGTCCGGCCAGCACCCCCATCAGCGCCGTGGCGATCGCCGGGATGGTGGAGAGTGGACCCTCCGGGTCGCCGTACGCCTCGTACATTTGACCTGGCAGCATGATCATGCGGTCGAACGCGTTCGCCACGTTCCCCTCCGGCGTCATGCTCCCCAGCGGGTGTCCCGCCACCGGCACGAGCGCCAGGATCGCCCAGTAGCCCAAGAGAATCGCGCCGGCGAGGATCGCCTGCCCGCGCGGCTTCAGCCAGATGAACGACAGCGCCGCGAAGAAGTAACCCAGCGCCAACCGTTGCAACACCCCGAACAGCCGCAGTTCCTGCCAGCCCTCGAACCGCAGCAAACCGCTGTAGACAAGTCCCAGCGCGATCAGCCCGACGGTCCGCCGGAGCACCTTCAAGAACAGGTCGCGCCGCCGCGCTCCTTGTTCCACCCGCTTGGCCATCGAGAACGGCAGCGCCACCCCGATGATGAACAGGAACAGCGGGAAGATCATGTCGTGAAAGTGGAACCCCTCCCACTCCACGTGCTCCGTCAGGTTGTCGCTCACCGTGGTCAGCCACGGTTGGTTCACCAGCTTCGCCAGCGCCCCCATGATCCCGGCCCCGCCGATGATCCAGAACATGTCGAAGCCCCGAAGGGCGTCCAGCGACGCCAACCGCTTCGATGCGAAATCCGATGCCTTCTCCGTCGTGGCCATCAGGCGTAGCATAGCCTAAACAATTGGGAAACGTGCGCGCCAAAGCGCGACGAAGATACACTCCCGTGCGATGGCACAGACTGGCACGAAGTGCGACCTGCTGATCGTCGGCGGCGGAACCGGTGGCGTGGCCGCCGCGCTCGCCGCGTGCTCCCGCGGGCTTCGCGTCGTGATGACCGAACCCACCGACTGGGTCGGCGGCCAACTCACCTCTCAGGCCGTCCCCCCGGACGAGCACCCCTGGATCGAGCAGTTCGGATGCACCGCCCGCTACCGCGCCTACCGCGACGGCGTGCGCCGCTTCTATGCCGACCACACGCCGCTGAGCCCCGAGGCTCGCGCCAACCGACGGCTGGACCCCGGCGGCGGCTGGGTGAGCCGGTTGTGTCACGAGCCCCGTATCGGCTGGTTGGTGTTGTGCCAAATGCTCCAGCCCGCCCTCGCCTCCGGCCTGCTCGACCTGCGGCTCTGGACCGTCCCCTCGGGCGCCGAGGTGGACGGCGACCGCGTTCGTTCGGTGCTCTTGTTCAACCGTCAGACCGGCCGCGAGGAGCTCGTGGAGCCGAAGTACGTGCTCGACGCCACGGAGACCGGCGAGCTCCTGCCGATGACCGGGACCGAGTACGTGCTCGGGGCCGAAAGCAAGCGCCAGACCGGTGAACCGAACGCCCTCGATGGCGACCCCGAGCCCGAGAACGTTCAGGGCGCCACCTGGATCGCCGCGCTCGGGTACGACGCCAAGGGCGAGCACGTCATCGAGAAGCCCCGCGAGTACGACAAGTGGCACGCCTGGAAGCCCAACGGCTGGCCCGGCCCGCTGCTCAGCTTCGACGTGCTCCACGTGCAGAAAGGCACGACCATCCGCTTCCCGCTCTTCAGCGACGATTGGTACAACCTCTTCAGTTACCGCCAGGTCATCCGCCCGGAGACGTTCGCGCCCGGCGCCGTCACCGAGCCGGTCACCATCGCCAACTGGCCGCAGAACGACTACTACGAGCACACCGTGCTGGACGTGCCGGCCGACGCGCTCGAAAGACGCCTGGAATCCGCCCGCCAACTGACGCTCAGCTTCATCTACTGGCTGCAGACCGAGGCCCCGTGCCACGACGGCGGTGTCGGCTACCCCGGCTTGCGCCTGCGCCCGGACGTCACCGACACGCCCGACGGGCTGGCCAAGTACCCGTACATCCGGGAGTCGCGCCGCATCCAGGCGCGCTTCACCGTGCTCGAACAGCATGTGGCCGCAGCCGCCAACGAAGGGCGCGTGAAGGCCGAGCCGTTCTGGGATAGCGTGGGCGTCGGCGCCTACCGCATCGACCTCCACCCCAGCTCCAACGGCCGACCGACCATCGACGCCGGCAGCCTGCCGTTCCAGATCCCGCTCGGCGCGCTCCTACCGGTGCGCATGCGCAACCTGCTTCCGGCCTGCAAGAACCTGGGCGTCACCCACATCACCAACGGCTGCTACCGACTGCACCCCGTGGAGTGGAACATCGGCGAGTCCGCCGCCCTGTTGGCTGCGCACTGCCTGCGAAACGGCCTCGAACCGGCGCAGGTCTACGAGGACCGCGAGAAGGTCGCCGCCTTCCAGCAGGAGCTGCTCGCCGACGGCGTGGAGATCGACTGGCCGCAGCTACGGGCTTTGTAGCAGGTATGGCCGGTTGCCCCGGACAGCGTGTGCGTCGGGCTGTCGACACCCGCGAATGAGGAGCGCGTTCGGCGTTCGAAACGCGGCTAGGTTCAGGCCGGCGCATTGCCTTTCCGGGCAATGGCTTCGCGGATATCTGCGTTCGATGCAATCCGCCAGGTGGGAGGGATCGGTACAAGGTCTTCGCCGCACCGAACGGTGGCCTCGAACTGCCCCCGCGCGAATGCATCCCACGGCAGGATCTTGACGCAGTCTGCCACCTCCCGCAGATCCTTTGCGCCGGCGCGCTCTCTTGAGTTGAAGTCGCGGACAGCAGGTATGTAGACAGTGATCTTGACCTCGTTGTGCGCCTTGGCTTCGCGGAGCGCGGGCGCCAAGTCGGTGTCGCCGGTAACCAGGATCACGTGGCCGGTTGCCCCTCGAAGCACGTCCGAAACGATTTGGATACCGATCGCGACGTCGGTCTCCTTCTCTTCTGTCAACCGGAGCAGAACTCGGCTTGTTCGTCCGCAATAGGGGCATTCCAAGCCGACGCGCTTGCTTTTGTCCTTGAACCGCCCCATGTGGACCCTGACCTTGGGACAACTTCGGAGCGCATTAACGTAGGCGTCGTGCCGTTCTCCGGAGTCGCCGTTCGGACGTGCCGTGAAGTAATGGATCCACTGTAGATCGTCGTCCGGCCTCAGAATCTCGAACGCCCGCTGGAGGTCGACCCACTTGAGGTCAAGGGGGCGAAGCATCCCATAGTACAGGTTGAACCCGTCGATGTAGACGGTCGCTTCACGGTTGGCCGGCATAGAAAAGGCGCTCCGCAGAGCGCCTGGACCGCCAGATGGCGGGGAGTTGTGTTTGTATTATACGGTCGTTGCGCTCCGACGACAAGGGTACCTGGGGAAAACCAGGAACGTGTGCTACGAGAGCGTCAACATTCGGAAGTGCGATCTCCCCGCTTCCCACCCGTCAGGGTGAACCGCCGAGCAAGCCGAACTACCCCGTCCGGAACGTCAGACCGCGCAGCGGATCGTCAGCAGCGTCACCTCGGGGCGGCAGAAGAGCCGCGACGGCGGACCGGTGGTGGCCAACCCCCGCGAGACGTAGAGCGGCGTCGGCGCGCTGGGGTAGT
>CAZIIS010000093.1:0-11157 GCA_964539295.1 uncultured Fimbriimonadaceae bacterium | reverse complement strand
GAACTTGACGTAATCTCGATCGCTCTCCCATTTCGAACCGGGGATGGCCTTCAGGGCTTTCCTGCCATAGTCCAGGGCGGTTTTCCGGTCTCCGATCTTCTTGCTGCCAAAGGCTGCCCAGTAGAGCACGTTCGGGTCCTTGTATTTGCAGAACCTCGCGGCCCCGCGCATGGCCTTCGCGACGACCTTGTCAAACACCGGCCTGACGTCCGGGTCGCCCGGGATTCTCGTCTGGGTGGCGAAGATGAGCACGTACGTCGCCCAGGGACTGCCGGACTTCACGACCTGATCGACGACCTTGTCTGCTGTTTTGGGGTCGTAGGGGAGCGTGAGGACCAGCTTCAACCTCAAGGCCTCACAGATGCGCGAGGAGTCCCCATCTATCGCATCAAGGATCTCAAGCGCCTCGGTCGTCTTGCCGATCTCATAGAGCCTCTCGGCCTCCCGGAAAGGAGCGCTGGCTTCAGCGTTCGCCCGTATCTCCCTTCTGCGAAGCTCGGCCTTCCTGGCAAGGGCGAGCCTGCCCCTCTCGGCGTCGTAAGTCCCCGACACGATCTGGGCCAACGGCTCGTCGAGTGATGTCGCATCGATGACCCAGTCGAGCCATTGGATCTTGGCGTCCTTGATGATGAAAGCCGTCGGGCAGTTTGGAGCACCGGCCGCCCGGAGCCAGGATTGGTCCATATTGCCGGCGGCCAGGTTGGTCCCGTCAAACCAACCCGTTGGGTTCCGACTCATGTCGTCGAGGGCTATCGCGAACCCCATCTTGTCGCCCTGCTGGTCCACAAACGCCTTGACCTTCGCGGGGATGTCATGGCCCATTTCGCAAACGTCGAAGCCGGCAAACACCGCCTTGCCGGCGTACTTCCGGGCGAGTTCCGTCACGTGGGCGTAGCAGGTTTCGTACGGGTTGTTTGTCGACCAGAAGAGGAACACGTACACCTTGTCAGGCTCGATCGTCTTGATCGGCTCGCCCTTGATCCAGCAGTCGACCTGGATCGCCGGGGCCCGGTCACCGATGACGAGGGTTTGGGAGCAAGCGGTGGCGGTCAAGCCCGCCGCAACGACGACCAAACCAAGCAGATACGACCTCATCCATCCCATGCGGCTATTATATAGTCAACAGTGTAGGCATCTTCCTCGGAGTGCCCGCGCAAAGCCGGAAGGGGCGCAAGCCCACCCAAAGGCCCGCCTGCGGGGGGCTGGACGGTACACGTCAGACGCCGGTGTGCCATACTCAATGTTCGCGCATCGATCTTGAAACGCGAGGAGAACCTTTGGCGAAAGCGACCCCGATCAAGCCTGAAGAAACCTCCGCCCGTGGTTACGCGGACCGCCTCATCTTGGAGAAGCTCACGGAGCTTTATGAGGTGGTCAAGCCCGGCGAGATAGCCGAGAAGCTGCACAGCGAAGGGCTCGGCCTTGCGGCCGTACGTGCCCTGTTGGCATCCAACCCCGGGAAGTTTGCCTATTCGGAACGGCGTTGGGTTCCGGCCGCCCGGCTCGAGGGCGTCGGCCGTCCGTTCGATGAGGCGGTACGCATCGTCGTTGAACGTTTTGGCGGGCCCATGTCGGTGGCGCTGATCACCCAGGAACTGGTTCGGACGCGCGGTTTGGACGAGGAGTGGGTCGAGAGGGCCGTCCGGCGGATCGCCAGCACGGACCCGCGGCTGTGCCTGACCAACGCCGACGACGTGGTCTGCTCGGAGCGGCTCTTCGTCGCGATGGACGAGCCGGTGGACCGTGCGCTCGCGCTGAACGGCGTGCCGATGAGCCAGGTTGAGACGATCCAGGAGAAGCTGAAGGGTTTCGATTGGCTTGCGGACGACCTCGGCACGCGGTTGCTTGGAGCGGCCGCGCCGGTGAACGCGAAGGCGCTTAGCGCGGCTGCGTGGATCGCCCTTACGCCGAGCAACCCGCATCGGCCGGTTCTTTACAGTTGGCGCGAGTTCAGCGCCGAACTGCTGAGCGTTCCGGGCTACGTGCTCGGCGCGGACGGCAGCATCCACCCGCAGGCCGACACGCGCAAGTGGATCAGTACGGCGGTTCGGCTGGCCGACAAGCTGGCCCCGGTGGTGGACGTCGAAGACGTGGCGCCGATCGAGCTCAAGCCCGAGGACGTGAACCAGATCGTGGAGCGGATCCTCGCCGAGCCGGAGACCGAGACGGTCACCCGCGTCCTGGAAGAGATGTACGAGTTGACCCCGGCGGTCAAGACGTTCCCCGACGACCTGAAGAACACGCTGGACCTGCTCAAGGTGGACGAGCGCGTTTGGTGGGTCGGCGGCGACCGGTTCCGCAAGCCCGGCGCCGCGCCGGACTTCATCAACGCGATGCCGGAGCCGTTCGAGTTCGAGCAGACCGAGTTCAAGAACGAAGAGGACGAGCTGATCGACGTGGAACTGACGGACGAGGGTTTGAGCAGCACGCTGCGCAAACTGCTTTTGCACCCGTTGGCCACGGACACGAACGACGAGGACACGCTTCCGCCGCCGCGCAACCAGCAGGAGACGCTTCGCCTGGTGCTGAAGCCGATCCACCGCGAGTTGGGCACGTTCCCGCTTTGCCAGTTCCCGACGGGGTGGCTGGCCAACGAGCCGAAGATCGAGGAGCTTATCTTCATCGACCCGGACGGGCGCGAGCTTCAGGTGTGGGTGAACCACGAGGTTCGGCTGTTGTTCAACCTGCTCGATTGGTGGTTGGACCAGCCTGTGGAGTCCGGCGCGGTGTTCGGCCTCACGAAGACCAGCCGGCCGAACGTGTTTGAGTTCGAGTGGCTCGACCAGACCGACCCGATCGTCTTTATCAGCAACCAGCGCATGGAGGAGTTACGCGAGATCGGCGCGAGGGCGAGCGAACTCAGCACCTTCGACATCCTGCGCGAGGTGATGACCCACTGGCCGAAGGGCGCGGACTTCTTGACGCTTCTTTGGGAGGTCAACGTGGTGCGTCGCACGAGCCGGCGTCTGGTGGCCTCGCTGCTTAGCAGCTACCTGTGCTTCTACCAGCGCTCTGGCTCGCCGGTATGGCATTACGATCCGAAGAAGGTCGACCAGGGCTTCGACAAGTCGAAGAAGAAGTTCGTTAAGAAAGACTGAACCCCGCCCCGGTCCCAGAACCGGGCAGGGGACAATCTGTCATAATCAAACGCTGTAACGAGGAAATTATCGAATGGCGAATCTGAAATCGTCGAAAAAGGATATCCGCCGGATCGCCAAGCGGCGGGCCGAGAACCTCTCGGTGCGGACCGCTTTGAAGACTTACGTCAAGAAGGCTAAGTTGGCCGCCGAGAGCGGCGATGCAGAGAAGATCGCCGAGGCGACTCGGAACGCGACTCGGTACCTGGACAAGGCTGCTCAGCGCGGCATCATCCACAAGAACCAGGCCGCCCGGCGCAAGTCGCGACTTGCGGCCGCGATCAAGAAGACCGCCGCTGCGAGCTAGCGAAAGCCGCGAAAGGTTTGTTGGGACCTCGCGCCGATGGGCGCGGGGTCCTTCGTCGTTATTGGATTCCTATGGCGTAGCTCGTGCCGGTAAGATGGGGCCATGGCTTCTTCCGCGGTGATCGGGCCTTCCGAAGGCGCGCTCACATCAGACCTCATCGCCTCATTTCAGGCCGATTTCGACGCGAACCCCCGGTATCGCATGTCGATGAACGCGGTCTGCACGACGCCTGTCGACAAGGTGGCCACCAACCGGCGCAAAGCGTCGAAGGTCGATCACTCGTTCAGCGAGCACCTTAAGGAGAACCCCGCGACCTCGCAGAAGGGAAGCGGTCGGTGCTGGCTGTTCGCCGCGCTCAATACCTGGCGCACACGCGCTATGGAGCGCATGAACGTCGAGGCGGATTTTGAGTTCAGCCAGAACTACGTGATGTTCTGGGACAAGATGGAGAAGGCCAACTTCTTCCTTGAGGCGATCCTGGCCACATTGGACGAACCGGTGGGAAGCCGTCTTCTGAACCACCTGCTGGCCTCGCCGGTGCAGGACGGCGGGCAGTGGGACATGTTCGTGAACGTGGTGCGCAAGCACGGCGTGGCGCCGAAGGGCGTGATGCCGGAGACCGAGAGCAGTTCGAGCACGGGGCGGATGTGCTACCACATCACCGGCAAGCTGCGCGAGGACGCCGCGCGGTTGCGCGGAGCTGCGGCGGATGGGGCGACGACCGAGGAGCTTCGCACGCGGAAGGTGGCGATGCTCTCCGAGATCTACCGGATGCTGTGCATCCACCTGGGCGAACCGCCGATGGAGTTCGACTGGCAGTGGCGCGACAAGGACAAGGTGTTCCACCGCGACGGGAAGATGACCCCGAAGTCGTTCTACGACAAGTACGTGGGCGAGGACCTGGACGACCTGGTGTGCCTGATCAACGACCCGCGGCCGGGGCACGACTTCAACCGGGCGTTCACCGTGAAGATGCTGGGCAACGTGCTCGGCGGCGGCAAGGTGCAGTACGTCAACGTGCCGATCGACGTGATGAAGAACGCGGTGATCGCCCAGCTTCGGTCGGGCGAATCGGCTTGGTTCGGCGCGGACGTCGGGCACTTTTTGGCGCGCGACGGCGGCGTGATGGACCAGGGCATGTTCGACTACGAACTGGTGTACGGGGCCGGGAACGGTATGACCAAGGCCGAGCGGCTGGAGTACTGCCAGTCGGCGATGAACCACGCGATGGTGTTCACCGGCGTCGACCTGGACTCCTCGGGCAAGCCGATCAAATGGCGCGTGGAGAACTCGTGGTCGGAGGAGGCCGGCGTCAAGGGCTTCTTCCAGATGTCGGACGAGTGGTTCGACGAGTACACCTTCGAGGCGGTGGTGCATAAGGCGCACATTCCCGCCGAGGCGCTGGCCGCGCTGGAGCAGCCCCCGATCGAGCTGGATCCGTGGGACCCGATGGGCAGCCTGGCGCTGCGCTGAGGGCGAGACGAAGAAAGGGCCCGGAGCCGTTTGGTTCCGGGCCCTTTCGTTTGGTCGGCCTAGCCGAGTTCCTTGAAGGTGATGTACCAGTCGATGCAGCCGGGCTGGCCAAGCCGCTCCTTGGCGCCCTCCTGGGTCGACGGCGGCTTCACCAGCACCTTGTCGCCCGGCTTCCAGCCCTCCGGAGTGGCGACGTTGTGCTTGTCGCCGGTCTGGAGCGCGTCGAGCAGGCGCAGGATCTCCTGGACGCTGCGGCCGTTGGCGAGCGGGTAGTAGATCATCGCGCGGACCTTCTGGTCGGGGTCGATGACGAACACCGTGCGCACGGTCTGGGTGTCGTCCGCGTCGGGGTGGATCATGCCGTAGGCGCGCGCGACCTTCATGCTCAGGTCGGCGATGATCGGGAACGGGATCTTCACGCCGAAGTTCTTCTCGATGTTCTCAGCCCAGGCGATGTGCGACTGCACTCCGTCGATGCTGAGGCCGAGCAGTTCGCACCCGCGCTTCTGGAACTCGTCGAACGCCTTGGCGAAGGCGATGAACTCGGTGGTGCAGACCGGGGTGAAGTCGGCCGGGTGCGAGAAGAGCACGAGCCACTTGCCCTTGTAGTCGGCGAGCGACTTGGGGCCGTGGGTCGTCGGGGCGGTGAACTCGGGGGCCGGGCCGTTGAGCCGGGGCAGCGACACGGGTTGCTCACAGCAACACTCGATGGCGATCGTCTTGTCTTCCATACTCCTCCTGCCGGACAGAGTCCGCAAACGTTCACTCAAGAACTACGAGCGGTCGGGGCCTTGAGTTCGCCGAAACGGTGCGGCACTAGGACTGCCGGCGGCAAGCGGCCGTGCGACGGGTCCGCGGCTGCCGGGGTGTTGCCGAAAAGCAGCGTGAGACGACAAAACTACACGCTATACGACAATCTACGTTGCAGAAATTGGGGGGGGCGTATAATGCGGCAATGGGAGCAAACGCGCGCAATGTACCCGCCACGTACGTTGGGTCCGAAGACGAACGATATGCCGCCCAACCTGATGGTCCATTACGGCAACGGCGGGCCGGTGTCTGTTCACTTCACGGAGAGCGAGAAGACTAGGCTGAAACAGCACCGCATGGGGGGTAACGGATGGAACTACGTGTACAACAATTGACCGCACTGGGGCTGCTCATCGCGCTCCACGCAGGGGTAATGGCGAAAGCGAGCGGACCCAACGAGGTTGACGGTGCGCGCCTGGCGTTGGCAAGGAGTTCGGCGAGAGCTGCGACGCAAAAGCTCCTCAGTGCCTTCGCGGACGACGCGCGGCTCAAGGCTGTGATGGAAACGGAACCGGTTGCCTGGGTGGAACAGGGTCGGCTGTTCCTCAGCTGGCCCTCGGGAACATACACGTTCCGCGCGGACGGAACCCGGTTGTTGTCGGCGTCCTTCCCCAAGGCGGGGAACGGAGCCGTCGGCGATGTCGGCGTCGCGGCTGCGCGTGCCTCGGCCGTCGATTGCTACGCGCGACTGACCGGGCGCAAGGACGTCGCCGTCTACCGCGGGCCCGATCGGGACTTGGAGCACGTGCCGGGTTTCTACCAATTCGAGTTGGCGCCGGTGATCGGCGGGGTTCGCTGTTCCGGCGACGCGGCAGGCTTCGTGATGGTCGAGGGCTGCAGCGGCAGGCCCGTTTCGGTGGCGCTGGGGTCGGACCCAATCGTTGGCTCACAACGCACGGCCGAGGTAGGTCCGGCCGCCGCGGCCCGAACGGCGTGGCTGGACCTTTGCGGGTTCACGGACGCGCCCAGACTCTGGATCACCCACGCCGAGCTGATCTGGGAGGTACCCGCGTTCCAGAAGACCCGAAACCGAATGGAACCGGAGCACGTCGCCGCCGCGCAAGAGGGGCGGTCCATGCTCTTCCACCGGCTGGCGTTCCATGCCCGACGCACGGCGGAAGGGGCTGGGGGCGAAGCCGACTGGCTTTTTTCCGTGGATGTGGACGCCGTCTCGGGTCGGACGATAGCGATCTCATCGGTTGATCTGAATCTGATACCGATGTACGGCAAAGGGAAGCAGGAACGGAAGCCGCTTGGGCAGTGGCCGTCGCCGCAGGCTGCTCTTGAGGTCCTCGGCGCGGGGCCGGCCGGCAGCCGAGCGGCGATCGCGCCGTGCGAGCCGGCAGAGGCGCCGGCCGACGGTGTGCGGGTTGCCCTCCTATCGGGCAAGGACGCCTGGAACGTGCGATTCGACAGGAAGTCCGGCCTGGTTTGGATGGAAGCCGGCGGGAAGCGGGTCTACGGGAGGCCGAACGAGCCGCTGCGAAAGGCGCTTGAGAAGGTCAAGCCGACCAAACCCACGCCGTTCGTAAAAAGGAAACCCACGATGGTTGGGCCGCTGCGAAGCGACCATGGGGAAACCGTTGCGCCGAAGGCGTACACGGGATGGTTCTTTGGCGAATACGAGATGGCGCAATGAACGCAGCACGCGTGGCAAGAGCCGCCGCGATAGCGGCGATGGCGATGGTCGTGGCCCCTGCCTTCGGGCAGGGCGGAACTGGGGATTCGGACTACGGGAAGGTCGTGCCGAGCCAGGCGCGGGCCTTTGCGAAGTCCCTGCTACTGGTGAGCGCCGATGCGGACGGCACTCGCGGGGCGATCGAGGCGTTGACCGACGCCGACATGCCGATGCTCGTCACGCCGCACTGGGTCGCAGTGACCGCCAGAGGGGGGGAGGTCCTGTTCTACAAAGACAGCGGGCGGCCGTGGAGGTACACGCTGAAGGAGCCCGCCTTGAAGGTCGCCGACCACCCGTTGAGCGACGCTGAGTTGCTGGCGAAGGCCCGCGAGTACGCCCGGCTCTTGGAGACGCCATCGTTGCGCGTCGAAGTCGAGCCGTGCCAGTCGAACGACGTAACCGCAGACTTCGCCGTGATGCAATATCACGGCAAGTTCCTGATGAACGGCGTCGTCGACGGCATGACAATCACCAAGGACACCGGCAAGCTGCTCTGCCTGGAGTTCACCGGTTTCGCCGATTACGGGCCGTTCACGGACGCGAAGCTCGTGTCCGAGGAGGAAGCCACAAGGTCGGCGTACGATGCTTACCAGCGGCACCAGCCGTTTGCCTCCGCGGTGCATGGCGGCGTTCGTCTGCTGCTCGGTTACCCGTGGATGGGCAAACCGGTAGCCACCGAGTGGACGCCCGAGGAGGCGTCCTGGGTTAGCGGCCACAAGCCGTTCCCGTTCTACCGCGTGACCGTCCTGGGGGGCTGCAACATCCAGCAGATCGACGTGAACGCGATGGACGGTCACGTGATGAGCATCTACTGGGCGGGTGGCGTGAACGCGTCGCCAACCGCAGATCGCCCGGCAGTATCGGTACCAAACCTGAGCGCCGTCCGGGTCGTCGGCGGGACGGCCATAGGCAAGCTTGATGCTGCGGGCGTCCAGGCGAAAAACAGACCGGCAGGAACGGCCGTGGTTGTCGCCGCGGGAAAGGCCCTGCTTGCCGGCGTGTCGACCCCGGACGGGAAGGTGTGGCTCAACCAAGACGGGCGATGGAAGGCGTACCGCCCGGCGAAGGCGTTGGCCAAGGATATAAAGAGCTTGATCAAGAAGCCCGTCAAACCGTTCGGGAAGGCGAAGCTCGCGAAGGCCGGTTAGGTTGGGTCGGTAGCGAGGATTGGGGCGTCGCCCCGGCGGTGTGCCGGGGCGACGCCTTCGCGTCAGCGCGGGCCGCCGGCGAGCACCACGGTGTCCACGTCGTCGAAGCCGAGCCGGGCGTGGCCTCCACCCGGTACTCCAGGCCGATGGCGCCGGAAGGGACCGGAGGGAGCTCCGCCCGGTAGACCGCACGGGCGTCGTGCCGAAGCGGAACCGAGCGGTACGCGCCCCGACCCAACGGACGCCAGAGCAGCCTGCCGGAGACCTCCTCGCCCGGGTGCGAAGGGAGAAGCAGCACGGTCAGCCGAAGCCGCTCGCCGGGGCGGGCCGAGGTGCGCACCGTGGGCAGAATGAGTCGGGGCGGGCCCACATAGGCCGATGAGAGGGCGGCCTGGGGCGGCATGTCGCGGCCGAGGCGGCGGGCCAACTCGGCGTCGTGCGCGTCCACGAAGCGGCTCGTGCGGCGGGTGTGACGCTCCAGGTTGTCGATCGTCCCCAGGTCGCCGACTGAACCCACGCACGCCACGGAGAGCCGGATCAGCCTCTCCCAGGCGCGGGCCAGCGCGACCCTGACGCGGAGCGCCTGCTCCGCCCCGGCGCCGTCCTTCATCGCCGCGTCGAGCTCGGCGCGCAGGCTCCCGGCCTGCGCCATCGCCTCCATCGCCTGGAACCGCCGCAGCACCTCGTCGTAGCGGTCCAGGTTCGCCTCGCCCACGACCTTGGGCCGAAGCTCCTCGAGCCGGCGCACGAACGCGTAACGGCGGGCCAGTTCGGCGTGCGAGAGCCGCTCGACCTTAACGTCGCCCGGGCCGGTCCCCCAATGGGCCGGCTTGGGGAACGGTTCGCCGTCGACCGAGGCGAGTACGGCGCCGACTTCGCGCGCCACGTCCTCGCCGAAGTTTGCGCGGGCGTAGTCGCGGTAGAAGGCGGCGACGGGGAGCGCGCGACCTCGGGGGCTCGGTTCGGCGCCCGCCGGGTCCGGCTCCCAACCCGCCAGCCCGGGTCCCCCGCAGTCGATGCGCCGGACGACGTTCTTGCCCCGAACCACGATGCCGGCCACGCACGGGTACTCGACCTCCGGCACGAAGTCGATGCGGAGCGTGCCGTTGGTCACCGGGACGGCGTCGAAGGTTAAATCCAGGGCGTGGCTCTTGCCCACACGGGCGAAGACGTCCAGGTGGGCCAGCACCGCCTTGCCGTTGAGCTTGACTCCAAACACACGCCGGTTCGGCTCGGAGTGGTACGGCTCGACGAACTTGAGAATGACGTCGTAGAGGCCGTTGGGGACCGTCAGCGCGTATCCGCGCAGGTCGTAGCGCACGGTCTTGTAGACCGCCGGCACGTCGGCGCCCGTCACGGGCGCCTCGAAAACGGCCGTCTTGCCGCCGACCAGTCCCGCCGGAGCGGGCGGCGCCGGGCGCGGCGGGTTGCCCCAGGCGGCGGCAGCGAGCGCGGCGACGTTCGGGGCGATCGCCCGGGTGCGCCAATGGATGCCGAGTAGGCCGGTGCAACCGTAGCGCGCCGCGTCGGCGGCGTCGGCCAGCATGCGCCCCACCCAGGGTTGGGGCGAGGTGAGCTCCGGGTCGTTCTCAAGCCAGGGGATCGCCCACTTCGGGCGCCCCTTGACCAACGAGAAGGCCGGGTCCACCGGGTCGTGGCCCACGTCGCGGTTGATGCTACTGATCGCCACGTCCTTGGGCAGGTCGCGGTCGAGCGCGGCGCGGTCCTGCGCCGGGCCGAGCACCCAGCCGCAGGTGGCGAGCCGGAACGGGTTCCCCAGGCTCTTCAGCGCGGCTTGCGCGGCGCGTATGTCCCGCAGCGTGGCGGCGTACTGCTCGGGGTTGTTGCCGCTCCAGGTCCAGGATTCCGGGGTCCAGAGCCAGTACCAGTCGACCGGGGTGCGCTTGGCGATGCGGGCAAAGGTTCCGCGGTAGATCGCCTGGGCGGGGTCCACGCCGCGCGCCCGCAGCCGTTCGCGTACGGGCGCCGGAATCGTAAGCGGGGTCTCCGTACCAATGCAGGTCTGAACGCGCAGGAACCGCGCGAAGGAGAAGGCGTCGGCCAGCATCGCCTCGGTGCGGTCGAACAGCTTGGCGGCGTCGGCCTGGGAGGGCCGGGGCATGAGCCCGGCCATCGCCTCGGGGCCGAAGACGTCGGTGGGGAAGAGCTGCGACGCGCCGCCGCAGTACTCGGAGGTGCGCATCGCGGCGTAGCCCCAGGCGCCGTCGCGGGCAGTGTTGGCCCAAAGCGCCGGGTAGGCGGCCTCGTCGCCCTCGGGGCCAAGTCGCACCAAAGGCTCCGGTCCGGCAGAGCCCTCTGGGTAGGCGTGAAAGCCGATGAAGTTCATCCGCAGCTTGGCGAGCTGCCCGACGACCGTCAGGTAGTCGTCGCGGTTCCACCAATCCGGCCCCTCGGGGAAGTCGTGGAACGGGTTGACGCCCCGCGTTTCAAAGAGCGGTTTGCCAAGCTCGTCGAGGTTGGGAAGGCGCGCCGGGATGCGTCCCTCCGGCACGACGTCGCCGTGGAGGTAGAAGCGCACGCCGAGCCGCTCGGCGAGCCGGTAGGCGCCGTAAAGCGTTCCTGCATCGTCCCCGCCGGCAACCA
>CAZIIS010000092.1:0-11256 GCA_964539295.1 uncultured Fimbriimonadaceae bacterium | reverse complement strand
GCCGTCATGCCGTCGGTGAAGCGCCCCGCGTTGCTGGCGAGCATCGCCCCGGCCAGGCCGCAGAACACGCCCGTCGCCACCAGCGCCGGCAGCCGCACCCGCATCGGGTCCACCCCCATCTGCCGGGCCTTGTTCGGGTCGTTCCCCACCGCGAACAACCTCAGACCGCCGCGGGTGAAGCGCAGGTACAGCGCCAGCAGGACCGGCGCGCCAAACGCCGCCGCGAAGTAAAGCCAGAACGGAATCTGCGGAATGTCGCCCACCTGTTGGCGGGATAGGAACGCCTTCGCGACGGAGCTGGTACCGCCCAGCGCCACCAGGTTGATCGCCATGCCGCTGATGATGTGGTCCATGCCGTAGGCCTGTGTGAAGAGCAGGTGCGCCAGGCTTGCCAACACCGCGGAGCCCACGCCGGCCAGAAGTCCGAGCACGGCGTTGCCCGTGGCCACCGCGACCATCGCGGTCACACAGGCCGCGGTTAGCATCTTCCCCTCCAGCGCGATGTTCATCACGCCCGAGCGCTCGCTGGTCAGGCCGCCCATCGCCGCCAGCACCAACGGCGCGCTCAGGCTGAACGTGCCCGCCAGAAGAAGCGGGAACGAGAACTCAGTCAACGGCGGTCCTCCTTCGGTAGCGGAAAGCGGCGAAGACGACGATCAGCAGGCCCAGCATCACTCCGCCGATCCCCTTGGGCACCCCAAGAAGCTGCACGGCCGTGGCGCCCTGGCTGAGCACCCCAAAGAGTAGCGCGCTGGGCAGAAGCCCCCAAGCGCTCCCGCCCGATAGAAGGGCGACGCCCAGGGCGTCGAAGCCGTACCCAGGCGAGAAGCCGTCGTAGAACCGGTGCTCGTAGGCGAGTACCTGCATCGCCCCGGCCAGTCCGGCCAGCGCCCCGCTGAGCGCCATCGCCCTCACCGCCACTCGGGGCACGTCGACGCCGGCCACCTTGGCCGCCGTGGCGTTCGACCCGGTCGCGGCCAGCTCATAGCCGGATACGGTCTCGCGGAGCCAAAGCCACACGAGCGGCACGAGCGCCACGCCGACGAGAAGCGCCAGGTTCGCCCGAAACGGCGGGCTCTGCACCAGCCATGGCATGCGCGAGGCCGCCGGCAGCACGTCCGTGGTCGGGCTCTGCTGGCCCGGCGCCTTCATCGGTCCGTTCACCATTGCCCGGCAAAGGAACGCGGCCACGTTGTTCAGCATGATGGTGGTGATCACCTCGTGGCCGCCGCGGTAGGCGCGAATCCAACCGGCAGGCAGCGCCCACAGCGCGCCCGCCAGCGCCCCCGACAACGCCGCCAAGGCCACGCCCCACGGCCCCGCCACGGTCAGCGCCGTGCCAGTCGCGACCATCGCACCCACCAGCAACTGCCCGTCCGCGCCGATGTTGAAAAGCCCGGCCTTCAGCGCCACGAGCACCGCGATGCCGCAGACGAGCAGCGGGGTGGTTTCCCGGAGGGTGTTGCGCCATGCGCCTTTCGACCCCAGACTGCCCGAGACGAGTTCGCGGAACGCATCGGGCGGCGCGACGCCGGTCATGCTGAGGACCAGCAGGACGAACCCGAACGCCCCGAGCACCAACAGGATCTGCCGCCAACCGAGCGAGCCGTTCATGCCAGGCCCACCATCAGCCGGCCAATGGCCACGCGGTCCCTGGCCTCCTCGGGCTTGGGCGCATAGACCACGCCGCCCCGGATCGCCATCACTCGATCGCATCGCTCCAGCAGTTCGTCCAGGTCGAAACTCACGACCACCGCCGCGGCGCCCCTGGCGCAGGCCTCGCGGATCGCCCCATACACCTGCTCCGAACCGTCGATATCCAGTCCGCGAGTGGGCTGGAACGCCAGGATGAGCCTCGGCGATAGCTCCAGGGCGCGCGCCGCGACGAACCGCTGTTGGTTTCCTCCGGAGAGGTCGTGCATCGGTTGCCGCAGCCCCGCATGGCGCGTGCCGAAGCGCTGGGCCACCCTCTCGGCCAGTTCGAGCCGTGCGCTGTGGTCGACCCATGCCCCGCGCGCCAACGGCGCCAGACGTTGGAGCCCGAGCGCCGCGTTCTCCTCCAGCGACCAGTCGTCCACCGCGCCCTCGGCGTGGCGGTCCTCCGGGATAAGCCTGACGCCGCAGGCGATGCGCTCCGCCGGGTTCTTGGCCAGAAGGTTCTCGCCTCCCAGTTCGGTCCGCCCCTCCGCGCGAAGCACCCCTGCCAGCGCGCGGAACAGCTCTCGCTGGCCGTTGCCGTCCACCCCCGCCAGGCCGAGCAGCTCGCCCTCGCGCACCTCGAACGATGCGCCCTTGAGCGCCTCTTCGCCCCTTTCGCCCTTGGCCCGCAGGCCGTCGACCACTAAAAACGGTTCACCGGTTGGTGCAACCGGCGCCGCCGGCGCCGTCACGGCGTGCCCGACGATCATCTCGGCGAGGTCGGAAGCCGAGGTCTGCGCGACCGGCGCCGAGGCCACGAACCTGCCCTGCCGGAGCACCGTGACCGTCTGCGCGTGCGCCATCACCTCCGGCAGGCGATGGGTGACGACGATCACCGTGGCCCCACCTTGGGCGAGTTGGCCCAGGCTGTCGTAGAGCGCGTCGGAGTCGGCGGGCGAGAGCATGGCGGTCGGCTCGTCCAGGATAAGCACCTCCGCGTCCCGCCAGAGCAGCTTGAGGATCTCCAGCTTCTGCGCCCCGGCCGGGCTAAGCGACGAGGCCTCGCGCCCCCATTCGAACGAGAACCCCATCCGCTCGGCAAGCTCCTGCGCGCGCTCGCGCGCCCGCCCTTGCCCAAACGCCCAGCCGGGCTCCGCGCCCAGCATCAGGTTCTGCAGGCAGGTGAGCTCGGGGATGATGCTGTAGTGCTGGCTGACCATGCCGATGCGCGCGCGGATGGCGTCGGCGGAGCGCCGAAACCGCACCGCACCGCCCCGCAGCTCGATGCCGCCGGCGTCCGGCTGCAGCGCGCCGTAGAGCACGCGCATGAGGGTGGTCTTCCCCGCCCCGTTCTCCCCGACCAGGGCGTGCACGCCGCCTGAGTGAGCCTCGAAGTCGACTCGGTCGAGCGCCTGCACGGCGCCGAACCGCTTCGAGATGCCGGTCAGGCGGACGGTCGCGGTCAATCCTTGAACCCCAGGTCCATGAGCACTTGGTAGAGCGCCGCGGTGGTCCACTCGGCGTGGCCCGCCTCGTCCAGCGCCTTCAGCAGCCGGTCGACGAGCAGCGTGCCCGGGATCGCGGCGTCAAGCTCCGAGGCGGCCTCGGCGCAGTAGCCGAAGTCCTTCCGCTGGTTCTTGATGGAGAACCCGGGCGACCAGTCCTCGGCCAGCACTTTCGGGCCGTAGTTGTCGAACGCCCAGGAGCCCGCCGCGCCTCCGCCAAGCAGGTCGCGCGTCTGCGCCAGGTCCAGCCCGGCCTTCTTGGCGAAGCTCAGGCTCTCGCACATCCCCAGCAGCGAGCCGGCCACGGCGATCTGGTTGGCCATCTTCATCATCTGCCCGGCCCCGGGTCCGCCAACGAGCGCGGCGGTCTTGGCGTAGGCGTCCAGCGCCGGCTTCGCCTCCGCGAAGTCGGCCGCGTCGCCGCCGCAGAAGATGGTGAGTTGGCCGCTCTGTGCGCCCATCGAACCGCCGGTCAGCGGGGCGTCCATGAACCGGAAGCCCTTCGCCTTCAGTTCGTCGTGGATTCGAACGGCCGCGCCGGGCGCGATGGTGGAGTGGTCCACGAACAGCGTGCCGGGCTTGGCCGACGGCGTCATGCCCGCCAGAACCTGCTCGACGTCCTCCGTCCGGTTGACGCAGATGAAGATCGTGGTGCACTCGGTGGCGACCTCGTCCAGCGACACCGCGGCCTGCGCGCCCTTCAGGCGGAGCGGCCCCATCTTGGCGGGCGTGCGGTTCCACACCACCACGTCGAAGCCCTGGGTCACCAGGTGCCCCGCCATCGGTCCCCCCATCACGCCGAGCCCAACAAATCCGATCCGGTCCATCGCGTTCGTTTTTTTACCTGCTTTGGACGGAGTCGGGCGGACAGGGGCCGGGCTAGCCTTGCCGGAAGCGAAGGCCCGCCGCGCGCCCGTGCGCCGGGAAGCCCTCCATCTCGCCGAACGCCTCGACGATCGGCGCCAGCTCGGCCAGGTCCTCGCGGCTCAGGCACGACACGCTCTGGAACTTCAGGAAGTCCATCACGTTCACAGGGCTGCCGAACCGCGCGGCCTGCGTGGTCGGAAGGGTGTGCGACGGCCCCGAAACGAAGTCGCCCGCGCTCTGCGGCGTGTAGTCGCCCAGCAGCACGCAGCCGGCGTTGCGCACCATCGCCGCCACCCGCTCCGGGTCGCGCAGAATAAGCGAAAGGTGCTCCGGCGCCAGCGCGTCGATCGTCGTCGCCATCGCCTCCTCGTCCGGGACGACCACGGCCATCCCCTGGCCGGTCAGAGCCGCCCGCAGAATCGCCTCGCGCGGCGCCCCGGCGGTCTGCCGCTCGACCTCGGCCAGCACGGCCTCGGCCACCTCTTTCGACGTGGCGACCAGCCAACCTCGGTTGTCCTCGGCGTGCTCGATCTGGCTGAGCCAATCCGCGGCGGCCCACTCGGGGTTGGCGGTCTCGTCCACCGCCACGCACACCTCACTCGGCCCCGCGTAGGTGTCCAACCCGACCCGGCCCCAAAGCTGACGCTTCGCCTCGTTCACGAACCGGTTGCCCGGCCCCACCAGCTTGTCCACCGGCTCGAACGACGGCTCCGCCGAGCCATGCGCCATCAGGCCGACCGCCGCCGCCCCGCCGACCTTCACGATGGCGCTCACGCCCACCTCGGCCGCCGCGGCGAGCACCGCCGGCGGCAGGCTGCCGTCCTTCCGCGCCGGGGTACAAACCACCACCTCGTCCACCCCGGCCACGAGCGCCGGAACGGCGTTCATGATGACCGAACTCGGGTACTCGGCCTTGCCGCCGGGCACGTAGACGCCGACGCGCCGCAGCGGGATCAGCCGCTGGCCCTCGGTTCCGGTCGGTCCACTCTTCCGCGCGGGGATAGCCCATCGCCAACCGCGGCCCGGCGCCTTCTGCATCCCCGCCGTGACCGCCGCAAGCTGCCCTTCGTGGAAAGCGCGCACGCGCGCCGCGCTGGTCTTGATGGCGTCTCGAAATCGCTCGGGAAGCTCGGCGGCCCGCATCTCCTCGGGCCCCACCACCATCGCGCCCAACTCAAGCGTCGGCGCGTCGAAGCGCCGCGCGACCTCGAGCCCCGCGGACAGGCCACGCTCGGCGACGTCGCGCAGGATGGCCGACACCAACCCGGCAAGCTCGGCGTCCGGCTTGGGCGCGGGCGCGCGCTCGGCGAGCAGGGCGCGGAATCGCTCCGGTCCACCCGGAGCGCGAAGGTCGACGACGGGGCATGTGGGCATAGCTTCTCCCAAAGCTACCCAGCCCCGTCGCCACGTCGCTAAGGCTTGGGGGTCGGAACGGCCTTGACGTGTCCGTCCGCGAAGAGGGCCATGATGGTCTTGCCGTGGGGCGACACGCGCGCGTGCTTGCCGCTGTCCAGCGGGACCAGTTCGCACTCGTCATGCAACACATGCTGACTTCCGGGCGATGGGACCTCGCTGCCGGACAAGAGCCACGCGCCGTCGGCGCCTCCCCTGGCCAACAGTTCGAAGCTCAGATCCATCGCGTAGCTCGTCAGGACGTGGTTGATCCACTCGCTGGGGTGATCGGTGCGAGCGTACTTGTCAAACGGGCAGTAGAACTGCTCGTCCGCGACCTTGTAAGCGAGAAGCGACTTCTTCCACTCGCCAAGGCGTTCCTTCATCACCCCCCTGCGCCCGCCCACCGCTTCATAGAAGGAGTAGGGCGGGTACATGTCCTCGTTGTCGGCGCGGTAGAGCTCCAGCGCGTGGCCGATCGTCCTCAGGTTATTCATGCACTGGGTCTCGCGCGCCTTCCAGCGCGCCGCGGAAAGGCACGGGACGAGGATCGCCATCAAGACCACCACAATGGCGATCGCGACCAACAGCTCGACCAAGGTGAAACCAAGCCAATGCAGGCGACTCTTCATTGAAATCTCCTTACCTCTCATGTAGGACGGACGCCGCCTGCCCAGAGGGTCGGCGGCGTCCGTGATATGCGTCGAGCCGGACGGCTAGTCCGCGTACATGGCGATCTTCGCCTTCTGGAAGGTGGCGCCCGGAGGCGGCAGCTTCTTCACGGCCTCGTCGTAGTTGACGATGTACTGCCACCAGTTGTTGTAGAAGCCGTCGGTCACGCCGGGGTTGTGCGGGAGGTGCGTCATCCACCAGATGTGATGGTTCACGATGCCGTCCCAGCCGCCGCTCTTGGCGTTGAGCAGCTTCTTCTTGCGCGGGAGTTTCGGATAGGTGAGCCAGTCGTCGGCGTAGGTCCAGACCTCCTTCGTGTTGTCCCAGTCGTATCCACCCGAGGAGTTCGGCGCTTCGTGGCAGCTTCCGACCTCGCTCTCGCCCGGGAAGTCGCGGTCGATCTTGGTGAAGCGGTTCCAGACGTTGTTCGGGGTCCGCTTGAAATCCCAGATGCCCTTGCCGACCGTGAGCGACATCACGCTCTCGATGCGGTGGCAATAGCTTTCCAGCATCTCGCCCTCGCCGCGCTCGTAGTTCCAGCCCATGATCCAGATCGTCTTGCCGACGTCCGGGATGTCGTAGGGCCGGTAGAACCACGGGTTATCGGTCTGGTAGGGGATCTTGTCGCCCGGGATCTTCCAGTGAAGCTCGTCCCACGACATGTATGGCGCACCCCAAAGCCAGATCTCGCCGATGTTCTTCTGCTTGATCTTGTTCACGAGGTCGAACTTCTTGAACAGCCACTGGAAGCTGGTCATGCCGGGGTTGGCCTCGTCGCGGTTCTTCTCCCACATGTGCAGGAACTGCTCCTCGGTGTAGGTGAAGCCGTTGCGGAACGTCGTGAACCCGTCGAAGTTGATCTTGTCGACCACCTTGTAGTTGACATAGCCCTGGCTCGCGACGCGGGCGTCCTCGACCATCTTGTCGGTGAGTTTCCAGGGGTCGCTCCACTTCATGTACTCGTGGAGCTTGAGGTTGCCCCGTGTCTTCAGCACGGGGTCGATGTTGATCACGATCACATTGATCGTCTTCTGCCCGATGCCCTTGGGCGGGGCGGCAGGAGCCGGCGCGAAGGCCATCGCGGCGGCAGCGAACAAAGCAAGGCCAGTCATAGGTATTCCTACGCGCCTTGAGCGCGATTGCGGCAGCTTACTGAACCCGCCAACCTCGAAAGGGCAGACCGCTTCGGCTTGCGCGCAACTGGGCAAGCCGAAGCGGAAGGGCGCGGCGCTAGAAGCCTAGTCCGCGTACATCGCGACCTTCGCCTTCTCGAAGGTCGCTCCGGGCGGCGGCAACCTCTTCATCGCCTCGTCGTAGTTGACGATGTACTGCCACCAGTTGTTGTAGAAGCCGTCCGTGACGCCCGGGGCGTGCGGGAGGTGCGTCATCCACCAGATGTGGTGGCCAACGATCCCCTTCCAGCCGCCCGTCTCGGCGTTCAGCAGCTTCTTCTTGCGCGGCAGGTTCGGGTAGGTGAGCCAGTCGTCGGCGTAGGTCCAGACGTCCTTCAGGTTGTCCCAATCGTAGTCGCTCTTTGAGTTGGGCGCGTAATGGACGCCGCCGACCTCCGATTCGCCCGGGAAGTCCTTCTCGACGCGAGTGAACCGGTTCCAGATGTTGTCGCCGTTGAGCTGGTAGTCCCAGATCCCCTTGCCCACCGTCAGCGATAGGACGCTCTCGATGCGGTGGCAATAGCTCTCCAGCATCTCGCCCTCGCCGCGCTCGTAGTTCCAGCCCATGATCCACACCGTCCGACCCACGTCCGGGATGTCGAACGGCCGGTAGAACCAAGGGTTGTTGGTCTGGTATGGGATCTTGTCCCCCGGGGTCTTCCAGTGGAGTTCGTCCCAGGCCATGCCGGCGGCCCCCCAGATCCAGACTTCGCTCGCGTTCTTCTGCTTGATCCGTCTGGCGAGGTCGAACTTCTTGAAGAACCACTTGAAGCTCATCATCTCCGGCAACGCCGTACTACGGTCCTTCTCCCACATGTGGAGGAACGTCTCCTCCGTGTAGGCCTGGCCGTTTCGATGCTGAGGATAGCCGTCGAACACGATGCTGTCGACGACCTTGTAGTTCACGTAGCCTTGGCTGGCCACGCGCGCGTCCTCGATCATCTTCTGGGTCAGCTTCGCGGGGTCGCTCCACTTGTAGAGCTCGCGGAGCTTCACGTTGTTTCGCGTCTTGAGGATCGGGTCAAAGGTGACGACGATCACGTTCACCGTCTTCTGGCCGATCCCCTTGGGTTCCGCCGCGGGCGCCGGCCCAAAGGCCGCCGCCGCGACGGCGAGCAATGCAATAGCGTTCATAGGCGATCGATCCGCGCGCGAGCGCGGTTGCCGGAGGTTACTAAAGCCTATCGCGCCAAATACGCCGACCGCTTCGGCTTGCGCGCAACTGGGCAAGCCGAAGCGGAAGCGTTACCCCAACAACGCTTTTGCGCGGCGGAGGCGCCGCACCATGCGCTCGGGCCCGAGCACGGCCATCAGCTCGAACAGGCCGGGGCCGACCGTCTTGCCGGTGAGCGCCACGCGCGTCGGATGGACCACCGGGCCAAGCTTCTCGAAGCCGTGCGCCGCGCCCCAATCCCGGAGCAACCCCTCGCAGTCGTCGTGCGTCACGCTCTGCAGCGGTTCCAGGGCGGCGATCAGGTCGTCGAAAAGCGTGCCCGCGTGCGGCGCCTTCAGCCACTTGGCCACCGCCTTCTCGTCCATCGGCGGCTCCTCCAGGAAGAGGAACGCCGTGGCCTCGCCGAAGTCGGCCAGCGTGGTCACGCGCTCGCGCTCAAGCCCGATGGCGTCCTTCGCCATCTCGGGCTCTTCGTTCAGCTTTTTCCCGAGGAGGTTGAGCGAACCCAACACCTTCGCCGGGTCGGGTTTGCCCTCCGCCGGTTTGCGGCTCTGCCAGTAGGCGGCCGTCTCGGCCGACGAGCAGTACCCCTCCACCCGCCGCGTCAGCTCCTCCGCCGGGAGGGCGCGCATGTAGTGGCCGTTCATCCAGTTCAGCTTGTCCAGGTCGAAAACGCCGGGCGAGGGCTGGATGCCGGGAAGGTCGAACGCCTCGGCCATCTCGTCCATCGTCATCAACTCGCGGTCGCCGCCGGGCGACCAGCCGATCAGCGCGATGAAGTTCGCCAGCGCCTCGGGCAGGTAGCCCGCGCGGCGGAAGTCCAGGCACGCGGTGTCGCCGTGGCGTTTGCCCAGCTTCTTGCCGTCCTTGCCCTTGATGACCGGCACGTGCACGAATTCGGGAGCTTCCCAACCGAATGCCCTGAACAGAACCACGTGCTTCGGCGCGCTGCTGATCCACTCCTCGCCCCGGAAGACGTGGGTGATGTCCATCAGGCGGTCGTCCACCATCGCCGCGAAGTGGTAGGTCGGCATGCCGTCGGCTTTGATCAGGACCGGGTCGTCGACCGTGTTCGAATCGACCTCCACCCGTCCGCGGATCGCATCATGCACGACGATCGACTCGTTGCGCGGGATGCGCAGGCGGATGACGCAGGGCTTGCCCTGGGCGCGGGCCTCCTCGGCCTGAGCGGGTGTGGCGTCCCGCCAGAGACCGCCGAAGTATCCGACCAACTGCTTGTTGATCTGCTGGTACTCGCGCATCTCGGCGAGCTCCTCGGGGGTGTCGAACGCCCAGTAGGCCGCGCCGGAATCGAGAAGCTGCTGCACGTACCGGTCGTAGATGCCGAGCTCCTTGCGCTCGCTCTGGCGGTATGGCCCGTGCGGGCCGCCGACCTCGATCCCCTCCTGCCAGCCCACGCCCACGTAGCGCAGGCTTTCCAGAATCTCTGCCTCGCAACCCTCCACATAACGCGTTCGGTCGGTATCCTCCAGGCGCAGGATGTTCACCCCGCCGTGGTGTTTTGCGAAGAGGTAATCGAAGAGCGCCGTGCGGATGTTCCCCACGTGGGGGCTTCCGGTCGGGCTCGGGGCGTAACGTACTCGGACGGCCATGCCGTCAAGAAGGGTACCTTGCCCCCGATCGGTGGGCCTTTCCATGGGCCTGCACCTATGCGAGTGGACAGCTTGTTAAGATAACCTTTAGGCAGTCGGTCCGGGCGAAGGCGCAACAATGGCGGATGCTGAATGGTTTTATGTGGGGCACTACGGTCAGCTTGGCCCGCTCACCTTCGAGCAGATGGAGGAGTTGGTCCACGACGGTGTGATCGAAAGGGACACCTACGTCTGGCGCTCCACGATGCCGGACTGGAGCCCGGCTGGCGCCGTGATCGAGCTCAGCCCGCTCTTCCAGGGTTCGCTGCAACCTCCGGCCGTGCCCGTCTCGCCCCCACCCACGCCGATCGCGCCCGCCTCGCAGTTTGGGATCTCTCCGCCCCCGTACGACTGGCTCAGCGCCCAGCCGTACTTCCCCAGGAGCGACAAGAGCCGCATCACGGCCGGTCTGCTCAACTTCCTCCCGGGCGTCGGGCGCATCTACCTGGGCTACACCGCCCACGGCATCATCCAGATGTTCCTGGCCCTTTGGTGCGGCATCGGCTGGGCTTGGTCGATCATCGACGGCATCGTCATGCTCTGCGGCGGGGTGAAGACCGACGGCTATGGCCGGCGGCTGGACGACTAGTCCCCCCGCCATGTGCCCCTTCCGCCGCAGGAACGTCTGATAGGTAGCGGAGCGCCGGGAAGGCCACCCTATCCTCGTTCGGCGCTTGTGTGGCACACTCCGCAGGGATGGAGTCACGATGCGGCATTTGATGTTAATCGGTCTGGCGCTCCTGGGATGCGCCTCTTTATGGGCCGCCGATTATAGGCCCAAGCCGGGCGAGACCGTGGTCAAGCTGACGGTCGAACGCCGCGGCGACGTGTTCGTGCTTCTCTATACGGACAAGGCGCCCAACACCACCGCCCAGATCATCGGCCTGGTCGGCAAGGGGTTCTACGACGGCCAGCGGTTCTTCCGAGTGGTCAAGGAGCCGCGACCGTTCCTCGTGCAGGTGGGCGACCCGCAGTCGCGCCGGCTTGAACCGGGCGACCCCAAGCTTGGGTCCGGCGGAAGCGGCAAGAAGGTGGCCTACGAGGACTCTGGCTACCACAACGACGAGGGCTCGGTCGGCCTGGCCACGCTCCCGCAGGACCGCGACAGCGGCGACAGCCAGTTCTACATCCTGCTGGCGCCGGCCAAGTTCCTGGACGGCAACTACACCGTTTTCGGCAAGGTC
>CAZIIS010000091.1:0-11295 GCA_964539295.1 uncultured Fimbriimonadaceae bacterium | reverse complement strand
GATGGCGAGGTCGACCACCGGCCCGGGCGGGCTGTCCGGACAGGATTGGCAGCAAGCCGGCTCCACGGATGGGCGCCGGCTTGTTTGCCCTGGGACCGACGGAAAACGGGATGCCAGAGATCGACGCGAGCCTGATGCCGAAGCCGTTGATGGGGACCGACGAGGTGTCCATCGACGACAAGGGGCGCGTGGTCTTCACGAAGAAGAAGCGCGACCGCTTGGGCGACACGTTCGTGATGACGCTCAGCGACGTCGGTTGCATCTGGGTTTTCCCCGAGTACTCCTGGAACTCGTTGCTACGGGAGATCTCCCGTGCCGATACGGCCAACCAGGGGCGCCAGCAGTACACGCGCCTGATCTTGGGTAGCGCGGAGGACGAACTCAAGTTCGACGCGCAACGACGGGTGGTGATCCCGCACAAGCTCCGCGAGAAGGCGGGGCTCTGCGACGGGTGCACGGCTCTGTTGGTGGGGTGCGGCGACCGCGTCGAGATTTGGAACAAGGACCAGTACGAAGTGTTCCAGAAGGCTCCGGACGACTACAACGCGGAACGACACGATGCGGTCACCCGCGCCTATCGGCAGATGACGGAAAAGGGCTAGGCGATGGCGGAGTTGACTCACATTCCCGTGATGCTCGCCGAGGTGCTGGAGGAGCTTGACCTCGCTCCTGGCGCCACGGTGGTGGACGGCACCATCGGCCTGGCGGGGCACTCGCTTCGCATCGCCGAACGCATCAAGCCCGGCGGGCTGCTCATCGGCCTCGATTGGGATGAGTCGATGCTGGAGGTGGCCCGGGGGCGGTTGAAGGACGTCGAGGGCGTAACCGCGCGGCTGTTCCACGCGGACTACCGGGAGCTGCCGGAGCGGCTTGTGGAGGCCTGCGAGGAGGCGGGACGGCCCCCGCTGGCCGACGGCATCCTGCTCGATCTGGGACTGAACAACGCGCAGATCGAGGACGAGGAGCGCGGCTTCAGCTTCCGGGGCGAAGGCCCGCTGGACATGCGGATGGACCGCTCGCGCGGCGAACCGGCCTCGGCGATGCTCAACCGGCTGGGCCCGGCGGAGATCGAGCGCCTGCTCACGGTCTACGGGGACGAGCGCTGGGCGCGGAAGATCGCCCAGGTGATCGTCGAGCGCCGAAAGGCCGCCCCGTTGCACACGACGGCGGACCTGGTCGATTGCGTGTTGGCGGCGATCCCGGCGGCGCTCCGGGAGAAGCGCATCCATCCGGCGACGCGCACCTTCCAGGCGATGCGCATCGCGGTGAACCACGAACTGGACAAGCTGGAGGAGTGCATGACCTCGGCGGCGCGCTGCCTGGCGCCGGGCGGGGTGATGGCGGTGCTGGCGTACCACTCCGGCGAAGATCGCGCGGTGAAGCACTCGTTCCGCGAGCTATCGCGCAAGGAAGCTTTTACAGAACTACACAAGAAGCCGTTGACGCCGAGCGAGGCGGAGGTTCGGGACAACCCGAAGAGCCGCAGCGCGAAGCTGAGGGCCATCAGGAAGGAGAACGAGCAGTGAGTGCAGCCCCCGTTTACACCTATCGCGAGAAGACGCTTCGCCGCACCTCGGCCAGGCGGCGCGCACAGGAAGACGCCCTGGCGGCGGCCCTGGCTCGGTGCGTATGCTACGTGCTTCTGGCCGGCTTCGCCATGATGTTCTCGAGCCTTTCGGGGAACTCCTTGATGGAAAAGGCGCGGCGCGACTACGTGCGCGCCGGGGAACGGACGAAAGCCGCAAAGATGGATGTGTCGCTCCTAAGGGAACGCGTGGAACGTCTTACGACCATGGGGGCGATCGACCGTTGGGCGGCCTCACATGGCTTCCTGCCGCCCGAGAGCCTGCAGGCGAACGAGGCGGTGGCGACGAGTGGCACAAGGCAAGACTGACAACCGGCGGCTGTACGCGGTGGGCGCGCTGCTCGCCCTGGGCTTCGTCGCCACCGGCGTCCTGCAGTCGTGGGTCCAGTTGGTCGGGCGAGGGGAGATCCTGGGGCTGGCGACCAAGTCGCGGCGGTACCAGGTCCCGCGGGTCGAATACGCCCGTCGGGGAACGGTCTACTCCTCGGACGGCGCGATCCTCGCGCAGAGCGAGGACGCCTACGAACTCGGTATCGACTATCGGCGCGTGCCGCGCAGCCCCGGCTTCTTCATGGCGCTCGCCGAGGCGTCGGGCCTGCCCGAGCCCGAACTGAGCCAGCCTGGCTACTTGGGCCTGAGGAGCCGCCTTTGGCGGCGTTCGCTCTCATCCGAGCAGGCGCGGCGGGTGAGCCAGGTCAAGTCGGAATGGGACGCCGACGGCGTATCCCTGTCCAGGGCGCTGCGGCGGGACTACCCGTTGATGGAAGCGGCCTCCGGCTTCGTCGGACGGGTGAAGGATGGCCGGCCGCTCTCGGGGCTTGAGCTCAGCAAGAACGCGATCTTGGCCGGCAGGGACGGCTTCAGCGAAGGGTTCGTGGACCGCACGGGCGTCTTCCTTCAGTCGGGTGGGCGCCGCAAACCGCGCGTGAACGGCGACAGCATCACCCTCACCATCGACAGCCGGTTGCAGGTCGTGGCCACGCAGGCGGTGCGCGCGGCGGTCGAGGCCCACAACGCGCAGTCTGGCGTCGCAATCATCCTGGACCCGAGAAACGGCGACCTGTTGGCGATGGCCTCCTGGCCGTCGTTCAACCCAGATGAGCCGCTGGGGGCGCAGAGCGATCGGAACCCTGCCTACATGTGCGCCTTCGAGCCGGGCTCGACGTTCAAGGTTTTGACGCTGGCCAAGGCGCTCGACACGGGTGCGGTCAAGCCGACCGACCACGTGTACTGCGCCGGCGAACTGGCGATCACCAAGTCGAAGAAGGTGCGGTGCGACGCGCACCACGGCAAGCGCGCGCACGGCGATATCAACCTGGAGCAGGCCATCGGCAAGAGCTGCAACGTGAGCGCGGCGATCTGGGCGATGCGCGCGGGCTGGACGCCGATGGTGCAGTTCCTCGAACAGACCGGTTTGTTGGAGAAGACGAAGCTGGGCTTGCCCAGCGAAAGCTCCGGGCTCTTCAACCGCAACGATCCGTCCAGAAGGCTGCAGATCGCCACGGTTGGTTTCGGCCAGTCGCTCACCGTCACGCCGGTGGCGCTGGCGGGGGCGTTCGGCATGCTGGGGAACAAGGGGGTCCAGATGCGACCCCGCATCGTGCGCGCGATCGGCGGGAAGGAGATGCCGCCCGAGTCGATGGGCGCCATCGTCCGCCCGGAGACCGCGACCGAGGTGCTGCGCCTGATGGAGTCGGTGATCGAGCAGGACTATGGCACCGGCGCCGACCTGCGCATCCCGGGCTACCGGCTGGCGGGCAAGACCGGCACGGCCCAGAAGACGAACCCCAAGACCGGACGGGTGGGCGGCGCGGGCTACGTGGCCAACTTCGTCGGCTTCGTACCTTCCCAGAATCCCCGGGCGGTTGTCCTGGTTATGATCGACAATCCAAAGGGCGTGTACTACGGCGGTCGCGTGGCGGGTCCGGTTTTCCAGGAGCTTGCGAAGGCGCTCATCCGCTACTACTCGATCCCGCCGGACGCCGTGCGGAACGCCCCGGTCGTCAAGGTGGCCGTGAACAACGCTACGCCATGAAGTTATCTGAACTGCTCTCCTCGGTCGGCCTGGACGGCGCGCAACGGACCGGCGATGCCGATCTGACCGGCATCTCCGCCGACTCTCGGCACTGCGCGCCGGGCTGTCTCTTCGTCTGCATGCCGAGCCCCACGCGCGATACGCACGAGTTCCTGCCCAAGGCGAAGGCCGCCGGCGCGTCCGCCGCGCTGGTCCACACGCCCGAGGGGATGGCGATCGCCAAGGCCCAGGGTCTGGCGGCAGCGATGGTTCCGCCAGGCGAGGCTTTCAACGCGGCGGCTGGGTTCATGGCGCGCTCTCTCTTCGGCGACCCGTCGGCCAAGATGCGGGTGATCGCGATCACCGGCACCAACGGCAAGACGACCACCACCTGGATGCTGCGCGACGCGCTCCGGGCTTTGGGCCGGCGGTCCGCCTACTTGGGGACGCTCGGCTTCCAGGCCGGTTCGCCGCTCCGGACGATCCCGAACACCACCCCGTTTCCGGTGGAGACGTGGCAGCTTCTGGACGAGGCGGCGCGCGACGGAGTGGAGGACCTGGCGATGGAGGCCAGCAGCCACGCGCTGTTCGAGCGGCGCTTGGCGGGCGTTCGGTTCGACGTGGGGCTTTTCACGAACCTGACGCAGGACCACCTCGACTTCCACAAGACGATGGAGGCCTACGGGGAGGCCAAGCGGCTGCTGTTCACGGAGTATGCCGAGAGGTCGGGCAAGCCGTTTCGGGCGGCGCTGAACATCGCCGACCCGACGGGGCGCCGATGGGCCTCGGAGATGCCGGCGGCGATCACGTTCGGCGCCCCGGACGCGCAACTCGTGGTGGAACCGGTCGATGTGCAAGTCGCCAGCCTTCGGCTGCGGGCGGCATACGGGGGCCGGCAGGCCGAGGCGGCGCTGGGCGTCGGCGGGCTCTTCAACGTGGAGAACGCCACGTCGACCCTGGCGGCTCTGGTGGCGCTGGGTTACGGGTTGGAAGAGGGATGCCGCGCGCTTGAGGGCGTGACGCCCGTGCCGGGGCGCTTCGAGGCGATCCCGAACGACGAGGGGATCGGCGTGATCGTCGACTACGCCCACACGCCGGACGCCTTGCAGCACCTGCTGGACTCGGCGCGTGCCCTGAAGCCGAAGCGGATCATCGCCGTATTCGGGTGTGGAGGAGACCGCGACCGCACCAAGCGGCCGATCATGGCTCGCACGGTGAGCGAGCGGAGCGAGGTGACCGTGGTGACGAGCGACAACCCGCGCACCGAGGACCCGCAAGCGATTCTGGCCGACACCGTACCGGGCCTGGTCCCCGGCGCGACGCACCGAACGATCGTCGACCGGAGAGAGGCGATCTTCGAGGCGATCAAACTTGCCCAGCCGGGCGACGTGGTGGTGATCGCCGGAAAGGGACACGAGGACTACCAGATCATCGGGCGCGTGAAGCACCACATGGACGACCGGGAGATGGCGCGTGAGGCGCTGGGGGCGCGGCGATGACGCTCGGCGAGTTCGCTCGGCTCTGTGGCGGGGAGTTGATCGGCGTGCCGGCCTCCGAGGCGTTTCAGGGCTTCGCGACCGACAACCGCGAGGTGCGGCCGGGCAACCTGTTCCTGGCGATCCGCGGGGCGAACGTGGACGGGCACGACTTCGTGCCCAGCGCCATCGCGGCCGGAGCGGCGGCGTCGCTGGCAGAGCGGCCGGTCTGCGGCCCCCATATCCTGGTTCCCAACTTGGTCGACGCCTTGGCGAAGTTCGCCGCGTCGCGGCGCGCCACGTTCGGCGGGCCGGTGATCGGCGTGACCGGCAGCAACGGCAAGACGACCGCCAAGGAGTTCGTCGCCTCCGCGATGGCCGAGCTTGGGCCGGTGTTGAAGAACGCGGGTAACCGCAACTCGGAATACACCTCGCCGTTGGTTTGGGCGGATCTGGAGCGCAAACACCGCTCCGCGGTGATCGAGATGGCGATGCGCGGCTTCGGCCAGATCGCCCACCTGGCGGCGTTCGTAAAGCCGACCATCGGCGTGGTGACCTGCATCGGCACGGCGCACATCGAGATGGTGGGCTCGCGGGCCGGCATCGCCAAGGCCAAAGGTGAGCTGCTTGAAGCGCTCCCGACGACCGGCACGGCCGTGCTGTGGCAGGAGGACGACTACCTCTCCGACCTGCGGGAGGCGGCGCCGTGCACGGTGCGCACCTTCGGTTTTTCGCCGGACGCGGAGTGTCGCGTGCTGGGCTACCGCGCGGTGGACTGGGGCCGCTCGATGATCCGGGCGACGCTCGACGGCACGTCGTTCGAGTGCGAACTGCCCGCTCTGGGCCGGCACCAGGCGCTGAACGCGGCTGCGGCGATTCTAGCCGCGCACACGGCTGGCGTCGGCGTGGCGGAGGCCGCCGGAAGGTTGGCCGAGGCCGAGCTTCCCCCCATGCGCATGGAGGCGGTGCGGCTGGGCGAGGTGACGGTGCTGCTGGATGCCTACAACGCCAGCCCGGACAGCACGGTCGCGGCGCTCAACGCGCTTCGCGAGGCGCCGTGCACGGGACGACGGGTTGTGGTGCTGGGTGAGATGCGCGAGCTGGGCAACTTCGAGGAGAAAGGGCACAAGATGGTCGGCCGGGCGCTTGCGGTGTCGGACGTGGACGAGGTGCTGTTGACCGGCGGCGCGACCCGCTTCATCGCGGAGGAGGCGCTCCTGACCGGGCTACCGCCCGAGCGGCTGCACCAGATGGACACGCTCGACCTGGGGAAGGTGACCGAGTTCCTTCGCGACCTTAAGCCCGGGGACGTGGCGCTGATCAAGGGAAGCCGGGCGCTGGAACTGGAGAAGGCGTTGGCGCCGCTGCGGGAGGGCCGGTGAGGATCCCGCTGCTCTCCGTCTTTCGGGAGATGATGCTGGCCGGCGTCGCCTCGCTGGTCGTGGCGGCGATCGTGGCTTGGCC
Organism: uncultured Fimbriimonadaceae bacterium; assembly: GCA_964539295.1. GTDB lineage: Bacteria > Armatimonadota > Fimbriimonadia > Fimbriimonadales > Fimbriimonadaceae > CAZIIS01. Next base: position 4,757 of record CAZIIS010000091.1, on the reverse strand, counting down.
GGTCTATCGGCTGCTTTTGGCGGTGAACAGCCGGCAGAAGGTGGCGGAGTTCGTGCCGGAGCACGCCTCAAAGCAGGGAACGCCCACGATGGGCGGGTTGATCATGCTGGCCGGGATCGCGGCTGGGGTGTTGGCGGTCGGCCGGCCGGAGTCGCTGCCGGCGTTGCTCCTGGTGGCCGGATTCGGTCTGGTCGGTTTTCTCGACGACTTCGTATTGCCTCGGCTCAAGCCGGGGTCCCGTGGGCTGGGCTGGAAGCCCAAGCTGCTGCTGGAGGTCCTGGCGGTCGGCGGCGCCTATCTGGCGCTTGGGCGTACCGACCCGGCGTACCTGTTGGTGGCGCTGTTCGTGGTGCTGTTCTTCAGCAACGCGTACAACTTCGCGGACGGCATGGACGCCCTGGCTGGGAGCCTGGCGGTGCTGCTCGCCGCGGGCTTCGCGGCGGTCGCGTTGCTCGGCGGCACGGGCTATAGCGCCGCCCCCGTGCTGGTTGCGATCGCGGCGTCGTGCCTGCCGTTCCTGTTCCTGAACGCGCCGCCGGCGAAGGTGTTCATGGGCGACGTGGCTGCGCTGCCCATCGGCGCCCTGTTCGGATGGGCGTTCCTGGAGGTGGTGGCGCCGGGGACGAAGGCGTTCAACCCCGCCATGTTGGCGCCGATGCTGATCGCCTCGTTGGTGATGGTGGCCGAACTCGTGCCGGCGCCGCTGCAGATCCTGTCGGTGAAGCTGCGCAAGGGCAAGCGGCTTTTCAAGTTTCAAACGCCGATCCACCACGGCATGCAGCATGCCGGGTGGCCCGAGTCGCGCGTCGTGTGGACGCTCATCTTGGTGCAGGCGCTGTGCATCGTGCTTGCGGTGGCGGCGCCGACCGTGTCGCAATGGTGGCCCCGATGAAGAACCTATCCGGAATGCGAATCGCCGTGGCGGGGATGGCCCGCTCCGGCTTGGCCGTGGCTCATGCCGCGAAGGCGCTGGGGGCGGTTCCCACCGTTTTGGACCAGAAGCCGGGCGACGACCCGGCGATCATGGCGGCGATGGACGAGTTGCTGCGGCAGGACATCGACGCGATCCCGGGGTGGCACGGCCGGCTCGACCCGACCGAGTTCGACCTGCTGGTGGCGAGCCCTGGCTTCCCGCGCAAGCACCCGGCCATCCGCGACATGGTCGAGGGCGGGCGCGAGGCGATCAGCGAGCTGGAGTTCGGGTACCGGATCGCCAAGGCGCCGGTGCTGGCCGTGACCGGTACCAACGGCAAGAGCACGACCACGGTGATGTTGTGGGCGCTGTTGCGTGGGGCCGGGGTCGATGCGGCGCTCTGCGGCAACATCGCCGGATCGGGCTACCCCGAGTTGACCTTCACCGAAGCGGCGCTGAGCGACGCCGCGGCGCTGGTCACCGAGGTGAGCAGCTACCAGCTTGAGTTCGTTCGGGAGTTCCGGCCGCGCATCGCGACCATCGTTAACGTCACGCCGGACCACCTGGACCGCCACCCGGACTTCGAGGACTACTTCCAGACCAAGCTGCGGCAACTGGCGCGGATGACCCCCTCGGACTGCGTGGTGCTTAACCTCGACGAGCCGACCCTCCCGCCGGAACGGATTCGAGGGGCGGCGAACGGCGCCGAGATCGTGGGCTTCGCGCCCTCGGGCAACCGCGAGATTCCGCCGGGGCTTGGCATCGAGCCGGGCGTCACAACGGCGGAGGGAAACCACGTTAGGCTTGGGGGGCAGGAGATCCGCCGCGACGGCCTGCTCGTGCCGGGCGACCACAACGTGGTGAACGCCATGACGGCCTGGGAGATGGCGGCGGCGTTCCTCGGGCGCCCCACGCCGCAGCAGGAAGCGGGCATGCTCCAGGCGTTGCTGGAGTTCCGCGGGCTGGAGCACCGCATGGAACTGCTGGGCGAGCGCGGCGGCGTGCGGGTCTACAACAACTCGATGTGCACCAATCCGGCCGCGCTGGTCTCCAGCAGCCGCGGGCTCTCCGCTCGGCAGCACCTGCTGCTTGGCGGCAAGACCAAGAACCTCGACTTCAGGCCGGTGGGCGATTACCTGGCCGACAGCCCGCACAAGGCGTACCTGTTCGGTCCCGGCCTTGGGCCGCTCAATGAGCAGCTCGGGGGCGCGTGGCCGGAGTACCCGAGCCTGGAGGGGGCCTTCGCCGCAGCGACGCGCGCGGCCAAGCCCGGCGAGGCGATCCTGCTGGCGCCCGGCTGCGCCAGCGCCGAGCCGTACGCCAACTTCCGCGAGCGGGGCGAGGCGTTCCGGGCGATGGCCAAGGAGTGGCTGGAATCGTGAAGCTGAGAGCGGCGCCGTTCGATCCCCCGCTGATGGTCATGGCGCTCGGCGCCACGGTGCTCGGCTTGATCGCCATATGGGATGCCGGGTACGCGCGCGCCGCGGAGCAGGGCGCGGTGTTGCCTCGCGAGCTTCAGTCGCAGGTCATGTTCGTCGCCGTCGCGCTGCTCGCGGGTTGGCTGTGCGCGTGCGTGCGGAAGGAGAAGTGGCGCCGGTTCGGTTGGTGGGCTTGTGCGCTCAGCTTCGTCGGCGTGTTGTTGGTGGAGGCCCCCGGCCTGGGCGTGAAGATCAACGGCGCTGTGCGCTGGTTCCGCATCGGCCCGATTACGGTTCAGCCCGCGGAGTTTGCCAAGCTCGGCATCATCATCTTCCTTGCGGCGGCGCTCTGCTGCCACAAACCGTGGGTGGAGCCGAAGCGACGCCCGCGCGACTGGGGGCAGAAGCTCGACTGGGTGTGGGTACCCAAGCTGCGACGGGCGGCGCCCCTGCTCTGGGCCGGGGCGCTGGCGCTCATTATCGAGCAGGAACCGGACCTGGCCACGGCGATGGTGCTGGCGACGATCACCTTCACGATGCTGGTGGTCGGTGGCGTGAGCCGCCGGTCGCTGCTGGTGCTGCTGGCGCTCGTGGCCTGCGGCGGCACGTTCATGGCGATCAAGGAACCGTACCGGATTCAGCGCATCGCCAACCACGCGCAACGCTGGTCGCCGGAGAACCTGGACGACATCGGCTACCAGACGACCACGTCGGAGGCCGCGATGGCCAGCGGCGGGCTGTTCGGCGTCGGCTTGGGTAACGGCCGCGCCAAGCACACGCTGCCCGCCCCGACGACGGACTTCATCATGGCCACGATAGGGGAGGAGTTCGGGCTTATCGGCTCGTTGGGCGTTGTGGCCCTTATGGGCGGCATCGTGTGGCGGTTGATGCGTATGGCAGAACGCGCCGGAGACCGGTTCGGTAAGCTGTTTGCCACGGGAGTCGCGACCTGGATCGCGGTCCAGGCATGCACCAACATGGTGATGGCCAACGGCAAGTTTCCGCCGATCGGCATCCCGTTGCCCTTCATCAGTTGTGGTGGATCGAGCCTCGTGGTGCTATGGATGGCGCTGGGGATCGTCCACGCGGTGACGGGCGGAAAGGCACAGGAGGTGGAGACGGTTGAAGCTAGTCGTAACGGGTGGCGGAACAGGCGGACACGTATATCCGGCGCTTGAGGTCGGGCTGCACGCGCGCGAGCGCGGTTGGGAGGCCCGCTTCTTCGGGTCGGCGAGGGGCCAGGAGCGTGGGGCGTGCGAGAAGCACGCCATGCCGTTCCATGAGTTCGCCTCCGGGCCGGTCTACCGGCTCACCAGCTACCGCGGACTGAAGTCGCTTGCGGCGCTGCTCAGGGCGACCAAGCTGGTGGCGCGCTCGTTCGGCGAGTGGCGGCCGGACGTGGTCTTCTCGACCGGCGGCTACTCCTCGGCGCCGGTAGCCAACGCTGCGCGCAAGCTTCGGATCCCCGTCGTCCTCCACGAACAGAACAGCGTGCCGGGCCGCACCAACCGGATGATGGGCGGCTACGCCAGCGCCGTATGTACCGTTTTTAACCGCACCGAGGGGTTCTTCCCGCAGCCCAAGGTGGTGCGCACCGGCATGCCGATTCGCCAGGCGCTCCGCGACAGCGCTCAGGGCAAGCTTCCGGCGATCCACCCGTTCCGCAAGGCAGGGCCGATCGTGTTGGTGATGGGCGGTTCGCAGGGCAGCGAGGCGTTGAACGACGCGATGCTGGCCACGGCGCTCCGCATGTCCGACACCCCGATCCAATGGCTCCACCTGACCGGACTCGGGCACTTCGAGAGCACGATGCACTCGCTGGGGAACCTCGGGGTGACCAGCGACTACACGATCAAGGCCTACCTGGACGCTGAGGAGATGGCGATGGCGATGTTCTCGTGCGACCTAGCGGTCTGCCGGAGCGGCGCCGGGACGATGTCCGAACTGGCGGCGTTCCGCAAGCCCAGCATCCTGGTGCCGTACCCGTTCGCTTTTGCGCAGCATCAGCTCTACAACGCGCAGGAGTTCGAGAGCATCGGGGCGGCGGAAGTGATCGCCCAAACCAAGCTCCAGCCGTCGTTGATCGAGGAGCGGATCCGGGCGTGGCTGGACCACCCGGAGCGGGTTCGCGACGCTCAGCAGAGCCTGGAGAAGTGGGACGTGCCCGACAGCGTGGAGAGGATTCTGGGGCTGCTCGACAAGGCCGCTCAGGCGAGGAGGATCGGCAAGTGAGGACGCGCGAGGAGATCGAGCACGCGTTCGCGCCGCGCGAGGCGCTCGATGGGCGCGGCGGCTACTTCCTGGTGGGGATCGGCGGCGCCGGCATGTGCGGCGTCGCGCAGATGTTGCACCGCCGCGGCCTGCGGGTGCTGGGAACCGGTTCGGGCGAGTCAGACAACGTCAGGCTGTTGCGTGGGCTGGGGATC
>CAZIIS010000090.1:0-11351 GCA_964539295.1 uncultured Fimbriimonadaceae bacterium | reverse complement strand
GCGAATACCGGCCTCCCCCTGCACCCCCTCCGTACGCCTTCGGCTACGGAGGGGGAAAATGCGCGGCTGCGGCGGATTGCCACTTCGTGGCCTGCGTTGTCCTTCGGCCCGGCGTGCAAAAGACATCACCCCGGCCACCCGGCCGCAAGGGAAAGGGGAACGCCACACGGCAAACCAGCAGCCATAGTCGGTTGGTTTTGGGGCGATTCGTGAATCGCCCCCAACAAAGCCATGCCCGACAAGGAACAGGCCGAGATCCCTCGCTCCGCTCGGGATGACACCCAAAAACCAGGCGGCCGTTTCCCCTTTCCCTTGCGGCCCTCGCACTTGGAATGGAACGGCCAACCGCGCCGAAAAGCGCGCGCTCAACGGTCCGCGTTGGGTAACGTGCGGCGGAGAAGGCGGCGTCCCGGTTCGAAGGGGGGCGTCGGGTATCCTCGTGGCTTACTGTAGCTCTCTGCCCTCGGGGTTAGCCCGGAGGGCCAGACGTGCCCACAGGGAGCATCATGGAAACGACCAAGAAGTACGAAGCGCTTTACATCGTCCCCGCGAACCTCACCGACCCCGAGGTCCAGGCCATCGCCGACCGCTACAAAGAGGTCGTCGAGAAGAACGGCGGCACGGTCGAATCGGCCAAGAAGTGGGACAAGCGCAAGCTGGCCTACGAGATCGAAGGCCACCGCGAGGGCAACTACATCTTGATGCACTTCGAATCGAGCTCGCAGGTACCTCAGGAGCTCAGCCGCCTTCTCCGGATCAACGACGACGTGATTCGACACCGCATCTATCTGCGCGACGAGGAAGAGTAAGCATGAGCATTAACCGTGTCGTACTTGTGGGTCGGCTGACGCGCGACCCGGAACTGCGGAGCACCACCAGCGGCAAGCAGGTCGTGAGCTTCAGCATCGCCGTCGACAAGCGCTTCAAGCCGCAGGACGGTTCGTCGGACGCGGACTTCTTCCGCATCACGGCGTGGGAGAAGACCGCCGAGTTCGTGGCCAACTACATGACCAAGGGCCGCCTGGTGGCGGTGGACGGTCGGTTGCAGTCTCGACGGTACACCACGCAGGACGGCACGGAGCGAGAGGTGGTCGAGGTCGTGGCGGAGAGCGTGCAGGGCCTGGATCGCCCGCGCGACAACTCCGGCGACGGAGCGCCCTCGCCGCGCGCGGCGACGACCGCGAAGGTGAAAGAGGCGCCGAGCGAGGCCGAATACGATCCGTTCGCGGACGAGTAGGCCATGAGTCAACTCGACGACCCCAAGTTCGTCCTTCGGCTTGACCCGAAGGGCATCTATGACCTTGCCGCCGACTTCCCGGACCAGTGCGCCCGGGCGTACGAGATCGCCAAAGCGGCGGAGCTTCCCCAGGGCGGGCTCGCCCCGGACGTCACGATCCTTACCGGGCTCGGCGGATCGGCCGCGGGCGGCGACTTCGTTCGCGCCTTGTTTGAGGCGCAGGGCAAGACGCCTTTCCTGGTGAACCGCGACTACAGCCTGCCGGCCTACGTGAACAAGCACTCGCTGGTTTTCACGGTGAGCTACTCCGGCAACACGGAGGAGACGCTCTCGGCGTTCGCGCAGGCGCGTCAACGCGGGGCGAGCGTGGTGGCCGTGACCAGCGGAGGCAAACTGGCCGAACTGGCCGCGGCGGACCATTGCCCGGTGATCAAGGTCCCCGGCGGCCAACCCCCGCGCACGGCGCTCGGCTACCTGCTGGTTCCGGTGATCGTGGCCTGCTCGCGCATGGGGCTCATCCCCGAGCAGGACGTCGAGGGCGCCATCGCGCTGCTCCGCAATTGCCTACGGGATTGGGGCGTCGACTCGCCGTTCGTGCACAATCCGACCAAGCAGTTGGCCGAGGCGGTTCACGGCAAGCTGGCGCTGTTGTACGGGCTGGGCTCGTGGCAGGCGGTCGTGGCCGGCCGGTGGAAGGGCCAGTTCAACGAGAACGCCAAGACGATGACCTTCGCCAACGTGTTCCCCGAGCTGTGCCACAACGAGATCATCGGCTGGGTCAACGCCCACAACCAAGGCGTCAGGCAGTGGGCGACCGTCCTCCTGAAGGACGGTACGGAGAGCGCCAAGATGGCCGCTCGCGCGAAGATCACGCTGGGGCTCATCAAGGAGAAGGCCGAGCAGTACGAGGTCGTAGCGCGGGGCGAGAACCTGATGCAGAAGATGCTCGCGCTGACCTACTTCGGCGACTTCGTCTCCATCTACCTGGCGGCGCTGAACGGCGTGGACCCGGAGAACATCGACTCCATCAACACGCTGAAGGCGGAACTGGCCAAGATCCAGTGACGCCGACTTCGGGCGGCTCGTGGCTTGGCTACGGGCCGCTCAAGTAGTCCAGGGCCCGGTCGAGGATCGGGCCGGTGCGCTGCTCCTGCTTCACGATTCCGATCCCCTCGACGAACCAGGTGAGGTTCTCGATGCTGCGCGTGCCGACCTTCAGCTTGATCTCCGAGAGCTCCGTGTTGTAGTCCCGGCCGCCTACGCGGAACCGGTCCTGGCGCAGCGAGATGGTGGCCGTGGCCTCGACCGGCTTTCCGCCGACGAACACGAACCCGCCCCACTTCGTGTCCTTCTTCCGTGAGGACGGGTCGAAAAGCGGCAGCGGGGGCGAGTAGCGCACGCCGGCCAGTTGGTCGGCGATAAGGCGTCTGCCCGACCAGGCCAGCCGGGAGTTGCCCATCGGGCTCTGAAGCTCCCAGCCGGGCGCCTCGCCCACCGCGATGCGCCGCGCCGCCTTGACCGGGTGGACCGCCGCCACGAACCCGGCGCGCACGCTGTAGTTCCAGGTTGCGCCCTTCTCGAGCGGCATATAGGCGTGCTCCTTGGGCGCGCAACCCGAAAGGAGCAGAACGCAACCCGCCGCGAGCGCCACCGCGCCGCGCGGCGTCACGCTATATCGCCTCCAGCTTCGCCAAGCTTTGCACGAGTTTCTTTACCCCGGTTACGCCGGGAAAAGCCACCGTGACCTCGGCGTCCCCCTTGAGTGGGTTGCAGGCGACCACGACCCCGATGCCGAACTTCTTGTGGCGCACCTTCTGGCCGACCTGGAACGGGGGCGTCCACCCGCTCGGCCTCTTCGCCTCGTGCTCCTCCATGATGTACTCGCCGGTCCGCTCCTGGCGCACGGTGCGAAGAAGGTTTTGGCGGACGGGGGCGCCCTGGAGGTTCGTGATCATCTCCGTCGGCACGTCGTCCAGGAACCGCGATCGCTTGGTCATGTTCGCCTGACCGTAGAGCGAGCGCCTGCGCGCATACGTCATGTGAAGCTCTTCGCGCGCGCGAGTCATGCCGACGTAGCAGAGGCGCCGTTCCTCCTCGATCTCTGTGTCGGAGTTGAGCGAGCGGGAATGGGGGAAGATGCCGTCCTCCATGCCGACCAGGAAGACCACGGGGAACTCAAGGCCCTTGGAGGAGTGGAGCGTCATCAGGGTTACGGCGTCGCCGCCCTCGGCCAACGAGTCGACGTCGGCCACGAGCGCGACGTTCTCGAGGAAGCCGCTCAGCGTGGGCTGGCCCTCGGCGGTGCTGTCGTACTCGGTGGTGACGTTGATCATCTCCTGCAGGTTCTCAAGCCGGCTGGCCGCCTCCTCGGAGTGTTCCGCCTTCAGCTCGTCCAGGTAGCCCGAGGCGCTCATGATGCGGGTAAGCACGGGCGTGACCGGACCGGCCTCCATCAGCGCCTGGGCGTCCTCGATGCAGCGCATGAACCGCTTCACCCCGTTGCCCGCCTTGCCGCCCAACGCGCCCTGGAGTTCGGGGTCGCAAAGCGCCCCCCAAAGGCCCTTGCCGGTCTTCTGGGAGTGCTCCTCGATGCGTTGCATGGACGTCGCGCCGATGCCCCGCGTTGGCACGTTGACCACGCGGCGAAGCGAAACCTCGTCGAGCGTGTTGAGCGCGAGCCGCAGGTAGGCGATCATGTCCTTCACCTCTTTGCGCTCGTAGAACCGTTGGCCGCCCACCAGCACGTGGGGTAGGCGCATGGCGAGGAACGCCTCCTCCAGCACGCGGCTCTGAGCGTTGGTGCGGTAGAGCACGGCGTAGTCGCCGTACTTGCGGCGCCCGGTGCGGGTCTCGCGCAGGATGGCGTCCGCCACCAGCATCGCCTCGTCCTTCTCGGTTCCGGCCTCGTCCACGGTGGGGCGCGCGCCCTCGTTGTTCTCGGTCCAGAGCTGCTTCTCGGCGCGGGTTCGGTTGTGGCGGATGATCTCGTAAGCCGCGGCGAGGATGCGCTTGGTGGAGCGGTAGTTCTGGGCGAGGGTGACCACCTTGGCGTCGGGGTGGTCGGAGGAGAAGCGCATCATGAGCGACAGGTCGGCGCCGCGCCAGGCGTAGATCGACTGGTCGTCGTCGCCCACGATGGTGATGTTGCGGTGCTTTTCCGAGAGAAGCTGCGCCAGGCGGTACTGGGCGAAGTTGACGTCCTGGTACTCGTCGATCAGCACGTGCAGGAAGCGGTCTTGGTACTTCTCGCGGACGGCTTCAGACTGCTCCAGCAGCCGGACGGCCTTCATCAGGATGTCGTCGAAGTCGAGGGCGCGGGCCTTCTGCAGGTACTGGGCGTAAAGCGGATAGATGGTGGCGGCGACCTTCTCCAGGAAGCCGGTGGCGGACTGGGCGTACTTCTCGGGGCCGACCAGCTTCTCCTTGGCGCGGCTGATCTCGTTGAGCACGGCGCGGGGCTGGATGGAGCGGTCCTCGTAGCCCTTCTGCTTGAGCAGCTCGCGCATCAGGCTCACCTGGTCGCCGTCGTCGTAGATGACGAAGTTGGGGTCGATGCCGATGGCGAGCCCGTCCATTCGGAGCATCTTCGCGCAGGTGGCGTGGAAGGTGCCCAGCCACATGCTCTTGGCTTGGGGCCCGACCATGTCTTCGACACGTTCGCGCATCTCGCGGGCGGCCTTGTTGGTGAAGGTGACGCTGAGGATGCGATAGGGCGCGACCCCCTCGCTGATCAGGCGCGCGATGCGGCAGGTGATCACGCGGGTCTTGCCGGAGCCCGCTCCGGCGAAGATCATGAGCGGACCGCCGGGGTGCAGCACAGCCTCGCGCTGCTCGGGGTTAAGGGATGAGACGTCGAACGCGGCGGTCATGGAGCCCTCATATTATCGCGGCGGGGCGGCCCCCTGCCGGGCGTCCCAAGCGCGTTGCGGGCAAATGCACCCGTCCAAAGTGGTATCTAGGGCGCGCCAAGAGTGTAACATCATGCGGGCTCTTTGCGTCACAACCATAGGTTGGCGGCGTTCTGCCGGCCGTGTTTTGCCGGAAGAAGCTGGAGACATCGATGAAAAGGTTCGTTGGCATACTAATCGCGGCGGCGCTGGCCGTGGGCGCCTTTGCACAGGGCACCTTCACGATCCGCCGTCCCGTGGATGACTCCACGGTGCGAGAGACCGTCGTGGTTCGCATCCCCAAGAACAGCATTCCCGAGGGCGGTTACATCGGGATCATCGTGAACGGCAAGTTCCTGGAAGCTGTTTACCCGACCGTCTCGGGCGGGGATTACATCTATAAGTTGGACACCAAAGGCCGGAAGATTGCGGACGGCGACATGACGATCGAGGCGGTGCTCTACGTTGACTTCAACGAGAAGCCGCAGATCGTGAACCGGTCGTCGGTCAAGGTGAAGCTGGACAACCACACCAGCATCCGCATTCCGTCGAGCGGGATGTTGCTTCGATATAAGTTCGCGCCGGGAACGGAGACCTTGTACCGGGCGTCGCAGAAGCAGACGCTGAGCACCGTTACCCAGGCTCAACGCCAACTCGGCAGCCGCGGCGTGGAGACGCCGATCGACGCCGAGTCGTTCCGCTTCCTGTACGCGATTGACAACTCGTACAAGGTGGCCGGGGCCAAGCAGGGGCTGCTTCGCATTCAGGCCGTGCCGGACAAGGGCAAGGACTACGCGATCCTCACGACCACCGGCAGCGCCGCGGCGGAGAGGTTCTACGACTACGAGATGACGCCGCTGTACATGCGGATCACCGACACCGGCCGCGAGGTCTTCAGCTCGGCTCCGCCCTACTTCGGCTTCGAGGGCGCCGGCAGGTTCTCCAGCCTGGACCTGTTCCTTCTGAACCCGCTGCCGATCTTGCCATCGAAGCGCGTAAAGCCCGGCGACATCTGGGCTGGCGGCTTCCAGTTGGGCAAGCTCGACCTGGACAAGAAGGACGAAACCCAGCAGTTCACGCACCGGCTGGCCGCCCGCGGCTCCTTTGAGGGCGTCGAGTGGCACAAGGGCATCCCGTGCGCGAAGATCCGCTACGCCGTTGAGGCGGGCCCGAAGGACCTGGCCAACGTCAAGAACCTCAACCAGCTTGAGGGGACGTCGGTGAAGGTCGAGGTCGAGGAGTTGGTCTGGTTCGCGCTCGACCGGGGTCAGGTTGTGCGCGTCGAGGACCACTTCGTCCAGGAGGCGCTCATCGAGCAGGCGGTTCAGCAGAGCTACGGCGTCGGTTTCACCGGCCCGTCCGGCACGAGGTCGGGCGCTCCAGGGCGGCCGATGGCGCCGGGGGGTGGCGGCAAGAGCGACCCGGGCGACATGATGGTTCCCGACTTCCGGTACTACGACTTCCAGTTGGCGCCGCACTTTGACGGCGACGGTCAGCTCTGGCTCTTCCAGGCGGCGCCCGGTCGACGGCGCGGCCAGACTGGCCAGGGCGGCTACGGCGGTCCGGGAGTCCCCGGTGGCCCGGGCGGTCCGATGGGCCCGGGCGGCATGATGCCCGGCATGGGTCAGCCTGGTATGCCCGGCGGCATGATGCCCGGCATGGGAATGCCTCCCGGAGCGGGTGGCAGAATGCCCGGCGGCTACGGCCGCGGCACGGGCGCGACGACCGAGAAGGTCTACCTGCGCATCGAGCGCCAGGACGTGATCGAACTGGATCGGTAGTGCGGCGAAGACCGCATGCGGTTCTCCAACCTGCTCGGCAATCGAAACTCCTCCGGTGACCCGGAGGAGTTTCGTGCTACGTTGGGCGAGCATCTCGAGGAGTTGCGGCAGCGGCTCTTTCGCGTGGTGGCGCTGCTGGCGGTGGGCCTGACCGTCGGCTGGTTCATCGAGCCTTGGGTCTACAACGCCCTCTCCGAACTGGCGCGCGACAACATCCCACAGGGCATCGAGTACAAGGAGACGTTCCGCCACATCACGGAGCCGTTCTTCCTGAAGTTCAAGATGGCCTTCTACATCGGGCTGGTCCTGACGCTCCCGTTCTGCGTGTACCAGGTCTGGGGCTTCGTGGCGCCGGGCCTGAAGCCGGCGGAGCGGAAACCGGTGCGGATCCTCGCGCCGATCAGCGTGCTCTTCTTCTTCGGGGGCGCGGTGAGCTGCTGGTTCATCCTGCCCGCGGGCTTCCAGTGGTTCACCGAGTTCGTGAAGGAGTTCCCGGGCGTGGCGCTCTACCAGGAGCCGGGCACGATGGTGTTCTTCATCGTCAAGATGCTGCTCGCCTTCGGCGTTGGGTTCCAGTTGCCGCTGGTCGTGTTCTTCTTGGGCAAGGTGGGTGTGTTGACGCCCGAATCGGTGCTACGGTACTGGAAGCAGTACGTGGTCGGGATCGCCGTCTTCGCGGCGGTGATCACGCCGAGCGGGGACTGGTTCACGATGGGAGCGATGGCCGTGCCCCTGGTGGTTCTGTTCTTCGCGAGTGTGTTCGCCGTGAGGATCACGAACCGCAAAGCCGTTCGCGACCCGGCCCTGGACGACCTGGACTAAACCATGAACCCGGCGCGCGCCCTGGAATGGCTCGCGGCCGAGCCGTCGTTCCGCGAACGCCTCGGCCACGTCGAAACGTTCGAGCCTCGAGAGCCCGAGTACGCCGAGCCGGTCCATGAGCTGAAATCGGAGCTGCGGGCGCGGCTCGACGCCCTGGGGATGCGGCGTCTTTACGTTCACCAAGCGGCGGCCTACGACGCGGCCATGGAAGGCAAGAACCTGGCCGTGGTCACCGGCACAGCCAGCGGCAAAACGCTCTGCTACAACCTCCCGGTGCTCGAAAGGCTGCTCGACGAGCCGAACGCGCGGGCGTTCTACCTCTTCCCGACCAAGGCTCTCGCGCAGGACCAGTTGGGCAAGCTGGAGGAGCTGACCGCCGGGCTGGAGGTGCGGTGCGGCGCCTACGACGGCGACACCCCCAAGGCGCAGCGGGGAGCCGTGCGGAAGGGCGCGCACATCGTGCTCACCAATCCGGACATGCTCCACGTCGGCATCCTGCCGAACCACGAATCGTGGGACAAGTTCCTGGCCAGCCTCCGGTTCGTGGTGGTGGACGAGATGCACGCCTACCGGGGCGTCTTCGGGTCGCACGTGGCCTGCATCCTGCGCCGCCTGCTGCGCCTGGCGGAGTGGTACGGCAGCCGGCCGCAGGTGATCGCGTGCAGCGCGACCATCGCCAATCCGGGCGAGCTGTTCAAAAAGCTCACCGGGCGTCCCGCCGAGGTGATCGACCGCGACGGCGCGCCCCGGGGGCGGCGGGCGGTGGCGCTCGTCGGGCAGCCGTCGGCGGAGGAGGCGGCGGAACGGAGCCCAAACCGGGAGACGGGCGCCCTGCTGGCCGAGTTCAGCCGGCACGGCGTCCGGTCGCTGGCGTTCTGCCGCGCGCGCATCTCGGCGGAGTTGGTGCTGCGCTCGGCGCGAAAGCGGCTGGAGGGCAGCGGCGGCGACCCGGGGCTGGTGGAGAGCTACCGGGGCGGCTACACGCCCAAGGAGCGGCGGGCCATCGAGCAGGCGCTGTTCCACGGAAGGCTGATGGGGCTTGCCACCACGAACGCGATGGAGCTTGGCGTGGACGTGGGCGGGCTGGACGCGGTGGTGCTGAACGGCTTTCCGGGCTCGATCGCCAGCTTCTGGCAGCAGGTCGGGCGCGCGGGGCGCGGCGGGCGCGAGGGGGTGGCGGTGATGATCGCGCACGCGGACCCGCTCGAACAGTTCTTGGTCCGCGAGCCGGGGCTGTTGTTCGACCGGCCGGTGGAGAGCGTGGCGATCAACCCGGGCAACCGCTTCGTGCTCTCGGCGCAGCTCCGGTGCGCGGCGTTTGAGCGGGCGATCTCGCAGGCCGAGGTGTCGTCGTTTGGGCCGGGCGCGCTCGACGTAGCGGAATCGCTGGTCGATGCAGGGGACCTGGAGTTCAAGGTCGTCCCGTCGCTGAGGGGCGAGGTTGGGATGTTCTTCTACATCTCGCACGACAAACCCGCGCCCAAGGTCAACATCCGGGGCACGGAGGGGCCGACGGTGATCCTGTACGTCGGCGGCGAGCAGCTGGGCGAGATGGAGCGGTGGCGCGCCTTCCGGAACGCGCACGCCGGGGCGGTCTACCTGCACCGCGGGCAGACCTACACCGTGCAGGACCTCGACCTGGCCCGTTGGGAGGCGCACCTGACCGAGGGGGACGTGGACCACTTCACGCAGCCGATCGTGCAAGCTGTGCTGGAGCCGACCGTGCCGATCGACGCCGTGCGGTTCGAGCCGTACAGCGCGTCGTTGATGGGGCTCAAGGTGACGACGCTGGTGGCGGCGTTCCGCAAGATGGCGCTGGACGCGAGCACGCAATTGTCCGAGGAGCTACTCGACCTTCCGCCCGAGACGTACGACTCGGTGGGGGTGCGGCTGGAACTGCCGGCGGAGTTGGCCACCTCTGAGGACCCGGCGGTGTTCGGCGGGGTGCACGCCGTGGAGCACGCGCTGATGGCGGTCGCGCCGCTCTTGGCGGGCTGCGACCGGGGCGACATTGAGAGCAGTTGGTATTCGTTCTGCCCCGACACGCTGTCGCCGGCGGTGTACGTCTATGACGCCACCCCGGGCGGTGTGGGGCTGGCCGAGACCCTCTATGAGCGGCGGGGCGAGTGGCTCGAGGCCGCGCTGCACCTGCTGACCACCTGCCCGTGCCAGGACGGTTGCCCTTCCTGCACCCTGAGCCCGCGCTGCGAGTCGGCGAACGGCCTGCTCGACAAACCGAGCGCGGTTCGGCTGTTGGAGTCGATGGTTGCCGCCCACAAGGCAACCGGGGATCCGGGGGCAGGGGCCGGGCGCGGGTAGCATCTATCGTTACCGGAGACCCCCATGCAACGCGAACGCGCCTTGAGCGCATACCGAAGGCAGCCGACGGACCGCATTCCGCACTGCGAGTTCTATTCCAACCCGGACGCCCTGACCCTGATCACCGGGGTGGACGCCTACGCCACGCCGCAGACCGCGGAACTGGGGTTGCTGAAGCGTTACGCCGTGGACGTTTGGTGGCCCACCGAAAGTGACGCGCCGCTCGCGCACCCGGACGACGGGCAGGTGGTGACGGACGAGGAGGGCCGCACCAGCGCTCGTTGGGGCGCCGGCCGCACCTGGCACTGGGATTGGGGCGCGCGGTTCAAGACGATCGACGACGTGCTCCGGTTTGAGCCGCTCGAAAACCTCGACTACCGGTGGATGGAGCCCGTCGGGCTGGACCTCTCGGTTTCGGTGGATGAACTGGCGGCGCAGTTCCAGGCGAACGTGGACGCCCAGCGGAGGATCCTGGGCGACCTGGCGCTGGCTCCGGCGGGCTTCTACAACACGCTGTTCATGTGGCCGCTCTTGAACTTCGGTTGGGAGCTGTTCATCGAACTGGTGATGGAGCACCCCGAGGAGTTCGAGCGGATCATGAAGGGGTTCGCCGAGACCTCGCGCAAGGTGTTCCGGGCCTGGGCGAAGACCGACGTCGAGGTGGTGCAGAGCCACGACGACATCTGCTTCCAGCGCGGACCGACGTTCGCCCCGGACTGGCTTCGCAAGCACGTCTACCCGTACTACGAGGAGTTCTGGGGGTACCTGAAGGAGTCCGGGAAGACGGTCGTCTTCATCTGCGACGGCAACCTGGACCAGGTGATCGACGACGTGTTGGCCTGCGGGGCGGACGGCACGTTCATGGAGACCTACACGGACATCCGCGAGTACAAGCGCAAGCACCCGAACGCGGTGCTGATCGGCGGGGGCGACAACCGCATCTTGAAGGGCGGCGACCCCGAGGCGATCGAGCGCATGGTGGTGGAGATGACGGAGATCGGCCGCGATATGCCAGGCTACTTCTACAGCATCAGCAACCACATCACGTGGGATCTGGACCCGGTGACGGTGAAGACCTACTTCGACGCCTGCGAGAAGCACGGCAGCCGAAGGTAGCCGGGGGTGCTGCGCGACCTTGGAATTGGGGCGCCGTTGCGGACCGGGGGATTGGGTGGCCGGGGTGATGTCTTTTGCACCCCGGTCCGAAGGACAAGGGGGCCTATCCAGGTCTACCGCGCGATCCCGGATTTGGGACGCCGTTGCGGCCGAGATCCCTCGCTGCGCTCGGGATGACATCTCTTGGGG
>CAZIIS010000089.1:11127-11477 GCA_964539295.1 uncultured Fimbriimonadaceae bacterium | reverse complement strand
GCATCAAGCTGGGGATCTGCGGCGAGCACGGCGGCGAGCCGAGCTCTGTCAAGTTCTGCCACCGGATCGGCCTGACCTACGTCAGCTGCTCGCCGAAGCGACTCCCCGTCGCCCGGCTGGCCGCCGCGCAGGCCGCGCTGGAAGAGAAGGTTAAGTAACTCGGCCTTCGGGACTGAGGTACGACCACCGGCCCGCGGGGTTCTCCCTCGCGGGCCGGTTTTGTGTTTTGCTGCGGGTGATCAGGGCTGGCGTGGTCTGCGGGCCCGTAAACCACGACAATTGCGTTGCTATGCGACACCCGGTATTGGTGGGATTGGCCCGCCCCTACGGGGCTCGGGGGTTCTACACGC
>CAZIIS010000089.1:3399-11027 GCA_964539295.1 uncultured Fimbriimonadaceae bacterium | reverse complement strand
GGCCAACCCAGGGCGACGCTTCGCTCTGCCCTGGGCTATCATGGTCCGCCCCTTCGGGGCTCCGGACACGAACGTGGGGACGACCCAGCGTGTCGCAACCATCTGCCCTGGGCGATCGGGGTTCGCATCTTCCGGACACGAACACCGCGACCATCCGGCGTGTCGCAGCGCCGTGCGTTACCGTCGTTCGCCCCAACGGGGCTCCGGACACGAACACGCCGGCAACCCGGGACGACGCCACGCCCTGACCTGGGCGGTTCCGGTTCGCATCTTCCGGACACGAACACGGCGACGACCCGGCGTGTCGCAGCGCCTTGGGTTGCCGTCGTTCGCCCCTTCGGGGCTCCGCACACAAACGGCGCGACGCTTCGGTTTGCCGCGGGCGACTCTGGTTTGCCTATGCCGGGCTCTCGGGATGACGCCCTGGTGACGGATCGCCTCGTTCCACGCCCCGAAGGGGCAGCCTAGCCCAGCCCAGGGCAACGCCCTGGGTAAGGACGCGCAATGAATCCGAGCCCTGTAGGGGCGGCCTAATCCCAGACGTACCGTTCGTCGTAGGACATTCCGAAATGGTCGAGGATCGCTCGGAACTCCTCCTGAAACGTCTTCTTCCGGTGGTGCTCCTGCTGCCGGCCTATGTACAACTGCACCTTCGGGATATCCGATACCGAAACCGCGAATGCGCCATACCCTTTCTGCCACGTGAACCCGCCCAGTTCATCGCCCCGCGTCTTGAGCCATTTTGACGAAGACCTCTTCACATCCTCCACTGCCCGGCTGACGCTCACAGCCCGACCGAGTTCAAACAAGATATGGACGTGGTCTTCTACCGAGTTGATCACCAAGGGCCGGCACTGCATGTTTTGGAGAACCGAAGCCATGTAACGATGCAACGGCTCGCGCAAATCCTCGCGCAACAACGGCGCGCGGTTTTTCGTGCTCGTGATCAGATGCACCGGCAGTCGGGCGAGCGATTGAGACATCGGTACACAACCCTCTACGAGGCGGACTTTACCCCGCGGACGTTACACATCGAGACCGTGGCCAGATGGGGTGGCGCGCCATGGTGCCACAGCCGACACTGGCGGGGTTTCTGGGATTAGGCCGCCCCTACAGGGCTCGGGACTTCTACATGCGGCCAACCCAGGGCGACGCTTCGCTCTGCCCTGGGCTATCATGGTCCGCCCCTTCAGGGCTCCGGACACGAACACGCCGCACACCCAGGGCGGCGCTTCGCTCTGCCCTGGGCAATCTTGGTCCGCCCCTTCGGGGCTCGGGGCACGCGTTGGCCCGAACCCCTTGCCAAAGACAACCACCCACCCCGACCACGGTCCCAAATGCCAGGCGAAATGGGAGTACTGGGCCGGGGAGGGGCATCGTAAGGTCGGAAGTTCACGGCATGAACGAAGACGGGCGGTTGGTGACAAGCGCGCTTCCCAACACCGTGCGCATCGGCGCCCGCCCGCGGGGTTCTCCCTCGCGGGCCGGCCTTTTTGTGCTTGGCCCTTGACAGGCGCTATCGAGGCGCCGCCCCGCGCAGGGCCGCGCACGACCAAAGGGTAGGTACAATCGTCCGGCGGTTCGGCGTCCGGCGAAGGAGCGGAACCGCGCGCCCCGGTTACGGCGGTAGCCAACTATGCCTGAACCGATGTTGCCGACTGAGAGCCGTCGAACCCTCACCCGCGAGGTGATCCAGAGCCTGCGCCAGTACATCGTGGCGAACCGGCTTGGCCCGGGGGACCGATTGCCGCCCGAGCGGGAGTTGGCCGCGTCGCTGAAGGTCGGGCGCAGCACGGTGCGCGAGGCGCTGACGGTGCTCGAGGTGATCGGCGCGATCACCCGGCAAACCAAGCGCGGCACGGTGATCGCCGAGGTGGACTTCGGGATCATCGCGTCGGTGGCGCGCTTCCTGGTGGTGCGGTCGGAGCAGGACCTGCGCGAGCTCTTCGTGGCGCGCCGACTGGTCGAGGTGAACCTGCTGCCGCTGGTCCGGCAGAACTGGTCCGAGGAAACGCACCGAAGGCTGCTCAAGGCGATCGAGGAGCAGGCGGGCGAGATCGACGACGGCGGGAACGGCGTGGACGCCGACCTGCGGTTCCATGAGGAACTGGTGATCGCCGCCAACAACGCGTTTCTGCGGCAGTACGCCGCGATGATCCAGGAGTTCTTCACCGTGCCGTCGGTGCGCGTACCCATCACCCGGGAGCAGATGGACATGACCCTCCGCGAGCACATCGCCGTGGTGCAGGCGCTGGACCGCGGAGAGGTGGAGCACGCGCAGAAGATCCTCTTCAAACACCTCAGCCACTACATTGACCGGGGCATCGTCCCGCCCGACGCCTAACCTCACGCGCCCTCGAAACGCCCGGAAGACGCGGTTTTTCCTCTTTCCACACAAATGGTCTGACCAAAAAGCGAAAAGCCGTGTTATGATAGCGATGGGCCGTTCCATTGCCCTCACAGCATGGGTTGGCGGATGGTTTTGTGAAATGCGGCTCAATGGAGTGTGAGAAGAATGATGAACAACAAGTTGCACTTGCTCGGCGCCGCCCTGTTGGCTGTCGTCGGGCCCAGCGCCTGGGCTTACAACTTCTACGATGTGGGCGATGCGCCGTTTACCGCGGCGGAGATCGACCAGGAGATGACCACGTACCTCACCGCGAACGGGATGCACAACAGCTTCTACGTGGGCGCGGCGACTCGCTGGCAGTCGTTCACGCCCACCAAACCGCTCGTCGTGGGGATGGCGTTCATGACCACCGCGTCGGCCAACGGCGACACGGTACCGATCGATACCGCTCACAGCTTCCAGTTCGACCTGTATGGCGGCGGAACCGGCGTATCCGGCTCGTCGCTGGGTTCGAGGACGATCACGGGCGTCTGGCAGGGACCGAAGACGGGCGACGTCATCTGGGCGTACGCTCGCTTTGAGACGCCGATCACGGTCAACCCGGGCGAAGCCTATTCCACGGTTGTCAAGGACCTGGCGCCCGGGACGCAAGCGGCGGCCAACCGCGTTCAGTGGTCGGTGAACACCGGCAACCCGTACTCGGGCGGGCGCAGCGACGGCAACGCCAACTGGGACTACGTCTACAAGGTGGCCGCGGTCCCCGAGCCGTGCTCGCTGGCGGTGCTGGGCTTCGGACTCGTTCCGTTCCTGCGAAGGCGGCGGAAGTAGGTCGACCGGCCATTGGCGGGCCGCTCTCCGGGGCGGCCCGCACGACATCACCTGGACCCAAACCATGGGTTGGGTGGAGCTTTTCGGATGAGAAGGTTTATTTGGTTACTTGGAGCGGGGTGCCTGGCGGCGCCCATGAGCTTTGCCGGAGGGTTGTTTGAGGAGGCGGTGGTCTTCTCGGGGACGTTCAACGGCATCTCTGGGAGCAACTACCGGATTCCGTCGGTCGTGGCGGCCAAGGACGGATCGCTGATCGCGTTCTCGGAGGGGCGCGCTTCGGGCTATGACCCGGGAAGCACGGCCGGGCAGAACCGAATCGTTTGGCGGCGCAGCGAGGACCTCGGGCGGACGTGGTCAAGCCAGAGCGTCTTCACCTCGCCCACGGTCGGCGACTGCTCGAACCCCGAGACGGTTCTGGACCCGGCCACCGGCGCCCTGTTCGTCTTCTACAACAAGTGGCCCGCAAGCCACGGCCAGATGGGCGTCCCGAACGGGCTCGGCCTGGATTCGTGCACGGTCTGGTACCGCAAGAGCACGGACAACGGCCGTACCTGGGGCGCCGAGGTGAACGTCACCTCGTCGGTGAAGGACCCGAACTGGGCGGCCGCCGTGGTCGGACCCGGCAACGGCATCGTCACGCGCTACACCCACGCGGGGCGTATCGTGCTTTCTGGGTTGAGGAACACGTCCACCGACCGCTACTCCGACCCGTGGACGTTCTACAGCGACGACCACGGTGCGACCTGGCAGCGGAACTCGCTGGCGCTCGCCCCGTACCACGCCGACGAGAACAACGTGGTGGAACTGACCAGCGGCGAGTTGATGCTCAACGTGCGGACGAACTCCAACTGGCGCGCGAAGTTCGTCAGCGGCGACTGCGGCGCCTCTTGGGCCGGTCCGGAGAGCTTCTTCGACGGCATCACGCCGGTCTGCGCGGCCACGGTGCGCTACTCCGCCGCGCGCGACGGGGGCGGTTTGGACCGCATCCTGTTCTCCGCGCCCGCGGGTACCGCGAGCGGCCCCTCGCGCAACAACCTGACCGTCTGGATCAGCTACGACGAAGGGAAGACCTGGGACAAGAAGGCGTTGATCCACGCCGGGATGTCGGCCTACTCCAGCATGACGATTCTGCCGGACGGCACCATCGGCCTGCTGTACGAAACCGACGGCTACGGCAAGATTCGCTTCAGCCGGTGCGACCTGCAATACCTTGGCGACAACGCGGTTCCAGAGCCGGCCAGCCTCTTGGGGCTGGGCGTCGGCGCGGGGGCCGTGCTCGCCCGGGTGCGGCGCTCGCGCCGCCGTACGTGAACATAGCGCAGTTGCGCCCATTGGGGGCGCATGGATCGTTCTTGTCGGCTAGCTACCGGCCCGCGCTTCTCTCCACGCGGGTCGGCTCTTTCGTGTGCGACAACGGCATTTCATGTTATGACATGGTGTGAGACACACCGCTTGGATGCGTACGTAATGCAATGGCCAGGGTAGCATGGTGTGGGCATGATCGACCCGCAATACTGGGCCGGATCGGAACGTGACGCGGCTCGGCAGGTCGACTGGAACAACCTGGACCCGGTCCTGAACGAGCCGTGGCTCGTGGAGCTTGTGAAAAAGACGGCCGGCGACTGAGTAGAGGCCGGCGCCGGTCGGCGAGCGGGGCGCAGTTGAGGCGACTATGACACCAGATTCCGTGAAGCGGCAGGCGCAGACCCTGCTGCGCGAAGGCAACTACCAAGCGGTTTCCGACCTTTACGACTCCGCCCCGCCGCAGGCGCAGGCCGCCATCGCCGACGAAGCCGTGTGGGCGTGGCTTGAGATCGGCGCCTGCATCCTGGGCGAGGCCGACCACAGCAAGGGCGACAAGCTCATCGCGCTCTCCGACGAGGCCGCGCGCCTGTGCCGAAGGGCGTTGGCGCTGCAGCCCGATTCCCCGATGGGCAACCTCAACCTCGCTTGCGCCCTCACCAAGACGGCCAAGGAGCTTCCGTGGAGCCAAGCGGAGCCCCTGTTCGACGAAGCGGAACCGTTCGTGCGCCGGAGCCTGGTGCAATGGAAAGGGCTTGGCGAATCGTTCAAAACGCTGGCCTTCATCCTTGAGGAACGGGCCGAGCACGCGCCGGACGCGCAGAAGGCCAAGCTCTATGGCCAGGCCGCCGAGCAACACCGCTCCGCCACGGGGGTTGCCCCGAAGGACCAGGATGCCTTCTTCCGCCTTGGCCTTTCGCTGGCCAAACAGGGCGACCACACCCCGGGCCCGGCTGCGCTCAAGGCCTACGAGAAGGCCGTCGCGGCCTTCGCGAGGGCGCTCGCGATGCGCCCGGACGACGCGCAGGCGATGCTCGAATCCGCCAAGGCGCTTTTCAAGTACGCCGACCGCGCCGACGGCGCCGACGCGGAGCGTTTGGCCAAGCAGGCGGCGGCCCGCGTGAAGGAGATGGCCCACCTGATGCGGAAGGCGCCGAAGGCGATGGTCTTCGCCGCAACCGAGCTGCTGGACGACCTCGAAGGCCTGACGCGGCCCTATCCGAAGGAGCTGAAGGAGTGCGTCTGCCGCTTTCTGGGCCCGGCGGAGAAGGGATGCGCGGACGATGACGAACTGCTCGCCGGGGCGGCCTCGATGGCACTCCACGCCGTGCAGGACGCCAACCGGCCGGGGTCGGCGGAACTGCTGGAACTCGCCGAGCGCCTCTGCGCCCGGGCCTGCAAGGTGAACCCGAGGAACGTTTCGGCGCTGAGCGACTGGGGCATGGCGCTCGCGTGCATGGCCCAGGGCGCCAAGGGCCGTCGCCAAGCGCAGTTGTTCGAGCAGGCCGAGGAGAAGATGCGCCTGGCGCTGGACGCATCGAGGGGGAGCGAGGTCGTGCTGCGCAACCTGGGCAGCCTGTACTTGCATTGGGCGAATCGGGTCGATGGCGCGGAGGCGCGGCGGTTGCTCGACCGGTCGGCCGACGCTCTGGGCCGCGCGCTGGAGGCAAAGCCCGACGACGAGGCGGTTCTACGCCGGCTTACGGAGACGTTGGTCTCGCGGTCGGTGCTGGACGACGGGCCCGGGTCGCTGGAGGCTCTGCGCAAAGCCGCCGGCTTGGCGGAACGCCTCCGAAGGCTCGGCCCAGACCGCAGCGCGACGCGCCGGGACATGCCGGGGCACGCTACGATATGCTCGCACCAGGGTTCGTCCGGGGATGAGCGGGACGGGCGAGCGGCGCTTCGCCGCAAGCTGGCCGAGTTGGAGCAGCGTTGGCCCGGCGAAGGGGCCTACGATATGGCCTGCATCGCCGCGCAGGACGGCGACGCCCCGCGGTGCCGGGAGTGGCTCGGCAAGGCGCAGGCCGCCGGACGCCTGCCGGGACGCGAGTGGCTGCTGGCCGACCCCGACCTGGCGTCGGTCAGGGAAGAGCCGTGGTTCCGGGAGCTCGTGGGCGAGGCCCGGGGCGAGTAACGGCCAATCGCTGCATGGCTCTGGACCCATCGGTACACCCCGCGCGGTAACATGCCGGCCATGTGCGGAGGGGCGCAGGGGCCGGACCGGCCCGAGGACGAACCGGAAGACCTGGAACAGGTCGACGAGGAGGAGCAGACCGTGGGGGGCGAGGCCATGCCGCCCGAGTGGGCAGAGGCGCTGGAGCAATTTGCGAAGGACGCCGAAGCGCACCCCTTTGAAGGGCGTTTCCGGGAGGCCGAAACCGAGATCCGGCACGCCGAGGCCGCCAAACGCGAACGGCTCAACGCGCTCTACAACTCGGCCTATTCGCTTCAGATGAACGCTCGCGAGACGAACGCGGCCGAGGCTGCACGCCTGCTCCGGCTGGCCGAGGGCAGGTACCGCGAAGTCTCCGAGGCAAGACCGGACGATCCCGACGCGTTCATCGCCCGTGGGATCGCGCTGTTCGAGCTGGCGGCGGCCGCCGACCAACCGGAGGCCGCCCGCTTGATGCGGGAGGCCGAGGACGCGTATGGCCGTGCGATCGAACTGCGTCCGAATGAGCCGGAAACGCTGTGCAATTGGGCATATGGGCTTCGCGCTTGCGCTAAGCGCGGGGAGGGGGCCGAGGCGGTCCGCCTTCTGAGGGAGGCAGAGTCGAAGTGCCTGCAGGCACTGGAGGCGAATCCGCACGACGCGTACGCGGTCTCCTCGTTGGCGGCGGTGTTGGTGGATCTCGCGTTGGCCGTGGATGAGCCCGAATCTGGCCCAGCTCTGGCCGAAGCCGACGCGGCGTGCCACCGGTTGTTGGCGCTCGCCCCGGACGCCCCCGACGCGCCGTACCTCCTGGGTTCGCTGCGTTCTGGCCAGGCCAGGCGTGCGAGCGGTCCGGAGTCGGCGCGGTTGTACGGAGAGGCGGCGGACCTGTACCGCCGCGCCGGGAAGGCAGACCCGAGCGAGTGCCAGGCGCTCTTGGAGATGGCTTCGGCGCTGCGTTGGCGCGCACGGACCGTTTCGGGCTTTGAGGTCCCG
>CAZIIS010000089.1:0-3299 GCA_964539295.1 uncultured Fimbriimonadaceae bacterium | reverse complement strand
GAGGCCGAGGCGGTCTGCCGCCGGGCTTTGGAGCTTCAGCCGGGCGACACGGACGCCCTGCTCGATATGGCCGAGGCGCTGGTCCTTCGCGCCAAGCGGCTCCGAGGGGCCGAGGCAGCGCGGCTATCGAAGGACGCGATAGCCCTGTTCCGAAGGCTGGCCAATGAGGCGCCGAGCGAGTTGGAGTCGCTCTCCCGGCTGGTTCGCGGCGTGGGGCAATTGGCTGGGGATCTGCGCTTCCCGTATTCCACTGTGGCGCTTGGCCTGTGGGCGAAAACGATCGGCCGGCTCTTGGCGGTTGTTCGGCGCAAGGCGCGCCCGGGGCGGTAGCGGGCGCGCAAGCCGTTCGCTTCCGCACATGGGACGCCTACGAACCCATCGGTACGCGGTTCGCGGTAACATCCGGGCCATGTGCGAAGGGGCGCAAGAACCGGACCGGCCCGAGGGCAAGCCAGAAGACCTGGAGCCAGTCGGCGAGGAGGAGCAGGCTGCGGAGGGCGAACCCCTGCCGCCCGAGTGGGCAGAGGCGCTGGAGGAATTCGCCAGGAACGCCGGAGCGCATCCCTTTGAAGCGGGTTCCCGGGAAGCCGTAACCAGGATCCGGCGCTCCGATGACGCCCTACGCGAACGGCTCAACGCGACCTTCGACTTGGCCTGCTCGCTGGTGATGAACGCTCGCCAGCCGAACGCGGCCGAAAAGCGTCGCATGTTGCAGGAGGCCGAGGCCCAGTACCGTGAGGAACTGGCGGTGGATCCGCAGAACGCGACGGCGCTCTGCGGCTTGGGCTGCACGCTCGCGGGTAGGGCTAGGTTCGCGGGGCCACTCAAACTCAAGCGGACACTCGAGGAGGCCGAAGGCCACCTTCGAGCGGCCTTGGAGCTGAACCCGGCGTACAAGCATGCCCTTCAGGTGCTGGCCACGGTGTCGGATCAGCTTGCCCGGGGTTCGTTTGGGGCGAAGGCTAGGGCCTACTCGGCGGAAGCAGACGAGGCCATTCGCCTATTTGTGTCGCTCGACCCGAACGATCCGCACGTCCTCTACTCTGCCGCGGCAATCAGTTACCGCCGCGCCATTCGGGCAAGAGGCGCCAGGCGCGTCGTATTGCTTAAGGAGGTCGAGGAGCTTTGCGCCAAGGCGCTGGAGGCTGACCCGGGACACGTGTTAGCCCTCGCCCGCTGGTCTCTATCGCTCGCCAACAGGGGGCGCTCCGCCAAGGGAACGCAGGCGCGCGAGCTTCTGCGGCAGGCCGAGGAACACGCGCGCCAGGCGGCTCGGCTTGCACCGGGAAGGGTCTACGCGCTGGACCCCTTGGCCTTTGTGCTGCTCTCCCTCGCGCCACGGCTTCGAGAGGCGGAGGCGGAAGGCCTGCTTGTTGAGGTCGAGGCGTTGTCTCGCCGGGAGCTCGAGATCGATCCGAGCTACACCAGCCCGCTGTACCATTGGGGCTCGGCGCTGGTGCTTCGGGCGAGGTGCTCCCGGGGGGCCGAAGCGGCCGCGCATTGGACGGAAGCGATGGGCGTGTACCGAAAGCTTGCGGAGGTCGCGTGGGATGACCCGGACGAGCTGACAAGGCTGGGCGGCCACCTGTTGGGCATCATGCCGCGCGCCCGGCTCTCATACCTGCTCCCGGTGCTGGGGTTGTCGCTCAGGGCGTTGGGGCGAAGCTTGGCGCTCGTCTGGGGCAAGCTGCGCGCCGGGCGTTAGCGGGCCAGGCCGGCGCGGCGAAGCGGAGTTCCCCATGCAAAGCTGTAAAGCGACCGTTGCAGCGGTGTAGAATCGGTTTGGCCGCAAGGCCGGCCTCGGCGCGTAATGCCGAGGAGGTTTGGGAGACAGCCATGAATGACCGCTCGTTGAAGCTGCTGTGGATGTTTGTAGCTTGCCTCGCTCTTGTGGCGACGGCGACGTGTTTGGTCGGGTTCACCAAACCCGGCGACGGCAATACCAAAACCCGGGAGTGCCGGGTCTACCTGCGCCGCGACGCGGCCAAGGGCGACTCTGGCAGTTGGCAGGATGCGCTCGATGGAACGCTCAAGAAGATTGACCGGGACTGGGTGGTGATCGAGGACGAGTATCGTGAGGCCTGGGTGCCGAGGTCGATGGTGCTCTACATTCGGTTCCCAAAGGCACAAACGGCACGGGAGGAGAGGACACTGGCGCCCGGCGTGCTTCGCATCGACGGCGTGCCCGTGCAGCCCGGCGTTGCTGGGTCGACGGGCAAGCGCTAGGCGACCTTTAGGTTCCCCAACGCAACGACCCCCGAGGACTGGCCGGTGGTCGTCCGGACGAAGCGAACGGCGGCGGCGTAGAACCCGGGCTCGGCGGAGACCGAGGCCGAGAGCGAGCCGGGCGCGAAGGCGTGGTACCCGGACGTCCGGTAGCCTCGGGGCGTGGGGGCGCCGTTGATGGAGGCCACTCGCTGCAGCAAGAGCTCGGTTGCCACGTCGGGCGCGTTGGGGGCGTTCGACGCGAAGGCGACCGTGCCTTCGCCCGCGCCGGCTGAGACGGAGACGCCGTCGCCCTGGAATGGGGAGCCGGGCGGGGTGGTCGGAGGGACGGCGCCCGGCGTCGCCTGGAGGAACTTGGCGGTGAGGCTGGTGAAGACGTTGATGGGCCGGGCGCAGCCGGGCCGCCCCTCGGCGGCGTTTTGGGCGTCCAGGTCGCGGCAATAGTCGACCCAGAGGGCGTACTGCTCCGGGGTCAGCGCCTTGAACTCTTTGGCCGCTCGGCCCACCAGCCCGCGCCACGCCCGCTGGGCGGGGGTGCGTGGGTTGCGGGGCTCGACGCGCTCGCGCACGAACAGCGCGCCGTCCCGCCGCTGCACAAAGACCACGTTCCCCAGCTTCCCGCTAAGGAGCCCGACTATCGCGTTCGCGCTTGCCCTGGCCATCGCCTTACCCTCTACTCGGTATAGTTGGCGTTCTGGCCTTGGTCTTTACTCCCCCTCCCCCCGCTTGCCTTGGTCTTTCATTGATGGGATCAGGGATGGAGCTTGGATAGAACAGGGAAGACCCGAACGCACCAGCCCCCAACCATCGCCCAATGTGGGCATGCTGGCGGAAATCGGAGGCTTTCACTAGGCGAGACTGTACTCGGAAACTGGTACGCTAGGATCACCATGAAGAAGGGGAGTAAGACACCGGGCCCTCCCGGCGATAGCCCGATCGCGGTTGCCATTCGGCAAGCGCTCGCCAGTGACCCGAACAATGTCGATGCATTGATCGAGTGGGGTTTCCAGTTGTGCGTCTGCGCCATGCAATCGGCGCCGGAGGATGCGATAGGGCCGTACGCTGCGGCCATC
>CAZIIS010000088.1:0-11513 GCA_964539295.1 uncultured Fimbriimonadaceae bacterium | reverse complement strand
TTCGTAAACAGCAGGTCGTCAGTTCGAATCTGATGGACGGCTCCAGGTTTTGAACCAGAAGAGCCCCGGAACGCATGCGGTCCGAGGCCCTTTCTGTGTCTTTGGGTGGCTTGGGCGGTGGCTTCCGTAGACGGAAGCGCCGGCTCCGATCGCGGTCTCGGCTCGTCCCCTTGCAGGTCGTCCGGTACCCTCGCGCAGTGGCCGCCTTCGTTGCTTCGACAGAGTTCTCGACGGGAAAGGCCGCGGTGGTGCAAGTGGAAGGGTATGAGCTGTTCTCGTCTTTGGCGGAGGACTACGCGCGGTATCGCCCTGGCTATCCGCCGGCGCTCCTTGCCGGACTGGAGCGAGGGTGCGGTTTGGGGGCGGACTGGGTCGTGGCCGACGTCGGTTCGGGCACGGGCAACCTGGCGCGGCTCTTCCTGGACCGCGGTTGCCCCGTGACGGCGGTCGAGCCGAACCGCGAGATGCGCGAGGCGGGCGAGCGGATGCTGGGGGGCAACCCCAGCTTCCGGAGCCTCGAAGGAACCGCCGAGAGGCTGCCGCTGGAGGCCGGAACCGTCGACCTGATCGCCGTCGGCCAGGCGCTGCACTGGTTCGACGTCCCGGCGGCGCGCGAGGAGTTCCTTCGAGTGCTGCGCCCCGGTGGCTGGGTTGCCATCGCCTGGAACGACCGGTTGCCGGACGCCACGCCGTTCACACGGGAGTACGACCTCCTGACGTCAGCCTGGGCCGAGCGATCGGAGAAGCAGGCGCCGGCGCTAACCGCCGGGTTGTCCGAGCTGTTTGCCGCCGCGACGCCACGGCAGGCGAGCTTCCCGCACGTTCAGCGTTTTGACCTTCAAGGGCTGCTCGGACGAGCGCGATCCTCGGGCTTCGTGCCGCAACCCGGGGCGGCGGGGAACGCGGAGCGTTCTGCGGCGCTCACCGGGCTATTCGAGCGTCACCAACGCGCCGGGGTCGTCGAGTTCCGTTACGAGGCGCAGTTGCGGTACGAGCGGCTGGCGACGACCTAACGCACCGACAGGCCGTGGGCCCGCAGCGCCTCCGCAAATGCGGCGCGCTCCGAATCCGTCGGCGTGCGGAGCGAGGGGACGGGGTAGGGACGCCCGCACGCCTCCCACTTGACCAAAGCGCGCGCGTGGTAGGGCAGCAACTCCACGGTCAGCGGCCCGATCGAGGACAGCCGAGCGCCGAACGCCTGGGCGGTCGCGAGGTCCGCGTTGAACCCCGCCACGAGCGGGATGCGCACCACCATCGGGCCTCCGTGGCCCTGCCGGGCGGCGATGTTCCGGACCACCTGCTCGAACCGACGGCCGTATAGGGCGCACGCCCGCGGGTACTTCAGGTCGACGAACAGCAGGTCGATCGGATCAGACAGCGCCGGTAGGTCGGGGCTCGTGCCGTTGGTCTCGATAGCGGTATGGATGCCGCGCTGCTTCAGCCCGAGCAGCAAAGCGCGCAATGCGGCGAACTGAAGAGTCGGCTCGCCGCCGCCGACGGTCACCCCTCCCCTCGCGCCGAAGAACGGACGGTAGCGCACGGCTTTGTCGATAAGGTCCTGGACGGTCGCGACGCGCCCCACCCGCTCAAAGGCCGGATGCCGCGAACGTACGCAGTCGTGGGACGTGCACCGGGAGCAGGCCTCGATGTCTCGCGACAGGCCCCCCCCAACGGCCCTCACGGCCCCAAAGGGGCAAACGGAGCACGCGTCTTCGGGGTCATCGGCACGGCCGGCGTAGAAGAGCACCTGGGGCTCCCGGTCGAGCGACTCGGGCGCGGCGCACCAGGGGCAGCGCAGGTTGCAGCCCTTGAAGTAGACCACCATGCGTTGGCCCGGGCCGTCGACCTCCGACGTGAAGCCGATGTCGAACAGCGTGACGCGCTCGTTGCTCGGGCTCATGCGTCGGCCGTCACGCGCGTCGAGAGCGGGTCAAGGCGGTTGATGATGTCCTCTTGGATGGCGGGCGACAGGTCCAGGAAGTTGACGAATGTACCGTGGATGCGCATGATGTAGACGCCGCTCGGAACCAACTCGCGCGGGTTCCGAAGGATGCGGCGAAGGTGCTCCGCGCTGTCCACGTTCAGGTACATGTAGTAGCCCCCGCCGGAGGACGCGCCCTCGCGGTACCCGAAGATCGGGTCGATGACATATTCCCGCATCGCGTCAATGAACGTCTCGCCACCGTGGGGGGCCAGCGTCTGCGGGTCGATGCCGATGTGCGAGGCGTAACCGCCGAGGAAGTCGGCGACGGGCAACGCGTGAAGGCTCATGATCCGCGGCGGCATCCCGTGGGTGGCCATCCCAGGTATTGGGTCGACGCCATAGTTGAGCGGGGACCGAGCCCGGCGGCCGTCGGGCGTTGCGCCGACCCAATAGCCGTAGAGCAGGTGCGTGCTGGGCGTGCTCCAGTCCGGCAGGAACGGGTTCCCCCAGGGATTGCGCAGGGCGTACACCTTCTCCGAGACGCGATGCGCGATGTCGGCGGCCTCTTGGTCGGGACCGGGTTCGTCGTTGCCGTACTTGGGCGCTGCCAAGAGCCGGTACCGCAGCCGTGGGTCCGTGGCGAAGTCCGACCGAAGCACCTCAGGAAGGCCCCGTAATCCCTGTGGCGCCTCCTCCAATAGGGCGTCAAGCGCCTGGAAGCTGTCGGCGACCACGCTGAGCCCGTGGATGAGGCAGCCCGAGGCGTTGTACTTCGTCCCTTGAGACCGGGTGTCGCGCATGTCAACCCCGCTCTCCAGTCCCCCCATGAAGCACGAGAGGAACGGAACGGGGAGGAGCGACAACGCCTCAGTACAGCCGTTCGCGGCGCGCTGCATGTGCGCCAGGAAGTGGTCCAACTGGCGCCAGAAGGCTTGGCGCAGCCGAGACGGGTCGGCAAGTGGGGAAGTCGGGTCGAGGCCGAGCTCCTGGTAACCGAGGCCGATCTGCTTCCCGCTGATGGCGCTCACGCCGCCGTGGATGGTGAGCTCAAGGACCTTGGCCAGGTTCAACCAGCTGTTCGTGGTGTTGCCCGACTCCTTGCCCATCACCAGCGGTTCCTGGCAGCCGGCGATCGAATATTCGGACAAGTCCTCGTCGGCGATCCCCTTGCGGCGGAGCACCTGGAAGAGCAAGTCGTCGTTGAAAAGGCTGGGCGTCACGCTGCCCGGGGTGGTGAAGAACGGCTCCATGGCGCCGTAGACCGCGTCGGGCGTCTTCGCGTGGAGCTTGACCGAGAGCGCCGGCTGGGGAGTGTTGCTGCGCCGGAACGCCTCCATCACGACCGTGGTCATCTCGTTGGTGAGGTCGTTCCCCTTGGCGTCGCGCCCGCCCACCATGATGTTCTGGCTGATGGCCCAGTTCCGGTCGCCCACGCAGAACATCGCCAGCAGGTGCTGCACGAGCGCGACGGCTACCTCGGTCTCGACCGGCGCCATCCGGAAGAAGGGAGAAAGGATTCGGTCGAGGTTGCCCACGCTGAACGCGTAGGGGTTCGGCGCCTGCTCAAGGGCCATCGCCATCCAGAGGATGATGAAGCTCTGAATCGCCTCGAATAGGTTGCGCGCCCCGTACCTGGGAACCCGTTCGCAGGCGTCGGCAATGCGTTCCAGCTCGTCGCGCCGAGTCGGGTCGATCTCCTGCTCGGCCATCGAGCGCGCCAGCACGGCGTACCGGTCGGCAAGCGCGAGCGCCGCGTCGAGGCTCGTGGCGGCCGCACGGTAGAACGGAGCGTCGTGGCGCCGGGCCTCCGCGATGAGGGGAAGCAGTCCGTCCCTCAGCGCCGGGCGGAAGTCGGCGATGGTGTGCCCCGTGACCTGCTCGACGAAGTAGACGACCTCCTGGGTTTTGAGGCCCGTTTCCTGGTGGACCGCGCCGAGCGCCTTCGCGAACTCCTCGCCCGCCCAGAAGTCTCGCACCTCCTCAATGCGTTCCTTGGTGAAACCGAGGGCGTTGTCGGGAACGATGTCGCCGTAAACCGCCATCGGGTCGCAGTAGCCGGCGAACGTTTCGACCTTGAACTCCGGGTTGATGAGCGCGTATGTGCGCGCAAAGGCGTCGTCCTGCGTGCCCGCGAAGACCGCGTGCCGCGAGATCGTGAGGGGGAGCTTCTGGCAGACCTCGGCGAGGAGGCGCGCCTGAGTCTCGACGCGGGAGACGGCCTCGCCGCTCTCGCGCATGGCCTGCAGCGCCCGCATGCGGATCTCCTGGGCCAAGAACCAGCCGTCGAGCCGCGTCATGGCATGCTTCTCCTTCAGGAGCGCAGATAGCTGTGCGGTCAGACGTACGACTTCCAGTGGCGGGGGTATCAAGGACATGGTCGGGCTCCGCAGGAGTGGCGCAGCAGCAAACGGTTCGACCAAGGCGTCATGTCTGCCACGTTCGAAGGGATGTTAGCATAGCCATACCTGGGCGAACGACGGGCGAATCGATGCTAGTTCGGGCAATACTCAGGGAACCCCTGACGGGAACGTTGCCGACATGCGCCCCGACCCCTGCCAACCCATCTACTTCATGCCGAACCGCGTGTGGCGATGCTACACCGGCGGCTACCTGCTGGAGCGGTTCGTCTGCGCACCCGCGCCGGCCGATGGGCACTTCCCGGAGGATTGGGTGGGCTCCACGGTGGTGGCGCAGAACGGCGAGCACGCTCAGGGCCCAGAAGAAGGGCTGGCGCGCGTCCGCGACGCGAACGGCGAGCCGGGCGGGCTGTTCCGCGACCTGCTTTCACTGGACCCCGCCGCCTACCTGGGTCGGGACCCTTCGGTTGGGGAGCTTTCGATTCTATGCAAGTACCTGGATTCGGCCGTTCGGCTTCCGATCCAGTGCCACCCGGACGTTCCATTCGCCAAAGAGCATTACGGCAGCGACCACGGCAAGACCGAGGCGTGGGTCATCCTCGACACGCGCACGGTCGGGGGAGTGGAGCCGTACCTGCTGATGGGGTTCCGGCCGGGCGTGTCGGCCGACACGTTCGCCCAGGCGGTTGAACGGCAGGACGTGCCGGCGATGGAGCGGATGCTGCACCGCGTTCCGGCGCGCGCAGGGGACGTGTGGCTGATCCCGGGGCGGTTTCCGCACGCGATCGGGTCGGGGGTGTTCCTGATGGAGGTGCAGGAGCCGTCCGACTGGGTGGTGCAGCCGGAGGCGAGGTGTGCCGACACGGCGCTGAGCCCGCGCGACATGTGGGGCCCGCTCGACCCCGAGGTGGGGTTGCGATGCTTCGATTACCACGGGCAGACGCTGGACGAAGTGCGGGCTGCGAGCCTGTGCCTTCCCGAGGTCGTGCTCCAGCAACCGGGTGGTCGGCTGGAACGCCTTATCGGGCCGGAGAGGACGCCCTGCTTCGGCGTCGACCGAACCGTGGTCCACGGGACGTTCACGCTTCCCAGCCCATCGGCGTACCGTATCGAGGTGGTCGCATCGGGCTGCGGCACGCTTCTCGCGAACGGGGTAGCCACCCCGGTGCGTCAAGGTCAGGCCTACTTCGTCCCGTATGGGGTCCGAGAGGTGGCCTACACCTCCTCGGACTCGCCCTTGACCGTCCTGGCGTTCAAGCCGGGCGGCTAGGGGTCGGCAATCCCCTGACGGCGCGGAGGGCGGGGATCTCCTCGTCTAGGACGCGGCGGAGCTGCGCGACCTTCCACTCCAGGTGGGCGCGGTCGGTCATGTACTCCATGCTCGGCTCCCAGCCCAGCCGCGAGTCGGCCTCCACCAGCGGGATCGTCGCTTGGGCGTTCTCGATCTCCTGTTCGCCGATCGAGGCAAGGGCGTCGAGCAGCGCGCGGGTCTCCTCGGGGCAGGGCGACCCCCCAAGCCGCTTCCGGATCTGCCACCACCGTTTGGTGTGGATCGCGGTGAGCACGCAGCGCTCCACGAACCGGCCCAGGTTCAGCATGCGCGCGGCGTCCTCGGCCTTGGACTGCGGGGCAAGACCGACGGCTTGCTCCAAATGCGCCGTGCCCTGGCGCCAGCGCTCCAGCATCCGCTCGAGCAGCCGCAGCTCCGTGTCCACGTCCTCTGGCCGATGCATGTTGTAGTTCGGGGCCACGATCTCGCGTCCGAAGTGTGCGTAGGGGGCCGCCGGAATCGGTTCAACCGGGTCGAACAGCAGAAACGGGTACGCCGGACCGATGCGGAACGGGCCGTACTGGTCCTCGTTGGTGGGCACGTAGTCGCGCATCGCGTCGCTCCATGCCCGCCATGCCTCAACCGCCGACGGCGCGCCCTTGGCGCCGAAGTCTCGCGTCGCGATGCTCTGCACCAGGCACTCCAGCCGAGGGGAAGGGCTCCAGAACGCCCACTTGGCCAGCTCGCTGACGAAGGACGGCCACCAGCCGTAGTGGTGGGATTCCATCAGGCCGCTGAGGCCCCACTCGGCGCGGGCCTCGCGCAAGGCCTGGTGGCGTCGCGCCCACTGGAACGGGATCGGCTCGTACGGGATGACGCCGATGTCCCACGTCAGCCCGCCGGTGTTGCTCATGGTGTAGAGCGGCAGCTTGCGCTCGTGCGCCGCCTTCGCTTCGCTGGCGAAGTAGCGGCCCGGCCCCTCGAACGACGCGGTGTAGTCCACGCACCGGGTGACGATGCCCTCCTTCTTCACGTCCTCGAACATCTCGAAGGTGGCCTGGAGCGTCACGTCCTGCGGAAGCCTCCGGATGAGCGCAAGGCGGTCCTCCTCGGGCGCCCAACCCCAGTTGTAGGTCCAGAAAACGATGTCCAGATCCGGGTTGTGTTTGCGCAGGATCGGCTTCAGCATCTCCAGCCACTGCGGGAAGTCGGCGCTGGGCCACCAGCCGGGGAAAGGCCTCGGGTCGTTGGCGGTCTTGGCGCGAGGGTCGGTGTGCAGCATGCCGTTCGTCTTCGGGTCCTTGCTGGGGAACTCGCACGACTCCCCGACGAAGACGATCCCCTTCACGCCCGGGCACGACTCGATGAGGGCGCCGTAGGAGCCCTGGTAGAAGGCCGCTGCGCCTGGATCGTCCGGATGGACGCGGCTCACCAGGTAGCTGTAGAGGTAGACGTCGACGCCGTACGCCGCGGCGCGGTCTACCAGGTCGTTGATGTCGAGGTAACCGGTGGTGGTCATGTTCACGCCGGTCACGAAGATCAGGATCGCGTCCATCCCGGCGTGCGCGATGGCGTTCAAGTAGGAGTCGGGATACCGGTCGAGCGCCCAGCCCGAGTGGACCATGCGGGGCGAGAAGAGCGGTTCGCGCACCACGTCCATGGCGGGGAGGAACGGCCCCTCGCGCAGGTTCATCAGGTCCTCGATGTGGTACGCCCCCTGCGCGGCGCCCCGGTCGTCGCACCCGCAGACGACGACCGAGTCGGGCCGGGCCGTCAGCCGGTAGCTGCGGGGGACGGTGAGCGAACCGCCGGAGGATGGGGCGAGGGCCTTCGTCGTCAACAGGATGCTCGGCGCGTCGCCGGCGTCGTTGGCGAGCTGTGCGCCGACGCCCATGCTGGTGAAAAGGTAGTCCTGTAGGTCCTTGGCCACGGCAACAAGAAGCTCTGAGGCTCCGCGAGGGACGACGATCCGCCAGCCATCGCCGATCGCGGCTTCGCCTGGTTCGGCAGTTCGCTCCGGATCGCGGCGGTTGGGCTTGTGGACGGCGCGAAGGCGCTTCCGAAACTCGTAGTTGCGCTCGGGCGTGGGCATCG
Source organism: uncultured Fimbriimonadaceae bacterium (assembly GCA_964539295.1). Lineage (GTDB taxonomy): Bacteria > Armatimonadota > Fimbriimonadia > Fimbriimonadales > Fimbriimonadaceae > CAZIIS01. The sequence goes on along the minus strand of CAZIIS010000088.1, from coordinate 3,868 downwards.
GACTCCATGTTGGCGGACGGAGGCCGGTGGGCGCTACGGTAGCTCGTAATGAGAATGTACGAAAGGGTCCCGCCCTTTGGGACGGGACCCCGGTCGGCGCGCGAGCCGGCTGCGAATCTACTTACCGATCGGCATCACCATCACCGACCGCAGCGTCACCGGGCCGAGCAGGCCCGAGGGCAGGAGCGGCGTGTCCTTCGAAATGTGCCTCCAGGTCGTGAAGGTCTTCCGGCGCGGCTCCGGGCGCGGTTCGCCCTTGAGGAACCACTCCGGCCAACCCTTCAGGTGGTCGCCCTCCCAGCCCATGTCGTCCGGATACTGCTCGTCTCCGATCAGTCGGTTCGTCCAGAGGTTGGTGACCTCGACCTCCAGCAGGTTCTCCCCCACCTTCACCGAGTCCGTCACGTCCACTCGGAACGGGGCCTTCCAGAACGCGGCCACCGCCTTCCCGTTCAACCGAACCCGGGCCAGTTCCCGCACGTCCCCCAGGTCCAGCACCACACGCATCGGCGGCTCGGTCACCATCCTCGGCATCGTGAACCGCTTGGTGTACGTCGCCGTGCCGGAGAAGTAGCGGATGCCGAGGTTCTCGTTCTCCGTCCAGGAGGCGAGCTTCCCGAACGTGGTCCTCTCCGGAGCGTCCCAGCCGGCGGGGAAGCGCACCTCCCACGGGCCATCGATCTCGAGCGGAGCCGGTATCCCGCGCGCCACGGCGTTTGCCGTGGCGCCGGAAGCCCAGCGGATGTCGAAGGAGCCGTTTTGCGTCAGGCGCAGCTCCTTCGCCTTGGCGCCCTGGACCACCTCGAACGGGAATGGCGCGGCCTTGGCGTTGGTGTTGCCGATGGCGAGCATGCCGTTCTCCTGTACGGTAACGGAGTAGGACTTGCCGCCGTACTCGTAGGTCGCGCGCAACTCCTTCACCACGTTGAACGCCGGGTCGCCGCCCATCTCGTCGTTGCTCGCGGCGATCTCCAGGACCGAGCCATCGATCCTCTTCTCGAGCAGCGCGGTGACGTCCATCGTCCCGTTGGGCTTATCGAACGCGCCGTACTCTGCCTTGACGATGTGCAAGACCGGCGCCGGTTGCCCGACGGTCTCCTCGTACTTGGGCGCGATGGAGACCACCGAGTCGACGTCCTTGGCCGGGCGACGGAAGACCACGAAGGCGGAGCCGTCCCCCTCCAGGGGCAGTTCCACCCAGGTGTGAATCGGGGCGCCCTGCCAGACGGTGGCATCCGCGATCTCGCCGGTCTCCGGGTTCCATATCTCGGGGACCTTGCCGGACACGCGGAAGAAGCAGACCTCCTTCTTCGGAGACTTGCGGGTCGTCGCCACGAAGTAGGCGTCCACGTCGCCGATTCGCCGATGGATCTCGGAGACCTGCGGCGAATCGCACAGGAAGTCGGGCGCGACCTTCGCGGCGCCAAGCACCGCCTCCAGCGGCATCCCCCAGCAGACCTGCCCCTTGCCAAACGGCTTCGAGCCCGAGCGACGGTCGCCCCAAAGCTCGTCGCCGATCTTCGCGACCAGGGCGCTGCCTTTCGCTCCGTCCGCCAGGCTCGGCGAACCGATCGGCTTCGGCCCGGAGACCTGGGCGCCCGCGAGCACGAGGGCCTTGATCTTCTTGGCCACGGCCGCGGTCATGCGGCCGGTGTTCGGCAGGGCCAACACGGCGTAGCTCGCGCCGTTCGGCAGCACCAGGCGCCCGTCCTTGACCTTGAGCGTCATCAACGGGTCAAGGCCGCAATAGTCGAAGTCGAAGCCCTTCGGAACCGGCGGCAGGTTGTACCCCTCGCCGGTGTACTGCTGCGGAGCGGAATCGCCCGTGAACAGGCACACGTCGGCGACGAACAGGCCGCTCTGGAGCATCGCCTGGCAGCGCGCCAGGTAGTTGTCCCACTCCGGCATAAAGGACCAGAAGGTGTTGGTGCGGTCGACGTGAGAGCCCCACGGCCCCATCGTCATGCCGGGCAGCACCCCGGCCACCCACGGTTGGTGCGCGAAGCGGTGGTAGATGATGCGGTTGATGCCGTGGGTGAACGAGCGGTCGGCGAACGGCTTCCATTGGCGCGGTTGGTTTCGCCATCCGGCCTCGTTCGGCGCCGCGGTGAGCGATTCGGCGCCCACCACGCTGTGCCCATAGACGTGGGCGACCGACGCGGACTGCTTGGTGCTGGCGTTGATGGCGCCTTCGCCCACCCAGTACTCGCCCATGATCAGCCCGGCGGGTTTGGCGTAGGTAAAGGGATCGAAATCGCCATTGCCGTACGGCTCGACGGCGAGTTGCAGCCCATGCTCCTTCAGTCGTTTTGCGAAGTGGCCGCTGTAGTTCTGTGCCCAGAGGTCGGCGAGCGTGCGACGGAAGTCGAAGAAGAACTTGAGCGTCGTCTGTTTGTCGCCGACGGCGAAGCCCGCCAGAGCAGGAAGGTAAGGGGTTGGGTCGTAGCCCCGCAGCTTCCTGAAGTCCTGGACCATCGTCGGCGTCCAGTTCTGGAAGCCGGTCTCGTAGCTGTCGATGAGCACGGTGCGGAACGACCCGCCGACCGGCCCGCCGATGGTCTTGAACAAGGGTTCGAGGCAGCCGGCCAAGTAGCTGTCGAGCGACTTCGCGCTGAGCTTATCGACCTCCAATCCCTCGCCAGACGGACGCGACGCCACGTTATGTGCGCCGGTGAGCGTGTAGCCCAGTCGGACGATGACCCACCGTCCCTGGCTCAGTCGTTGGTTTGGCTTCGCGGTCAGGTTGACGACCGCTCCTTTGGGGACGACAGGCCAGTCCAGCTCCTCGCTTTGCCCGGGGTTTCCGCCCAGGCCGATGAGGTTGTTCTGGCGATCTCGGTTGAAGCTGCCTTCGACGTAGGGAATGGCGTAGGTCGCGATGTCTTGGTAGTAGCCGCCAACCGTCGGCGGTTGGGAAACCGCGGGCGGGACGCCCGGCCCGTCGAAGTTCTCGATGCGGAACGTGGTCCGCTTCATCGCGTCCTCGGGCTTGACCCATGGACCGCCGCTGGATGACCAACCGCTGCAGTTGTGCATCGTCATGTCGAGCCCGAGCCGTTGGGCCTCGGACATGGCGTGGGCCATCAAGGCCCGCCATTCGGGCGAGTTGTAAGCGACGGGCCCCGCGGGGATGCCTTGGCCCGCGTCGAAGATGTGCGCGCCGCCGATGCCGGCCTGCTTCATCGCCTCCAGGTCGGCGGTGCTCCCCTCCTTGGTGACGTTGCCGGCCATCCAGTGCCACCAGGTGTGCGGCTTGGCCCATTCGGGCGGGTTGACGAACATCGCGTCGAGGGTCGGTTTGGGCGGGGTGGTCGGCGACGTGAAGAGCGCGAGCAGCAATGCGGCAGAGGCTATCAACTGTGACTCCTTCGTATAGGCGGAGGACACCGGCGTCCTCGCCGCATGCTACCACCTGGATGCGCGGCCCAGAACGGCGCAACGGTCATTGGCGTAACCCCGGAGCCGTGCTATCCTCCCGGTAAGCGGTTCAAGAAAACCATGGCAGACAACATCGCACCCACTTCTGAGTTCGGCAACGACTTCATCCGCGAGGCGATCCGAGAGGACCTCGAGGGTGGGCGGTTCCAGCACGTACACACGCGCTTTCCGCCCGAGCCGAACGCGTACCTGCACATCGGGCACGCGAAGGCGGTGTGGATCAGCTATGGCATCTCGCAGGAGTTCGGCGGCCCGTTCAACCTGCGGTTCGACGACACCAACCCGGTGAAGGAGGAACAGGAGTTCGTCGACGGAATCCTGGAGGACGTGCGCTGGCTCGGCGCGGACTGGCAGGACCGACTCTTCTTCGCATCCGACTACTTCGAGCAGATGTTCGAGTGGGCGAAGGACCTCATCCGGAAAGGGAAGG
>CAZIIS010000087.1:4609-11559 GCA_964539295.1 uncultured Fimbriimonadaceae bacterium | reverse complement strand
CAGCCCGTCGCTCTGTAACCATGGAGTGCCGAGACTGTCCCCGGTTTGATGCCCAGAGCCAGCGATGCCGGGACCAGAAGGTGAACCCGGCCCGCTGGGACCAAGCCGTCGAGGTGGCGAAGGTGTTCGGAGTCCGCGCCATCTGCGGTCTCAACGACCACCGGGAGCATTTGGTGGAGTTGCGAAACGCGCCGCCCCGCGAGCGCCCTTAGTTCAGGGGCTCGGTCGGCTCGCTCAACAGCACCGCGTACCCGTCCGGGTCTGCCACGAGCACCGTCCGCTCGCCCCAGACCGCCTGCTCGATGTCCCGCAGCACGTGCGCGTCGGAGGCTTGCAGTCCCCGAGCGATGCCCGCCAAGTTCTCGACCTGCAGCTTGAGCATCATCCCGCCGGACCGATCGAGCTCGGGGTTCTGCTCCTCGGGGGGCTGCTGCATCAACAGGATCTCAACCGCGCCCGCGTCGAGGTACGCCAAGCGGTGACCCTCCCAAGCCTCCTGGCGCCGCACGGGGATGCGAAGCAGGTCGCGGTAGAACAGCAACGAGCTTTCGAGGTCGTGTACGTCCAATATGAGGCTGGTCAGCATTCGGTCCGTCCCAGGAGGGGTTCGCTACCTCGTTCGACGGCGAAGCGGCTACTCCTCCCAACACCGGAAAGCTGCGCTAACTTAGGCGAACGCGAACAACCGCCACCCAAACCACGCGGTCATCGCGAAGCCGTACACCACGATCCCCTTGCGCAACTTCTCCGAATCCACCCGCTGCGAGATGCGGGCCGACGCGTAGCCGCCCACGATCGCCCCGGACATCAACGCCAAACCCGGACCCAACACCACCAACCCCTTCGCCAGGAGAAGCACGCTCGCCGTGAGATTGATTAGGAGTCCTAACCAATTCTTGATCGCGTTCAGTTCGTGGATGTTGGCGTCGATGAACAGCCCCATCACCGCCAGCATCATGATGCCCATGCCGGCCCCGAAGTAGCCGCCGTAGGTGGCCACCAGCATCTGGAGCACCGCGCCCATCGATGCGCTGAGCCGAACGTCGCGCTGATCGCTCCAGAACCGGATACGTTTCTGGAAGGCCAGCAGCACCGTGGCCACCAGAATCAGGAATGGCACGACGATACGGAACGTCCTCTGCGTGGTCGTAACCAGCAACCACGCTCCGGCCACCGAGCCGATCAGCGCGGGGGGAAGCAGCACCCACAGGTGGCGCTTCGTTCGCCGAATCTGATTTAGGAAGCCGACCGCGCCGGCGCACGAGCCTGGCCACAACGCCACCGAGTTCGTCGCGTTGGCCGGCAGCTCCGAGATCCCAAGCCCGACGAACGTCGGGAACGAGATGAGCGATCCGCCGCCGGCGACGGTGTTCACCGCCGACGCAGCCACCCCCGCGAGGAAGAGAAGAACCATGCCGAGCGGCGTTTCAAAAGCGGGAACGGGCATGCGACTGCGTTTTTACCATCGCGCGAAACGCGCCGGCCCCAAAAGGGATGGCGCCCCCGGGCGGATTCGAACCGCCGACCAACAGCTTAGAAGGCTGCTGCTCTATCCACTGAGCTACAGGGGCGCTCTGTGCTAAGTGTACCGTTCGCCCGATCTCATCGAAAGGGCACGCTGACGCCCGCTCGAGCGATCCCCCCGGCGCCGCCTCAGGCCCGCCCGACCCGCCCGATCGGCCTGCCATACTCCGATCGGACCATGATCGGCGCCAGCTACCCATCCCACGCAGCACCGCTTGCGGCCCCGGTCGGCGCTCTCGCCCACCGGTTGGACCCGCTCCAGGCCGAGGCCTCGCTGCAGTTCGCCGCCAATACGCTGCGCGAGGAGGGCGTGCCGGCCCTGCCGGTCGTCCAGGACGGGCAGTTTCTCGGCGTCGTGACGGAGGGCAGCCTGGCGGACGCTTTGGCCAAGGGCCTGCCGCCGACGGGGCCGATCGCCGAGGCGCTGCGCCCCTGCCCCGCCACGCTGCGCCCCTACTCGACCGGAGCCGAGGCGCTGCGCACCTTTGCGGAGACCCAGGAGCCGGCGCTGGTGATGGTGGACGATGCCGGCCTGCCGCTGGGCGTCCTTCTGCCATCGCACCTGCTGGCGCGGAACGAGCCCGCCTTCCGGCCGAAGGCGGTGGGCGGCATGGCCACGCCGTTCGGCGTCTACCTCACCAACGGCGTGGTGAGCGCCGGCGCCGGCGGATGGGCCCTCGTCGCAACCGGGGCGACGATGATCGGCCTTTTCCTGGTGGCGTCCTGGATCGGACTGGCCGCTCGGCACGTCTGGCCGGCCATTCCCGAAGACCTGTTGGTCGTGGTGCTCCCGCTGTTCCTCATCGGCCTGCGCTCGCTACCGATGACGGGCATCCACGCCGCCGAGCACATGACCGTCAACGCCATCGAACGCGGCGAGGAGCTGAACCCGGAGATCGTCCGCCGGATGCCGCGCGTCCACCGACGGTGCGGCACAAACCTCGCCGTGGCCGCCGTTATCTTCCTATCCCTCGCCGAGGCGCCCTGGACGCCGTACCTTGAGTTGCGACTGGTGGTCGCCGCCCTGGTCACCCTGATCGTCTGGCGCCCGTTGGGCGCGCTCATCCAGACCTGGATCACCACGCGCAAGCCCACCGAGCGCCAGGTCGACATCGGCATCGCCGCCGGGCGCGAACTGCTTGACAAGGTGGCCCGGGCCCCCTACGCCACGCCCACCGTCGGCCGCCGCCTGCTGCGCAGCGGCATGTTCCACATCGCCTTCGGAGCCGTTCTGACCACCGCTTTGGCCTATCTGGCCTGCTTGCTGCTCAACGTGCCCCCTTCGTGGCGGGTAATCTAGTGTGTCTAGCGAGGTTTGGCCTTGGAAGGGATGCACGTTGCCTATAACGTTTTCTTGGGAATCGCGGTCTTCGTCGCGATCATATTCACCGCGCTCGTCTTCCTGACCGGCAAGGGCGACGCGATGTCCGGTGGCGCCAGCTCCATCCGAACCACGTTCAAGGGCAAGGCCAGCTTCGAAGACCAGGTCGCCAGGCTCACCATGATCCTGGGCGGCGTCTTCATGGGGCTCATGGTGGTGCTCGACTATATGGCCGGCATCATCTTCAAGTAATCCGCCTTGGCCGGCCTCACGATCCTCCACACGAACGATCTCCATGGGCGATTGAACCCAGCCAAGGTTCTTTGCCTTTCCGCGCTTCGTGCGGCCGCCGACCTGTATTTCGACTGCGGCGACTGCCTTAAAACCGGCAACCTGGGCGTCCCGCTCTCGCCGGAGATCGTCTGGCCCCGCCTTCACGACGCCGGCTGCGACGCCTCGGTCACCGGCAACCGCGAGAGCCACGTCCTCGACTCGGCCTTCAACGCCAAGCTCGCCGGCGCCGCCCACCCGGTGCTCTGCGCCAACCTGCGACGCAAGGACGGCTCCCTACCTCTCCCCCCGACGCTGGTGCTCGAAGCCAACGGCTTCACCGTCGGCCTCGTCGGCGTCATGGCGCCCATGGTGACGGAGCGGATGAAGACGCGGGTGGCCAGCGCCTTCCTCTGGGACCCGCCCGTGCCGACCGCCAAGTATTGGGCCGAACGCCTTCGCGGCAGCGTCGACTGCCTGATCGCCCTGACCCACATCGGGTTTCCCGCCGACCAGGCGCTCGCCGAGGCCTGCCCGGAGTTCGACCTGATCCTGGGGGGTCACTCCCATACCGTGCTCGAGAAGCCCGTCCGACTGGGTCGCACGTGGATCGGCCAGACCGGCGCCCACGCCAAACACGTGGGCCGCTACGTGTGGCGGCCAGGGGAGGGCTTGGTGAGCGGCGAACTGGTGCCTTGGCCGTAGCCGGGCCGGGTCTTCCGCTCCCATAGTCGCCATTCCCCATAGGCGGGAAACCGCCTATCGGCTACACTTTGCGGTGATATGCGGCGCCTCGCCATCTACCCGGGATCGTTCGACCCGCCCACGCTGGGGCATCTGGACGTGATCGAACGGGCGGCGGGGTTGTTCGACAAGTTGATCGTGGCGCTCGGCGTGAACACGTCCAAGCAGTCGTTCCTTGACCTGCACGATCGGCTGGAGTCGCTCCGGGAGTGCACGGCGCACCTGGAGAACGTGGTGGTGGAGCCGTTCGAGGGGCTGCTCGTGAACTACGCGCAAAGAAGGCAGTGCCGGGTGGTGGTTCGGGGCCTGCGCGCGGTGTCCGACTTCGAGAACGAGTTTCGCATTGCGATGGCCAACCGTCGCTTGGCGCCGCAGATCGAGACCATCTTCCTGCTGACCCGGGACGAGTACAGCTTCCTGGCCAGTTCGGTGGTAAAAGAGGTCGCGATCATCGGGGGCGACTACACCGGCTTCGTGCCGACGCCGGTTGCTCAACGAATCGCCAAAAAACTCGCTGCATCCCGGTAAAGGGCGAGGCTTTACGCCCGTTCGCGGCGTGATAGAATTGGGGGAGTTTTGGGTGGGTACGCGCCATGGCCATTAAACGAGACTATACGCTGGATGTACTTCGGATCCTTGACCAGTTGAAGGACGTGGCGGTCGACAAGCCCCGCAAGCTGCACTTCGTGCCCATCACGCTCGGCTACGACCCCGAAGAGGTCTACATGCTGATCGAGAAGGTGCGCGCCTCCCTTCCCCGCGAACTGAAGGACGCGGCGACCGTGAACCGCGAGTCGGAGCGAATCATCGAGTCGGCCAACGAGGACGCCCGGGCGGAGGTCGAGCAGGCCAAGCGCGAGGCGGAGCGCCTGGTGAGCGAATCCAAGCAGGAGGCTGCGCGGCTCCTGGAACAGGCGCGGTTGCAGCAGGAGCAACTCCTCTCCGAAAGCGAGGTGCTGAAGCTGGCCAAGGCGCAGAGCGAAGAGATGCGCAACGCGACCGAGCGCGACTGTCAGCAGATGCGCCGCGGCGCGGACCGGTACGCCCACGACGTGCTGAGCAAGATCGAGGGCACGGTCGGCAAGCTGTTGGCGACGGTGGAGCGCGGCAAGGCCGAGCTTGAGAACACGGCCGACACGGCGCTCGTGGCGCCCACGGTGCGCGAGCGGGTCAAGGTCCAGTAACGCCGGCTCAGGCTGGTTCGCCAACGAGCGCTCGGGCCAACGCTTCGCCGACCATCGCGGCGGCGACGCCGATCGCCAGGCTGCCGAATGAGTTGGCGAAGGCCCAGCCGTAGGCGCGAGCGCGCAGCAGTTGGCACGTCTCGTACGAAAGCGACGAGAAGGTCGTGTAGCCGCCGAGCAGGCCGACCACCAAGAGCAGTTGCCAGCGCTGGCTCATCTCGAACCGCAGGATCACCCCCAGGACGAGGCCGATCAGCAGCGAGCCGCTGGCGTTAACGGCGAACGTTCCCCAGGGGAACGCGGCGCCCAGACGGCTCTGCACCCACCGCCCCAACCAGTAACGGGCGTTGGCGCCAACGCCCGCTCCGAAGAAGACCAATGCGCTTCGGGTGACCCAACCCACGCCAGAAGTGTGACACGGGGCCGGGGCATCGGCCGAATCGCGGGTCTTCCTCCCCGGGGCCGCATCGGCCATAATGTCGTTAACAGGCGGGTTCTTTTCGGGCCGATGTCCGCGGAGGCGGGCATCGGCTTCGTCTTGGATCGGGGCGATGGTGGGACCCGTCTTGGGCGTTATGGCTTGGGCGGGCCCTTGGCGGCGCAGTCGCCGTTCGGGCGTGGTGCCACAATGATGTGAGCGAACCATGAAAAAGGCTCTGATAGTCTATTCAGGCGGTCTGGACACCACGGTGTGCATTCCGCTGATGCGCGAGAAGGGCTTCGATTCCATCGTCACCGTGACGGTTGACGTGGGCCAGCCCGCCAAGGACCTGGAGCAGGCGACCGAACGAGCGAAGATCCTGGGCACCGAGCACTATGTGATCGACGCGAAGGCGGAGTTCGCGAGCGACCACTGCATGCCCGCGATCGCCGCGAACGCCGACTACTTCGGCTACCCCCTTTCGACTTCCATCGCCCGACCGCTGATCGGCCGACTGGCCGCGGAGATCGGCCTGAAGTCTGGCGCCGATGCGTTCGTGCACGGCTGCACCGGCAAGGGCAACGACCAGTTCCGAATTGAGCACGGCCTGCGCATGTTCGCGCCGAACGTGCCGATCCTCGCTCCGGTTCGCGAGATGAACCTGACCCGAAGCTGGGAGATCGACTACGCCGCCAAGGTCGGCGCGCCGATCGGCCAGAGCAAGGAGAAGATCTGGTCCATCGACGAGAACCTTTGGGGCCGCTCCATCGAGGGCGGACACCTGGAGGAGCCGGGCTACGAGCCGCCGGAGGAGATCTTCCAGTGGACGGCGTCCCAGAAGGATGCGCCGAACGAGCCGCAGACGGTGACGATCGGCTTCGAGGAAGGCAAGCCGGTCAGCATCGACGGCAAGAAGATGGACCCGCTGACGCTCATCCTGGAGGCGAACAAGCTGGCCGGGAAGCACGGCGTGGGTCGCATCGACATGATGGAGGACCGGATGATCGGCCTCAAGGTTCGCGAGAACTACGAGTGCCCGGGCGCCACGCTCCTGATCGCTGCGCACAAGGCGCTTGAGGCGCTGGTCATGAGCTATCCGGAGCGCGGCTTCAAGGCTCAGGTCGACGCGGCGTGGGCGGACATGGTCTACAAGGGCCTGTGGTGGGATCCGTTCGTGGAGGACCTGAACGCGTTCATCGCCTCGGTCCAGAAGCGGGTCACCGGTACCGTGAAGGTCCGCCTGTTCAAGGGCGGCTGGCACGTGATGGGCCGCGATTCCGATTGGGCGCTCTACTCGGAGGCGGCGGCGAGCTTCGAGGATTCGACCGAGCTCGAACAGAGCAAGATGACCGGCATGGTTCAGACGCACGGCATGGAGAGCCTTCTCTACGCCCAGCTGCGCGCCAAGCACGGCAAGTAAACCGGCCGCGACACACCGACGAAAGGCGCTTGGGAATCCCGAGCGCCTTTCTCTTTCGGAGCCCCG
>CAZIIS010000087.1:0-4509 GCA_964539295.1 uncultured Fimbriimonadaceae bacterium | reverse complement strand
GGCGATCGGCATGGGTGTGACGGAACGCCGGGAATCACCCAACGGATAGCGCCGCAAGCTCCTCAGCAACGGTGCGGACCACAGAACCCAGGTCGTCCCGGATTTGGCACTCCCAGACCACGAGCACCCGATACCCCATCGCTTCGAGCGCTTCCGAGTTGAGGCGGTCGCGTTCCGCGTTACGCTCGAACTTGCGTTGCCAATAGGCGCTGTTCGCCTTCGGCGTACGGTTGCGCTTGCAGTGAGGGCACTGATGCCAAAAGCACCCGTGAACGAAGACCGCCAACCGGGCCCGACCGAACACGAGGTCGGGTTTGCCAGGCAGCTTGGCGACGTTCTTGCGGTAGCCGCGGAGACGCGCCGCCCAAAGGGCTTTTCGCAAGGTCACCTCAGGGCCAGTGTCCACGCTGCGGTTGTGCCGCATGCTCTTGCGCGTTCCTTCCGATGGTTCCATGTCGAAGGCCGAGGCACGACGAGCGGGGCCGGCGCGACGCAAGGGGCAATAGGGGCGGCCGTCGGTCAGCTCCCATCGTCGGGGTCGGCAACCTGATGGTACTCTGCCTCCAACGAAATGGGGCGCTTCGCGGAGTTCTTTGCCGGAATAGGCTTGGTCAGGATGGGTCTCGAAGGAGCGGGTTGGCAATGCGCTTTCGCGAACGACATCGACCCCAAGAAGCTGGAGATGTACCGAGCGATGTACCCCGACGCCGATCGGCACTTCGACTTGGGGGACATCCGCAACGTACCGGTGCGGGACCTGCCGGAAGTGGAGTTGGCCACGGCGTCGTTTCCATGCACCGACCTGAGCCTAGCGGGCGCACGAAGGGGTTTGGCGGGCGAGCACTCGTCCGCGCTCTGGCCGTTCCTTGAGCTGCTTGAGAAGCTGGAATGGGTTCGGCCACCCCTCGTCATGCTTGAGAACGTGCCGGGATTCCTAACGTCGCATGGGGGCGCGGACTTCAAGAGCGCCATGTTCGCGCTGAACCGGCTCGGGTACGCCGTGGACGCGTTCCTCGTGGACGCCGCGCAGTTCGTGCCGCAATCGCGGCTGCGGCTGTTCGTCGTGGGCAGTCGCGACGCCGCCAACCTCGTGGTTGAACGCAAGGCGCAGTACAGCTTCTCCGAGTCGCCGGCGCGGCCCAAAGCGCTTGCCGACTTCATCTTGAGCAACCCAGACATCAACTGGCACATACGGGAGCTTGAGCCGTTCCCAGAAAGGACCCAAACGCTCGACGACGTCCTTGAGCAGTTGCCGGACGACGCGCCGGAATGGTGGAGCAAGAGCCGGGCCGATTACCTTCTCGGCCAGATGTCGGAACGACATCGGGAGCAGGCCGACGCCCTGATCGCCCAGGCGCGCATCTCCCATGGGACGGTGTTCCGAAGAGTCCGGAACAAGCGGTCGATGGCGGAACTCAGGGTTGACGGAACCGCAGGATGCCTTAGGACGCCCAAGGGCGGCAGCGGACGGCAGATCCTGGTCGAGATGGGCAAAGGCCGCTTTCGGGCAAGGCTGTTGACGCCGCGGGAATGCGCGCGGCTGATGGGGGCGGACGGCTTCCCTATTACCGTACCGAACAACCAGGCCTTGTTCGGTTTTGGCGACGCTGTGTGCGTTCCGGCGATCGAGTGGATCGGCAGAACCTATCTGAACCCGTTGCTCGCTTCGCTCGAGGACAAGAAGGCAGCCAAGGCGGTACTCCCTTGAGCCTATCGTTTGAAGAGGCGCTGAAGGCCTTTGCCAAGGATAACAGCTTAAAGGGCAAGGGACCGCTTTGCGTCGGTCTTGCCATGGCGGAACCAGCCAGTATCGATCCCTGAACGTGCTGGAAAAGGGGAGGTTCGAAGCAAAGGCTGGCTTCGGTGTTGTAACGCAGGTAATCGATTGTTGCAGCGACCTGGTCGAAGGTCACGAGATCGATCCGGGGCTCCGGATAGAGCAATAACTGGGCGGCGCCCGTTTCGGGGCAGGGTGAAAAGCGCGAATTGCCGCAGCCATGAGCCCGGGCCGGTATAGCCGTGAGCGCGGTTTGCTGGTAACGATGCAGGAATTGCCACCGCCGTGCACCGCAGATCTATGGAACAAGCCCCTTGAAAGACCGACACGGCGGGGCTTGGCTATGCATGGAAGGCGGATCATCGGGCAGGGGGCGCGGCTCCTGGCGGGGGCGTTGGCGCTGTATGCGCTGGCCACCGGCGCGGGCGCGGCGGCGCTCAGGGCGCGGGTGCAGGAAGGGCTCTTCACGCACCTGGAACGCGGCGAGGAGTGCATGCGCGAGGGGCGTCTGGCGGAGGCGCGGGCGCAAGCCGACCTGGTGCTGCTGACGCGGGCCGTCCGGGTGAAGGCGGACTTCGAAAACGTGCCGTACGACCTGCAGTTCGACTGCAGGTGGAGCCTACTGGAGGCGGCAAGCCTGTGGGAGCAGGAGTTGGACGGCGTGCGGTTCGAGTTTGTCGAAGACGGTCCGGCCGACGTCACCGTCTCCTATGCGCCGAGCGTTCGTTTCGGCGGGCGGGAGGCGGCGGGCTGCGTCACGTGGCGGCGCAGCGTCCTGAACCTGAACGACGAGGAGTCCGAGTACGAGATGCAGGCGGAGATACAGCTCAGGTACCTTCAACCCAACGGGCGAACGATGAGGCACGAGGTGCTGCGGCATGCCGCGGCCCACGAGCTGGGGCACGTGCTCGGGTTGGCGGACAGTCCCCGCGACGGCGACATCATGGGTCGCGTCAGGCTAAATCGGCCCGCGGCACGACCTACGATCGAGGAGGTTGCGGCGCTGCGCGAGGTACGGTCGGAGGCCGAGCAACTCCGGCAACTGGCCTCGGAGCCGATCCCGATCGGAACGGGCTGGGTCGTTTGCGCGTTATTTGAACTCAGACCGTGAGGTACTTCGGCGCCTCGTCGGGGATGGTATTGGATGGGCCGCACGAGGCAAAGGCGAGGAATAACGCGGAGGGCGTTTCTACAGATGGGCGCCCTCGGAGTGGGTTTGGGCCTTTGCGGCTGCGTCTCCCAGGTTGGCGAGGCGGACCGGCTTGTGTTGGAGCGCCGGAAGCTGCGGCTCCGAAATTGGGAGGCGGACGGATTCAAGGTTGGGTTTCTGGCCGACCTGCACGTGGACTCCGCCGCGCGAGCGGATCGCGCGCGGCGGGCGATCGAGATGCTTCTCGACGAGAAGCCGGACGTGGTGCTGATCGGGGGCGATTTCCAGAACGAGCGCCAGCCATGGCACGAGGAGATGCTGGACACCGCGCTTTCGCCGCTCAGCCGGTGTACCGCGCCGGTTTTGGCGGTTTTGGGGAACCACGATTTCTGGGCCGGCAGGCCCGAGGCGATTCAACGGGCTCTCACAGGGTTAGGCGCCTCGTTGATGAAGAACGATTCGGTCATCGTGGACGGGGTGGAGATCCTGGGCTATGACGACGCCTTCTCCGGCAGGCCGGACTTCGGCCTGGCCTCGAAGGTCAGGCAGCGCCGCTCGCGCATCGCGTTGATCCACGAGCCGGACGCGGCGGACCGACTGGACGGTACTATCGGGATCGTGTTGGCCGGACACAGCCACGGCGGGCAGGTGTGTTTGCCGCTGGGGATCTCGCTTCAGACGCCGGTGGGCGCGCGCAAGTACGTTTCAGGGTTCTACCGGTCGGCCAGGAACCCGCTCTACGTGACGCGGGGCGTTGGGACGACCGGACCCGACGTGCGGGCCTTCTGCCCGCCCGAAGTGACAGTATTGGAGTTGCACGGCGGAGCCAAAGCATGAAGCTGAAGAACCTGCTCTGGGGAGCCACGGCGCTGGGCGCGGGAGCGCTTCTTTATGGGGCGCTTTTCGAAACCGACAAGCTCGTCATCGAGCGGCGCACGCTGCGGCTGAAGGGTTGGCCGCGCCGGCTCGACGGCTATCGGATCGCGCTGATGGCCGACCTCCACCTGCGCGACAAGGAGACGCTGAGCTTGGCGCGCCGCTCGGTGTCGGCGATCCTCGACGAACAGCCGGACATGACGGTGATCGCCGGGGACATCGTGGCGTACTGGAAGCGCGGGATGCTCGACATGGTGGAGTTCGCGCTCTGCGAGTTGGTGCTGCTGAACAACCGGGTGATCGCCGTTCCGGGCAACCACGACTACTTCGCGGGCGACCCGGAGTGGCTGCGGCCGGTGCTCAAGAACGTCGGCGTGCGGCTGTTGCGCAACGAGTGCTACCGCGAGGACGGGATCAACTGGATCGGGGTGGACTCGGCGGCGGTCGGGGAGCACGACCCGTACACGGCGATCCGCCAGAGCGACGTGGCCGAGCCGATGGTGGTGGTGTGGCACGAGCCCGACATGGTGGAGGAGCTCCCGCGCGGGCCGTCCCTGATGCTGGCCGGGCACAGCCACGGCGGGCAGTTCACGACGCCGTGGGGTTGGGCGCCGATGACCACCAACCTGGGGACGAAGTATCTGCGGGGCTACTACCCCAGCGCGCCGACGCCGCTCTACGTCTCGCGGGGGTTGGCCACCACCGG
>CAZIIS010000086.1:3024-11634 GCA_964539295.1 uncultured Fimbriimonadaceae bacterium | reverse complement strand
CGCTCGGCCCAGCCTACAGCTTCAGGGCGTCGTACACCTTGGTCCAGCGCCCCTCGTGGCCCTCGTCCGTCATCACCGGGTCAAACCCGAGCCGCATGTAGGTTTTGATCGCCGGCAACCGCTCGTCGTCGGTGAGCAGCATCGAGTCGCCCAGCCCCCGCTCCGCAGCGTCCTTCAGCACGGCGAGCGATACGATCATGCCCAGACGCCGCCCGACGTGCTCCGGGTGGACGCCCACCCAATGCAGCACCGCCGTGCCGGGCTCCCTCTCCGGGTCCAGCAACAGGCTTGCGGTCGCCACCGCCACGCCGTGGAACGCGATCACGTACGTCTCCGGGACGTTGGGCGCGTCCAGAAGCTCCCGGTGCACCCGCTCGGGCGTCCAGCTTGCGTCCTCGAACGCCGCGGACATCAACGCGCTCAACCCCAACGAATCCGCCGACGTCGCCTCCCGGAGAACGTAGCTCTCCGGTAGGTGGGGGCTCTCCGGCAAATCGGCCAGGTGCGGCCGCCGCATGGTCAACTGGCTCATGTTCCTCCTCGAACCGTATCGTGCTTTATTGCATACCTACGTGCGAAACCTGCAGCGCCGTTACCTCGTCGACGACGGGATTCGTCAACACGCCGATCCGTTCGATCTCGATGCTCACCACGTCGCCTGCCCTCAGCCAGAGCGGCGGCTGATGCGCCATGCCCACTCCGCTCGGCGTGCCCGTGATCACCAAGGTTCCGGGTAGCAGCGTCGTGCTGCCGCTCAGGAACTCGATCAGCTCGGCCACCCCGAAGATCATGTCCGAGGTGTTCGTCTCCTGCACCAGGGCGCCGTTCAGCGTCGTCTTCAGCTCCAGCGTCTGGGGGTCGCCAAGCTCGTCCGGCGTCACCAGGCACGGCCCGAAGGGGCAGAAGGTGTCGAACGTCTTCCCCCGGCACCACTGCCGGCCACCCCACTCCATCTGCCAGTCGCGCGCGCTTACGTCGTTCGCCACGGTGAAGCCCAACACGTAGTCCAGCGCCTCGCGCGCCGCCACGTTCTTGCACGGCCTGCCGATCACGAACGCCAGTTCGCCCTCGTAATCCACCTTGTCGCTGCGCAATCCGCGCGGCAACACGATCGGCTCGTCCGGGTCCTGCGCCGCTCCCGGGCTCTTCATGAACACGACCGGGTGAGCGGGAATCCTGGCCCCCTGCTCCTCGGCGTGCTTGCGGTAGTTCAGGCCGATGCCGATGATGCAACTGGGTGCGACCGGCGCCAGCATTCGGCAGAGCCGCGCCGTCCGCCCCGTAGGGAGCAGGCCGTCGTACGGGTCGCCCCCCATCTCCATCAGCCGGCCGGCCTCCGCCGCCGCGAAGCGGATAGTCCCCTCGGGGTCAAGATATCGGTGAATCCTCATATCCTCTCGAACCGATCTTAGCGCGAGAAAGCCCCTTGGTCTTTTTTTCGCGTTTGGTCCGTCCGAAATGCTAACTCTGCCGCATAATAGTTGACAAGCACACGCATTATCGCGCGGTGTGTTCCGAGTCGGAGAGTAAAAATGGTAACGCTCGCGACGACTGGGAAGAGGGTTCGGCCAATGGCCGATGTCCAGTCGCCGCTCCCGGTCCCAACCAGAAGCTCGACCTCACGCGCCGCGTCGTGCGTCGCGTGGTGGCGGTTTGCCAGACAAGCACCCCTTAGCTAACCCCGCTCCAGCGGGGTCTTTGCCGTTGCAGTTTCCGGGTTTTCCCATCTTGCACGGCACATATGGAGAGGACAGAGGGCGACCCCAGGACTGGGGTCGCCCGTTTTGTGAGCCGACGTTCTGCCGAAACGAACTCTAGGCCAGCTTGTCCCGAACCTTCTTGAACGCCTTCAGCGCGAACTCCAGGTCCTCCTTGGAGTGCGCTGCGGATGGCATCGTGCGGATGCGAGCCTTGCCCCGGGCCACGGTCGGATACACGATGGAAAGCGCGAACACGCCCTCGTCCCAGAGCGCGTGCTCCATATCCACCGCCTTCTTCTCGTCGCCGCAGTAGACCGGCGTGATCGGCGTCTCGCTGCCCATCGTGTCGAATCCGGCCTCCTGGAGCGCGTTCTTCCACCAGCGCGTGTTGTCCCACAGCCTGCGCATCGGCTCCGGGTCGGTCTCCATGATGTCGATCGCCTTGATGAGGGCCGCGGCAACCATCGGCGGGTGGGCGGTCGAGAAAAGGTACGGCCGACCGCGGTTGATCAACCACTCCTTGAGCGCCTTCGTGCCGGCGATGTAGCCGCCGACCACGCCGAGCGCCTTGCTGAGCGTGCCGAGCTGGATGTCCACCCGACCGTACAGGTTGAAGTGCGAGGTCGAGCCCGCCCCGTTCTTGCCAAGGACGCCGCTGGCGTGCGCGTCGTCCACCATCACGAACGCGTTGTACTTCTCGGCGAGCTCCACGATCTGCGGAAGCGGGGCGATGTCGCCGTTCATGCTGAACACGCCGTCGGTGATGATCATCCGCTTCTCGAAGTCCTGCGTCTTGGTCAGGATCTCCTCAAGCTGCCCCATGTCCTTGTGGGCGTAGACGTAACCCTCGGACTTCTTGTACTTGGCCGGGGAAAGCCGAACGCCGTCGATGATCGACGCGTGGTTCAGTTCGTCGCTGATCACCACGTCCTTCTTGCCCAGCACCGCGGGGATCGCGCCGGCGTTGCCGGTGAAACCGGCGGTGAAGACCAGCACCGCCTCCGCCTTTTTGAACTTGGCGAGCCTCTCCTCAAGCTCGACGTGCACCGCCATGGTGCCGCCGATCGGCCGAACCGCCCCGGCGCCCACGCCCCACTTCTCGATCGCCTCGAGCGCCGCCTGGCGCACGCGGGGGTCGTTGGCCAACCCAAGGTAGTTGTTGCTGGAAAGGTTGACGACGCTCTTTCCGTCCATCTGCACGCGGCCGCCGGCCGGGCTCTCCAGGACGCGCGGAAGCTTGTATAGGTTCTGGTCCTTGAGCTTCTGAATCTCAGCGCCGAGCCAATTCTGGAGGTTCGGGTTCATGCAGCCAGTTTATCCCGATATGCTCGGGTCCAGGGGCCCGTGGCGGCCTTCCGGGGCCGAGCGCTAACCCACCAAAAAGTCCGTGGCGCCGACCGGCAGCGGCTCGCATTCGTCCACCAGCTTGCGCAGCACCGGCCGGTACGGAAACACCCGCTTGGCCAAAAACGCCACGTGGTCGTCCCGCCACTGCGCCACGCCGACCGCCGTCACATAGGGCGAGCACACGATGGCGTGCCCGTCGCGCTGGTAGGCGTCGTCGAAGCAGGTCACGTTGAGCAGCCCGGTCTCGTCCTCCAGGTCGAAGAACACGACCCGCTTGCCGCTCGAGGTCGGCGGAAAACGCAGCCGGATCGGCGTGCCCACCACCATCGCCCGTTGCCCGTTCTTCAGGGCCTTCACCTCCCGCCCGGTGATCCCCCCGTGCGCGCGCACCCGCTCCCGCTCGAACGCCATCAGGTGCGCCTCCACGTCCAGCCCCAGCACCACCCGCTCGCGGATCGCCCGCTCCGCAAAGGTGAAATCGTCGATGCTCTCGTCCAGCTTCGGCTCGGGAACCTCCAGCGACAGCGTGTCAACCTGATGGTTAGTCGCCTCCGCATAGGCCATGGCGCGCGGGATGCCCCAAAGCATGCTTCGGCGATTGGTCGTCGAGAGGCCGTCCAGCGCCCCGCAGAGGATCAAGTTCTCCAGTTCGTTCCGCGCCGGTTCCACCCGCCGCACAAACTCGAAGAAGCTGCGGTACGCGCCGGCCTGCCGCTCCTCGATCAGCCGCTCGCGCGTTTTCTTCGAGAGCCCCTCCACCTGCCGCAGCGAAACCCGAATCCCCGCCCCCGGCAACACCAGCTTCGGGTCCATCGGCGAGCGCACGTCCTCCACGGTGAACCGCTCTTCGCTGCGGTTCACGTCCACTGGAAGGATCGCCACGCCCCGCGCCCGGGCCTCGTTCACCAGCGTGCACGGTCCGTAATAACCGGCTGGTTGGGCGTCCAGCAGCGCCGCGAAGTACTCCGCCGGGAAGTTCTGCTGGCAGTAGACCGAGCGCACCGAGACCTCGGCGAACGCCAGCGCGTGGCCCTGTGCGAAGCCATACCCGCGGAAACCCGACACCAGGTCGAACACGCGGTGGACGATCGCCTCGGAGTAGCCGTTGGCTCGGGCGCGCGCCAACACGTCGTCCTTGATCACCTCCCCGTAGTCCTCGCGCCGCCGCTTGTGGATCTCCTCTCGGATCTCCTCCGCCTCGCCGCTCGTGTAACTGCAGAACGTCTGCAGGAGCTGGTCCACCTGCTCCTGGAACACGATGATCCCGTAGGTCAGCCCCAGGATCTGCTCCATCTCCGGGCACTCGAACGAATACGGCTTCAGCCCGCGCCGCCGCGCAATCAGCTCGTTCAGCTTCACCGCCCCGCCCACGCCCGGCCGAATCCCCGCCTGCACCAGGCTTGCGTCGTGCAGGTTCGCCGTGTGCAGCCGCACGTGCGCCTGCCGCATCGCCGGCGAGGCCGACTGCGGGATGCCGATCAGCTCCCCCGAGCGCATCGCGCGGTACGTCTCCTCGTCGTCCAGCGCGATCTGCTCCACGCTGAAATCGGCGTTCTGAACCCTTATCCGCTCCTGCGTCCCCGCCAGCACGTCCTGCCCGCGAAGGCACAGGATGTCGAACTTGTCGAAGTAGTGCTTCGCGCTTCGCTTGTCCCACTGGATGATGCGCAAGTATTGAGTTCCTGATGATTCGGGTTCCGTATCTTGTTCCGCCGCCGACCACATCACCGGGACCGTCTCGGAGAGCGGCTGGTCCGAGATCACCACGCCCGAGGAGTGCGCGCGCATGTTGCGCGGCACGTCCGCCAGCATCTTCGCCAGCCGGAACACCCACCGGAACCGCTCCACCGCGATCGGGCTGTCCCTCAGTTCCGGCCGGTTCTGCAGCGCCCCCTCGAGGCGCTCCGGCGAAACCGACCCGTGGATCCGCTTGGCCAAGAACCCCACCACATCGGGCGCCAGCCCCAGCGCCTTCCCCACCTCCCGCACGATGCCGCGGGTGTTGAACGCCCCCACCGCGGCCACGGTCGCCACGCGCTCGACGCCGTATTTGCGGGTCAGGTAGTTGCGCACGTCGTCCCGCCGGTGCGCCTCGAAGTCGATGTCGATGTCCGGCCGCTTGCTCCCGTCGCCCGGCAGGAACCGGTCGAAGTGCAGGTGGTGCTCAAAGGCGTCGATCCGGCTCAGCCCCAGGCAGTACGCCACCGCGCAGTCCACCACCGAACCTCGGCCGCTGAACAGGATCCCCTGGTCGCCCGCCCAGCGGCACGCGTCCCACATCGTAAGGAAGTGTCCCGCGAACCCCATCGCGTCGATCCGCTCCAACTCCGCGTCCAGCCGTCGCCGAAGCGCCAGGCATATCCGCTTGTGGCGCAGCGCCGCCCCCGCGTAGGTGATCCGCCGAAGCGCGGCCGACGAGTCCGGGAAGAGCTCCGGCAGCCGGGTCCTTGCCGGAAGCACGTCGTCGTCCACCCGCTCCGCCACGCGCAGCGAGTTCACCAAAAGGTCAGGCCGATCCGCAAAGAGCGCCGCCATCTCCGCCCCGTCGCGCAGGTACCGCTCCGCGTTGATCGCCCGCGCCGGGCGCGGCGCCACCTGGGGCTGGTCCGGATGCCGCGCCGGCTTGCGCCCGATGATCTCGTCCACCGTGCAGAGCGTCTCGGAACAGGTCAGCACGTCCTGCGCGGGAAACTGCTCCGGCTCGGCGTGGGTGATCGCCCCGCCCACAATCGGTAGGATTCCTAACCTTTCTGCCAGCGCGAGCAGCCGCGCGTTCGCCGCCATCTCCCACGGCAGGTACGCCCGCTCCACCTCCGCAAACACGTTGTCCCGACCGTACATTCCCACCAATTGGTCAATGAACCGCGCCGCGTCCTCCCCCTGACCCGAAAGCAGAAGCCGGTTGACCGGCCCCGCGTCCCCGCCCGTCAGGCACATCAAACCTCGGGTGTGCCGCTCCAACCGCTCCCAGTTGCATAGCGGATGCAGCCGCGGCTCGCCCAGGTGGCACTCGGTGATCAACTGCGACAGCGACCGATAACCCGCCTTGTCGCGCGCGATCAACACGATCTCGCCCCCTTGGACCATCTCGAACGACGCCCCAACCAAAGGCTTGACGCCGCACGCCTTGGCCTCGCGCACGAACTCCACCGCCCCCACCAGCGAGAACGGGTCGGCGATCCCCACCGCCGGCAGCCCGAGCCGGGCCGCGTGCCGGGGGATCTCCTGCGCAAACAGCACGCTCCGCCCGAAGGCGTACCCCGAAAGCACGTGCAACGGCGCGTAACCGGCCGGAGCGCCCGCCCCGCTCAGCGCGAACGCGTTCGCGGGCGCGTAACCGCAAGCCCGCGCCACCTTTTCGTCCCGCACCTTGCGCGGTCGAAGCGTGTACTCCTCGCGGTTGTTCTCGGCGTAAGGCGCCGGGCTCTCCGCCACCGTCTCCGCCTGGTGCAACGTCCGCATCTTCTCCCGGCGCACGCCCCGCTCGTCCCGGTAGCGCACCACCTCGCGCGGCGCCTCGCCCTCCCACCAGGCGCCGACCTCGCGCCAGCGCGCGACGACCTCAACTCCATCCGGTCGCATGCTGCCACACCCTCAACAGCTTCACCCGACGCGGAACCTCGACCTCTGAGGCCCGTTGCACCATCTCGTCGCCGAAGGCCGCCCGAACCCGCAAGAGCGCCGACTCCGCCGCCAGCTTCCGCTCGCGTGGAACCGACGTGGGCTCGAAACACCGCTGCCGGCACATCGCCCGCCGCAGCCCCGGCATCACCGCCCGGACCGCCGTCACCGCCTGCTCCACCGACATCCGCGCAAACAGCGTCTCGAACGCCACCCGCAGACACGCCGCGCTCTGGACCGGCTTGCTCAGCTTTTTGCGCTCCGTCAAAACCTCGTCGTCCGCTCCCTCCACGAACAGCATCACCGTGCTCCCCTCCAGGTCGCGCCCCGAAAGCCGATCCGACATTCGCTCCGCCAGTTCCCGCAACGCCCCCTTGATCTCCTCCTGCGACTCCAGCCCGCCCTCGAACGCGATCCGCTCCGCTTCCGAGTCCGGCGGGTACGACGGCCGCACCCGGTCGCTCGCCCGGCCCTGCGCCGCCTCCCGAATCAGCACCCCGTCCTTCCCAAACTGCTCGATCAGCACCCGAAGCGGGGCGCGCGCCACCTCCCCGATCCGCCGATAGCCCAAGAACTCCAGCCGCTGCCGATGCTCCGGCGGCGCCGGCGCCAGCATCGCCGTCGGCAACAACGCCAAGAACCCGCGCGGGTCCCTCACCGGCGCGATGGCCCCCTCCACCGGCCGGGCGGCGATCCGCGCCACCCACTTCGCCGGCGCCAACCCCGCCAGGCAACTCCAACCCAACCGCCGCTCCAGTTCCCGCACCAGCCGCAACGCCACGTCCGCCGGGTCCGGGTGCCCGCTCAGGTCGATGAACGCCGTCGCCGGCGACTCCGGCTCAATCCCGTCGCTGAACTCCACGCACACGTCCAGCCACCGGTCCCGCTCGGCCATGTACTCCCCCACCGCGCACTCCCGATACACCGCGTCCTCGCCCAAGATCGCTTTCGCCTCGGGCAACCCCATCCCGAGCAACACCTTGCGCGACAACGCCTCGGGGCTGGCGTCCAACACCCGCTTGGCCGAATGCACCACCAACGGCCGCCCCGCCAACTCGGGCCTCGCCGCGGCCAGCGTCCGACAGTAGAATCCCTGCAGCCCAACAAAGATAATCAAGTGCATCTCCGTCTACTATTATAGCAGACGCACGGACGTTGTTCAGGGCAAAGACGCCGCTTCGGGTTTACTGAAACGGCCCATGTGCGAGCTTGAGTCCTTCCGTCGCCTTTTGGAGCAACAGACCGTCGTCGAGTCGGCCAAGCGGCTGCTCGGCTGCGACCTGGTGACCCCCGAAGCGCGGGTGCGCATCGTCGAGGCCGAGGCCTACGGCGGGCCGGAGGACCTCGGCAGCCACGCCGCCCGCGGCATGACGCCCCGCAACGCGGCGATGTTCGGCCCGCCCGGGCACGCCTACGTCTACTTCACGTACGGCAACCACTGGATGCTGAACGTGGTGACCCTCCGCGACGGCACGCCCGGGGCGGTGCTCATCCGCGCCGCCAGGCCGATCGAGGGGGCGCCGTCGCTCTGGCCTCGCCGGCCCAAAGCGCGCTCCGAGCGCGATCTGCTCTCCGGCCCGGGCAAGCTGGCCGCCGCCCTCGACCTGGACCGCCGCCACAACGGCCTCGACATGCTCGACCCGGCCTCGGTCCTGCGACTGGAGCCCCGCGAACCGGTCGCGACGATCCTCGAATCGACGCGCATCGGCCTGGGCGAGGGCAAGGGCCGCCACCTGGTGTGGCGGTTCATCGACGCGGGCGCCAAACGGTGGGCGTCGCGCGGTTAGCGGTGCGTGACCATCCCGTCGCTCGTGGGCATCGCCGCGAGCACCTCGCGCGCGTCAAGCGGCTTTGCCACCGGCTCGTCCGAGATCACGCGACCGTCCCGGAACCGGATGATCCGCTTGCAGTGCGCGGCGATGTCGGGCTCGTGCGTCACCAG
>CAZIIS010000086.1:0-2924 GCA_964539295.1 uncultured Fimbriimonadaceae bacterium | reverse complement strand
GGAACCGGATGATCCGCTTGCAGTGCGCGGCGATGTCGGGCTCGTGCGTCACCAGGACCACCGTCTTGCCCGTGCGGTTCAGTTCCTGGAAGAGAGCCATGATCTCCTCGGCGGTGTGCGAGTCCAGGTTGCCCGTCGGCTCGTCCCCCAAGATCACGACGGGGTCGTTCACGATGGCGCGCGCCACCGCCACCCGCTGTTGCTGACCGCCCGATAGCTCGCTGGGTTTGTGGTGCATGCGTTGCGCCAACCCCACCTTGTCGAGCGCCGCCTTCGCCTGTTCCTGCCGGTTCTTCGCCCCGGCGTACATCAAGGGCAGCTCCACGTTCTTGATGGCCGACGTGCGCGGCAACAGGTTGAACGTCTGGAACACGAAGCCGACGTACTTGCACCGGATGTCCGCCAGCGCGTTGTCGCTCAGCCGAGACACCTCCTGGCGGTTCAGGAAGTACTCGCCCGCCGTCGGCCGGTCCAGACAACCGATCACGTTCATGAAGGTCGACTTGCCGGAGCCCGAAGGTCCCATGATCGCCACGAACTCCCCCGGGTCCACCTTCACATCCACGCCGTGCAACGCATGGACGACCGTGTCGCCCATGATGTAGTCCTTACACAGACCCCGCACCTCAATGACGCTCATTCGTACCTCAGTGCCTCAATCGGCTGCAGCGAACTCGCCCGGACCGCCGGGTAAAGCCCAAAGAAAAGCCCAACCGCCGAGGAGAACACGAACGCCAAAAGGATAGCCTGCGTGCTCATCACCCGTGGGACCTGCAACGAGTCGGCGATGAAACCGGTGGAGACCAGCCCCAAGATGATCCCGAGGATGCCCCCCATCACGCACATCACCACGCTCTCGAACAGGAACTGCGACAGGATCGTCCCGCGTTTGGCGCCGATCGCCTTCCGCAACCCGATCTCCCGCGTGCGCTCCGTCACGCTCACCAGCATGATGTTCATGATGCCGATGCCGCCCACCAGGAGCGACACCGACGCGATCCCCGCCAGCAACAGGCTCAAGATCCGGGACTGAGTCTGGATCTGCTCCAACGAGTCCGCTTGGTTCATCACTCGGAACAGGTCCTCGCCCATCGCGTTCTGCCGCGTCGCGGCCAACGTGTTCTCGATGTCCGCCTGCGTCACCGGCAGGAAGTCGCCGCTGCTCGCCTGGATGGCGATGAAGTCCAGTTTGTCCTTTCCGGTCAGCCGCTTCTGCGCGGTACGCAACGGCACGTAGACCTGGTCGTCCGGGTTCATCCAGCCCGCGCCGCCCTTGTAGTCCACCACGCCGACCACCTCGAAGTTCTGACCCCGGATCTTGATCGTCGCACCGATAGCGTTCTCGCCCTGGAACAGGTCGTCGTAGACCATGAACCCCAGCACCGCCTTGCGCTCCATTAGCTGCTCGTCGACGTCGTCGTACCAGTCGCCGGCCAGCATCTTCGTGGCGTTGCGGATGAACCGGATCTGCGGTTCGGCGCCCATCACCTGCGTTCGGTGGTTGTTGCTCCCGTACTTGACGGGCCCGGCGCCGCGGTCGAACACGCCGCCGGTGATGTAGCGCACCGTCGGCACGAACCGCCGGATGCGATCCACGTCGTCCTGCGTCAGGATGCTGTTGTCCTGGCTGGAGGTCGAACCGCCGCGACGCCACTGCGGCATCACGGTGATCATGTTCGACCCCATCACCTCGAGCTGCTCGATCGACTTCTTCTTCGTGCCTTCGCCGATGCCGATCATCGCGATGACCGAACCCACGCCGATCACCACGCCCAGCATCGTTAGCGCCGACCGCATCTTGTTTGCGGCGATCGCCCGCACCGCCGAATCGAAGCTGTCTCCCCAGTTCACCGCTACATGCCTCCGCGCGACTTGCTCGGGCCGCCCTTTCGCTGGCTGCCAAGCCCGCCGCCCTGTTCCTGCTGCAGCATCTTCGTTTGCCGTTCGCGCATCGCCTTAAGGTCGATCTCGGCCACCACGACCTCGTCGCCCTCATTCAATCCTTCGAGCACTTCGACGTCCGTGTTCCCGATTTCGCCGAGTTTCACCGAACGCCGCTCAGGCTTCAGCGGGTCCTTCGTCTTAACCTGGACGTAGGCCTCGCCGCCCTCTCGCTTGATCGCCGGCATCGGAACCATCACGACGTCCCGCTTCTGCAGCTGGATGAACTCCACGGTGGCGTTAATGCCTGGACGCAACGCCATCGGCCCTTCCGTGTTTTTGGGCGGCGCAACCATGGCCGGCCCCACAGGCGCCGACTCGCCGTTGGTAGGACGCAGACCGAGACCCCCACCGCCGGCGGGGCCGCGTTTCTCCCCCCGCCCGTTCCCTGCGATCTCCTTCCCAACCGCCACGCGTACCTTCACGGTCGTGACGCCCGAGGTAGAGATCGCCGCGGGGAAGATCTTCGTCACCGTGCCCGAAAGCGTCCTGCCCGGGTAGGCGTCCACCACGATCCGCACCGGCTGCTCCAGCTTCACCGAAGCGATGTCGGCCTCGTCCACCTGGCACTCCACGAACATCCGCGTCGTGTCCGAGATCTGCACCAGGCTCGTGCCCTGTGCGAAGGTGCTCGTGCCCGGCGGGATGATCGTGCCCTCCTCCAGGTACTTCAGCGTCACCACGCCGGCCCGGGGGGCACGCACCGTCGTGCTATCGAGCTGCACCTTCGCGTTGTCCCGGCTCACCTGGCTTCGCACGGCGCTCGCCCTGGCGGTCGAAACGTCCAGTTGCCGCGCCCGGATGTTCGCCTGTTCGGCCCGCACGCGCTGCAACGCGATCTGCGATTGCGTAAGCGTCCGCTCGGCCTCGTCCAGGCTCTTCTTCGTCGTGACCAGCTTGCTGCGGTTGGCCTCGGCCTGATCCAGGCTCGCCTGGGCCTGCGCTACGCGCGCCTGCTGGGCCCGCATGTCGGCCGCGATCTC
>CAZIIS010000085.1:0-11931 GCA_964539295.1 uncultured Fimbriimonadaceae bacterium | reverse complement strand
TCGAAACGCTGGCGGAGGATGAGGGCGTGAGCCTGAACGCGTTGATGACCGACATGTTGCGCTCGGGCGCAACCGCTCTGGCTTCTGGACACTGCTTCGGTGTTGTGAAGGCATCGGCTACCGAAGGCCAGATGGATCCAGTGGTGGTTTCGCTTGCCCGGAGCCTAAAAGCGGCGATCTTCAAGGGTTTGCCGCTTCTGGGCTATGACCGGGTGGACGAGCCTTGCCAGAGCGCCACTTCCCGGACGTTTGAGGTGTTGCAGGGAGGTGCCGCTTGAAAGCCGGTTCTGCGTCTCCGTGCTCCGTTGACGAGTTTGCGGAGTTCCTGAAGGGTTTGACCCTCGAGTCGATCGATATCCAGAACTGCTCGGCGTCATGCCGCGACACGGCGTATGGGCAGGTGGAGCGCTCGAACAAACAAGTGCTGGCGTTGGCTCAGGACGCAAGGTTGCTTGAGGCTACCGAAGACCATTGCGTCGTCTCCGCGTTTTACGGTGTGCGGGTGCTAGCATCGGAGGGCGCCGACGTGCAAAGCGAATGGATGGCGGAGATCGACGTGGAGTACAGGCTCAGGTATTCGACCCGTTCGCTTATGACGGAGGGTTTCTTCGAACAGTTCAGGTCGCTTACCTTGACGTTGAACACGGTCCCCTTTGCAAGGGAGTGGATACAATCCACCTCCCTGCGGATGGGGTTGAAGCCGGTGATCCTGCCCTTGGTCATGTCGAATGCCAAACCGCCGGCGAGCAAACCAGAACCGAGTCCGTAAGGTGCGGAGGCGGCGCTGTTGGCCGCCTCCGCCCGTATGAGGCAAAGCGGAGGCGCTACATCCCCGGGATACGGGGAGGCGGCGGCATCGGCTTCCGCTCCATCTTCGACAACTCCTCTGCGGTCTTCAGCCGGACCGGCGGCGGCCGCAGGGCGAGGTATGCGCCCACCCCGACGAACGCCACCACCACGACGATCACCGTGATGAAGAGCCACCTAGGTACGGTTGCCATGGCGCTGCCTCCGGGCTACTTCGTGGGGCTCCACCAGTAGCCCCAGTAGTGCTGGACCGACGGGTTGTTGGCGTAGAACGTACCGCCGTCCTGGCCCTTGGGGGTGAAGATCCTGCCCGACTTCATGTTGGCGGCGTGCGTGTCGCCGAAGGACGTCACGATGCCGTCGTGGTGACGAGGGGCGGCCGAGTAGACGATGTTGGCCCAGAAGTCGGTCGGGTCGTTGTAGTTCGGCGTGTAGGCCACCCAGTTGCAGAACTGGTAGTAACCGAACGGCGAGTACCCGGCTGGGTCGTGGGTGGTCGTGTAGGCCGCTCTCTCCGACAGGTACTCCTGGGCGCTGATGATGCGCCCGTAGTGGTACGAGACGCTGGGCGTGTCCACCCAGTACCCGAAGAAGCCGCCGCCGTTCAGGCTCAGGGTCGGCACCTCCGTCCAACCGCCGTCCGGTTTGTTGGTGTCCCAGTCGGCGCTGGTGCTCAGCGGCCCAGGGTACATGCCGCCGGCCGGGTCATAGAACATCTGCGGGCTCTTGACGTACGGGTACAGGATGCGCGGCAGGCATTCGAAGTATCCATCCGCGTCGACGTACTCGTACATCGGTGTTCCGTCGTCGTTGTCGTTGGCATACATGGCCGTCGCCGTACCAAGCTGCTTAATGTTGGAGATACAGCTAGTCGTCTTAGCCGCGTTCTTCGCTTGGGCGAAGACAGGGAAGAGGATCGCCGCCAAGATGGCGATGATCGCGATCACCACGAGTAGTTCAATGAGTGTGAACCCGCGGGTACGCCTCGCGAAGCCGTGGAGTTCCTGAAGCATGAGTTGACCTCCGATGGGTTTTGCGACCCTAATCCATTGTAAACGCAATTAGGACCCGAGGCATGATGGGTCCCGAGGTTTGCGTGAATCGGAACGTGATCGTGTAGACGCCACGCCTGCTTCAGTTACATTGACGTGAAGCGAAAGTGACATGCGCGTTCCGTTTGAGCCCACGCGCAAACCGGGCGCGTTGTGCTCTGGGTCGGCGCCGTCCGCTGGGAGGCGACACAAGATGAGCCCCCTTCCAATGGCAGGGGGCTCCGGCAGTCTCTACATCCCGGGGATGACCGGGGGCGGAGGCACGGGTTTGCGTTCCATCTTCGAAAGCTCCTCCGCGGTTTTCATGCGGATCGGCGCCGGCCGCAGGGCGAAGTAACCCACCAACCCGATGATGACCAAGAGCGCCACCACCACGCCGATGAAGACCGGTTTCGGAATGTTAGCCGACATTGCCTCTCCCTGCTACTTCGTGGCGCTCCACCAGTAGCCCCAGTAGTGCTGGACCGACGGGTTGTTGCCGTAGAACTGGCCGCCGTCTCCGCCCTTGGGGGTGAAGATCTTGCCAGACTTGACGTTGCCCGCGTGGGTGTCGCCAAAGGACGTGATGATGCTGTCGCTGCGGCGCGAACCGGAGGCGTACACGATGTTCGCCCAGAAGTCGGTCGGGTCGTTGTAGTTCGGCGTGAAGGCTACCCAGTTGCAGAACTGGTAGTAACCGAACGGCGAGTAGCCGGCCGGGTCCTTGGTTGTGGTGAGGGCAGCGCGCTCAGCGAGGTTTTCCTGGCTGCTGATCGTGCGACCGTAGTGGTAGTACACGCTCGGCGAGGAGGCCCAGTAGCCAAAGAAGCCGCCGCCGTTAAGCGAAAGGGTGGCCACCTGAGTCCAGCCGCCGTCGGGCTTGTTGGCGTCCCAGTCGCCAGAGGTGCTCAGCGGTCCGGGGTACACGCCGCCGGCCGGGTCGAAGAAGATCTGGGCGCTCTTCACGTACGGGTACATGATGCGCGCGAAGCAGACGAAGTTGCCGTCGGTGTCCAAGTACTCGTACATCGGCGTCCCGTCGTCGTAGTCGTTCGCATACATAGAGACCGCCGTTCCGAGTTGCTTGATGTTCGAAAGGCAAGCGGTGGTCTTCGCCGCGTTCTTCGCCTGGGCGAAAACGGGGAAGAGGATCGCCGCGAGAATGGCGATGATCGCGATGACCACGAGAAGTTCAATGAGGGTGAACGCGCGCGCACGCCCCGACAGGCTGTGTCGTTCCTGCAGCATATTAATAAACTCCACGGGGTTTGTAACCCCGCGAATATTGTATCCGATGTGCGCCCGTTGTTCGCGATAGGTGAGCTCCCCTCAATTGCGCTTTTGCGGATCGCTTTTGACATGTCTACGCATTAATCCGATAGGCTGGGCCGAAAATCGCCGGCCAACCGGTTCCGTCGTCGCGAAGCTACGCGCCGTTCCGGGGGCCCCGGTTGGGCCGTCCCCCCAAGGCCGGCATCATGGAATGGTGATCGGTTGGGGCAGCGCCGATCCATGGCGGTCTGGGCGGCCAACCTCGGGGGCGAGAGTCCATAGGTGGGCAAGCCACGTTCAAGCGCTCTCCGGGGCCCGGTCCGGCTCCACCGGTTCTCAGCGCATCTCGAATGTCGGTTGGGGACGGTCGCCGCAGGCGGATGCAAAGACGAACAAAAATGGACGCTTCAACTGAGTGAAAGCGTCCCTAGAAAGAGTTTGGTACTCCGGATGGGATTCGAACCCACGATCTTCGCCGTGAGAGGGCGATGTCCTAAACCGCTAGACGACCGGAGCACGCTGCTGGTTGAATATACCCAACCGTTCGGCGCCGCCTCTGCCTCCCGGTAGGCGCGATGGGCCCCTTTGGGCACATTTTCCAGCAGTAACCTGTTCACAGGATTTCCGAGCCGCTACCGCGCTTGCACCTCGATGATCTCCCACGACCGAGGGTCCATGGACACCTCAACGGTGAACGACGCGTCGTCGCGGCGATGAGGCATATCCTTGCCGTCCTTCAGCCGAACCAAACGCAGCTTGCCCGTGTCCATCTTCACGAAGCTGTCGGCGGGCCTGACCGTGACGGTCGAGGTTTGCGATCCCGCGCCCGGGTTCCAAAGGCAGATGTAGCCGTACCGGCCCTTGAGGGCGTTGCGCAGGTGCAGCACGCCGTCCACGTGAGGGACCGACTTGTCGTCGCGCGGGTCGTACGGCTTGCCGAGGGATACGATGGGCTGGGCGACCGCGAGCCACGGCCGGTTCTCCCAGTTCCACTTCACCCACTTCTTGACCAGTGCCGCCTCCTCGTCGGTCATCTCGAGGATCCGCCCGTGAACCTCCACGTTGCATAGGTACGCGCCCACGCTGGTGAAGTGGTACTCGAGGGCGTTCAGGTCAAGCGGTTTGCTGAGCACATGGCACGGCGTCTCCCACGAGAGCGTGAAGGTGGGGCGCGTCATCGTCAGGTCGTAGAGCGCGTTGCGGTAGATGTCCGCGTTCTTGTACCACCATGCCGGGTCGGCCTCGCGTTCCGGGTGAAAAGCAAGCGCCCAGTCGCCGAACCAACCGGTGTCCTGGTGGGCGGTGACCCCGGGCTCGCCCTCCCAGCCGCGGTCGATGATGATGCCGGGGAACTGCTTCCGAAGCGTGGCGCAGAGGTCCGCCCAGGCCTCGATCTGCGTGCCCTCGCTGTGCGAGGCGGGGTGGCCGTGCGCGGTCCGCACGCAGCCGTCCACGAAAAGACTGCCGTCCAGCTTGAGGAAGCCGAGCCCGTACAGGCGGCAAAGCTCAAGCAGGCGCGCCTTGAACGTCTGGTACCACTCGCCCGTCAGGCACATCGCGGACGTGCTTTCCCACAGCGGCAGACGGGTTCCGTCGGCGCGCTGAACCAACCAAGCTGGATGCTCCGTGGTCACCTTCGCCCGGTTGCCGACCATGATCGGCGCGGTCCAAAGGCCGAACCTCATGCCGTGCTGCTTGGCGAGCGCCGAAAGCGGCTCGATGCCGTCGGGGAAGGTCTTCCTGTTGACGACCCAGTCCCCGTAGTTGCCGCTCAGCGGGGTCAGGTTGGTCTGCCAGCCGTCGTCGATGACGAACGCCTTGGCGCCGATGCCCGCCGCGAGCGGGATCGCCTTCCGGACGATCTCGGCGTTCACCCCGTTGTAGTAGCCAAACCAGGTGTTGTAGACCGGCGGCACGGTGGTCGGCGTGGCGTGCGAGACGTACTTGCCCACGTAGAGCTGGACGAGGAAGGCGCCGGTCTCGACCGGGCCCTGGAACAGCCCGACGAAGCTCTCCGGAACGTCCAGGGTCTGCTTCGGCGCGAGCGGCAGGTAAGGGCGCCAGACGGTCGCCGCCGAACCGAGCTTGGCCTCGGTCGAGCCCTGCAGGTGCAGCATCTCGGTGGCGAAGCCGAGGCCGGTTCTCGGGTCGACGGCGGCGAATCCCGAACCCGTGAAACTGGCGGTCTTGGCGTCGGCGGCAGGCAACGCCCAGTCGTCCACGCGGGCTTCGCCAAGGAGCCACTCGAACTTGTTGTTCGACGTGACGCTGAGTTTGGTCGCAAACCACGGCTCCTCGCCGGGGAAGGCGCGGAACTCGGCGGTCACCTGGAAACCGGCGTTTGCGCCGACGCCCTGCATCGCCAACACCAGACGGCGGCCATCGCCCTTGTGCGACTTCAGCGTCCAACCGTGGGCCAGGTCCAGCACTCGGGTCTCGCCGCTTTCGACGAGCCGAACGTTGGCGAGGCCGTTGGGGCGTCCACCGCCGATTAGGCGGATGGCGACGACCTTCGCGTTGGGGGGAAGGTTCAGGCGGTACACCTTGGTCCAAGGTTGGTCGGCGGGTGAAAGCGTGCCGATCAGGACGCCGTCGGCATAGACCTCCGCGCCGTCGTCGGCAGATTGGTCGAACAACAGAGCCATGCGCTTGCCCGGCGAGTCGGGCAGGACGCGGCGGAACCACCAGCTCCGATGCTCCTCCTGGGTGCTGAAAGGAAGCGACACGGTTGGCCAGTCGCGGTCGTCGAAAGCCGGCCGCTCCCAACCTTTGGGCGGCTCGGCCGGGGCCATCTTCCAGCTTTCGGCGAGCGTCGCCGGTTGGCCCATGATCGGCCGCACGAGCGTGATGGACGGGGCAGCCTTGGCCGTCACGGCTTGACCCGTTCTCAAGTCTCTTAGGGAAACGGAGCGGATCCCGTGGTCGAACACGACGGTCCGCCGAACGGCCCGGTTCGACTGGACCCAAGTGCGCCCATCGGCGGCGGTCGCCAGGACGGGGCCGCCGTCGGTTCGGAAGTAGCCAAGGTCGGTCATGGGTTCTGCCAACGATGCAAGTGCGGTCAGCGTCAGGACCAGCGGCGCGCCGAGCCGTTTCATCCCGCGTGTTTACCCCCTTGGATGGGCCTCTTCCTACGGCGGAGCGAACAAGTGTGGCTTGCTTTACGTAAGCAAGCGGTGAGGGCGACTTTGCGGCGGCCTGTGCTGGACGCCGCAAACCATGCGTTGGAGGAGGCGATTGGCCCGGAAAGACCAGGAATCAGACGCTGCCGAGAGCGCGGAACTGCTGGAACTCTTGTACCGGCAAATGCTGCTCGTGCGGCGGTTCGAGGAGAAGTGCAACGTCGCGTACCGCCAGGGCAAGATCGGCGGCTACATGCACGTCTACATCGGCATGGAGGCGACGGCGGTCGGATGGCTGGAGCGCATTCGGCCGGACTGGGACTACGTGATCACCGCCTACCGCGACCACGCCCAGTCGCTGATCATGAGCGCCGACCCGGTGGCCACCATGGCGGAGATCATGGGGCGCGAGGGCGGGTTCAGCGGCGGCAAGGCCGGCTCAATGCACCTGTACGACGTGGAGCACGGCTTTTTCGGGGGCTGGGGCATCGTCGGGCAGCATGTCGGGATCGGCGCCGGTTTGGCGTTTGCCGCGCGCTACCGGGGCGAGGACCGTGTGACCCTTTGTTTCCTGGGCGACGGCGCTTCGAATGCCGGGATCGTGTTCGAGAGCCTGAACATGGCCGCACTGTGGAAGCTGCCCATCGTCTTCATCAT
Organism: uncultured Fimbriimonadaceae bacterium; assembly: GCA_964539295.1. Lineage (GTDB taxonomy): Bacteria > Armatimonadota > Fimbriimonadia > Fimbriimonadales > Fimbriimonadaceae > CAZIIS01. The sequence continues at coordinate 5,042 of CAZIIS010000085.1, read as the reverse complement.
CGAGAACAACGAGTTCGCGATGGGCACGCGGCTGGAGTACCACGCCTCCGACACCGAGCTTCACAAGCGCGGCTACCCGTTCGGCATCCCGAGCGAACGGGTCGACGGCATGGACATCCTGCAGGTTCGCCGGGACGCGGAGCGGATCGTCGAGAAGGTCCGGACCGGGGGCGGGCCGTACCTGGTGGAGGTGATGAACTACCGCTTCGCCGGCCACGGGGCGGCGGACAACGACCGTCATCTCTACCGCACGCGCGAGGAAGAAGAGGCCGCGCACAAGCGAGACCCGATCCTCGCCCTTGAGAAGGTGATGAAGGACCGCGGGGTCATGACCCACGAGCAGATGGAGGCGATCGACGCGGAGGTGATCGAGCAGGTCGAGCGGCTCTACCTGGCCGCGGACCGGCAGCCGTTTGCCCCTCCGAACGCGGTCTACGACCACGTCTACACCGACATTCAGCCGGAGAGGGGGCACTAAGTGGCAACGGAGACGCTGTCCTATCGCGAGGCGCTCAAGCGAGCCCTGATCGAGGAGATGGACCGCGACGAGCGGGTGTTCTTGATCGGCGAGGACATCGGGCGTTACGAGGGCACGTTCAAGGTGACGGCCGGGTTGTTGGAGCTCTTTGGGGAGCGCCGGGTGGTCGATGCGCCCATCTGCGAGCCGGGTTTCACCGCGATCGCCGTCGGTGCGGCGATGGCCGGGCTCCGCCCCGTGGTCGAGATGATGACGATGTCGTTCTCCATCCTAGCGATGGACATGATCCTGAACCACGCCGCAAAGGTTCACTACATGACCGGCGGCAAGGCGCGCGTCCCGTTGGTTGTTCGGGGCCCGGGGGGCGCGGCCAAGCAGCTCAGCGCGCAACACAGCCACTCGCTGGAAGGGTGGTATGCGCATTGCCCCGGGCTGAAGGTGGTTGGGCCGGCGACCGTGGAGGACGCCTACGGGATGCTGAAGGCGGCGATCCGCGACGACAACCCGGTCGTCTTCGCCGAGAACCCGGGCCTCTACACGCTGAAGGGGCCCGTGCCGGTCGCTCCCGACTTCGTGGTGGAGTTCGGCAAGGCGAAGGTGGTGCGAGAGGGAGGCGACGTCACGCTTGTGGCCTACAGCCGGATGGTTCACACCTGCCTGGAGGCGGCAGAAAAGCTGTCGCTTGACGGGGTGGAAGCGGAGGTCGTGGACGTTCGCTCCCTGAACCCGCTCGATACCGCGACGATCTTCGGCTCCGTGCGGAAGACGCACCATGCGGTGGTCGTCTACGAGGATTGGCGCAGTGGCGGGTTCGGCGCCGAACTGGCGGCCCGCATCGGCGAGTCGTGCTTCGACGATCTGGACAGCCCGGTCGGGCGCGTCGGCGGCCTCAACGTGCCGATGCCGTACACGCGACCGCTGGAGCTGGAGTGCATCCCGAACGCGGACGACGTGGTGGCGGTGGTTCGGGCGCAGGGCTAGGCCGGCGACCCTAACCGCCGGCTTGGCGAAGCAGGTCCCTCGGGGGTCGGAACTCGACGCTCTCCTTGACCGTCTCCAGCACCTCGACTGGTGCGTCGGGGTTGCCCTCGAGCAGCGCGCCGATCACCTCCTCCACCAGCCGCTCCGGGGTGGAGGCTCCCGAGGTGATCCCCACGACGCGGTAGTCGGTTTTCCACTCCGGCTTGACCTGCGCGGCGGTGAGAAGCAGGTGCGCCTCGGCGTCGTTGGCTTCGGCAACCTCCCGCAGGCGGTTGCTGTTGGAGCTGGTCTTCGAGCCGACCACGAGCACCAGGTCGCACTGCTTGGCCAGCTCCTTGACCGCGGCCTGGCGGTTGGTCGTGGCGTAGCAGATGTCCTCGCGTTGCGAGTGCTCGATCTCCGGGAAGCGCTCGCGCAGCACGTCGGCGATGCGCCGCACCTCATCGATGCTGAGCGTGGTCTGTGTGATTACCGCCAGCTTCTCGTGCGGGGGGAGAACGACGTTGCGAGCGTCGTCCACCGTTTCCACCAGCACCATCTGTTCCGGCGCCTCGCCCATGGTGCCCTCGGCTTCGGCGTGGCCCTTGTGGCCGATGTAAATGATGGTATAGCCGCGCGATGCGTAGCGGCGGACCTCGTTGTGCACCTTGGTGACGAGGGGGCACGTGGCGTCCACGATGGTGAGCCCTCGCTCGTTGGCCTCGGCGCGCACCTGTGGCGACACGCCGTGGGCGGAGAAGACCACGACCGCGCCCTCGGGGACCTCGTTCACGCCCTCGACGAAGATCACGCCGCGCTTCTCGAAGCTGCGGACCACCCACTCGTTGTGCACGATGGCGTGGCGCACGTACAGCGGCGCGCCGTGGATCTTGAGCGCCAGATCCACGACCTCGATCGCGTAGGCGACGCCGGCGCAGAAGCCGCGCGGTGCGGCGAGGAGCAGCTTTTCGGCCATTTCTACTATGGTGGACGCCTTAGGGGAAGGTCGTCACGACCTTTCGTACCGGTAACGGACGCCGGTGGCGTCGGCCAGAACGCCGGCGGGCGGCATCGGCTTGCAGATGTCGACCTCGACGGCCGAGACCTTGGGGAACCGGGTGAGCGCTTGCACGCAGTAGGCGTGCGCGAGGGCCTCCAGGGTGCGGTAGCGGTCGGCTCCGCTCATCTCGTTCATGAGGTTGGCGAGCTCCACGTAGTTGACCGTGTCGTCGAGCGAGTCCGTTTCGTCGGCTGTGCCCTGTACTTCGGCGTTGATGTCTGCCTGATAACGGCGTCCGATGGCCTGTTCCGCATCCGTGCAGCCGTGGTATCCGTAGAAAGCCAAGCCGCGCACGTAGACTTCGTACATGGGGCAATTCTAGCACCGCAGGCCGAGCCCATCCGGCGAGGGCGAGACGTGCTATAATCGTCCCATAGCATTGTCGTTACCTGATGAGGAGGTGGCTCTCAGGCCGCCTTTTTTGGTAGGTGGACGGCGATGCCGAGGGCTATATGGATATCTTGCAACAACTGCAACAAATCGCGCAGGAGCGAGACATACCGGTACAGGAGCTGCAGGACGAGCTCGAGCAGGCCCTCGCCATCGCGTACAAGAAGTACAAGGGCGCCTCTGGCGACGTCACCGTGCGGCTTGACAACACGAAGAAGAGTGGTGCGGTGATCCTGAAGGAGGTTGTCGGCGAGGTGATCGAGCCGTCCTTCCAGGTAAGCCTTGACCGGGCGCGGAAGACGGACCCGCACGCGGAGATCGGCGACTTCGTGCCCGAAGAGGTCGACACGGGGCTGTTTGGCCGCATCGCCGCCCAGACGTTCAAGCAGGTTTTGCAGCAGAAGCTGCGCGAGGCCGAGTTGCGGCGCCTCCACGACACCTTCAGCGAGAAGGTCGGCGACGTGCTGAGCGGGACGGTAACCCGCCGCGAGGACGCCACCGTGTTGCTGCAGGTCGACCGACACGAAGTGGACCTGCCCAAGCGCGAGCAGGTCGGAACCGACGACTATCGCTCGAACGAGCGGTTGCGCGTGTACGTGCTGAAGATCGAAGAGTCGAACCGCGGCTTCCGCGTGGTCGTCAGCCGGAGCCACCCGAACCTTCTCCGGAAGCTGTTCGAGATCGAGGTTCCCGAGATCGCCGACGGCATCGTGGAGATCAAGAGCGTGGCCCGCGAGCCGGGCCAACGGAGCAAGGTCGCGGTGCAGAGCGTGGACGAGCGCGTGGACGCGGTCGGCGCCTGCGTCGGGCAGCGCGGCGCTCGCGTGCAGGCGATCATGGACGAGCTCCGGCCCGAGAAGATCGACGTGGTGCCTTTCAGCGATGTGCCGTCGCAGTACATCGTCAACGCTTTGAGCCCGGCGAAGGTGAACTCGATCCGGGTGAACGAGGAGACCAAGAGCGCCTACGTGGTGGTTCCGGACAGCCAGCTTTCCCTCGCCATTGGGCGTGGTGGTCAGAACGTGCGGCTTGCCGCGCGGTTGACCGACTGGAAGATCGACATCCGCAGCGAATCGCAGGCCGCCCAAGAGAACGGGAGCTCCCCGCGCCCCCGGACGGAGGCCTCTGGCGGTTGACCACAGACCATCGCCCGCAGCGAACCTGTCTCGGTTGCCGCGGGCGATTCTTCCAAGACGAACTCATTCGGATACGTTGGTCTCCGGACGGTTCTCGGCTTGTCGTGAACGAGCCGGGCGCCGGGAGGAGCGCCTACGTGTGTCCCAACCCAGCGTGCATTTCGCGGCTCCTGGAGCGCGAACGGCTGGCCCGTGCTCTGCGCCGCACGGTTGCCAAAGGTCATAAGGAGGCGCTTCAACAGGAGCTTCAATGCCGTCAGAGGTACAACTGAAAACGATGGAGGTATCGATAACCGATCTAGCTAAGGAGTTTGGGCTCGTTCCAGGCCAAGTCGTCGGAGCGCTTAACGAGTTGGGCGTCGCGTCGGAGCATGGCGAGTTCGAAACCGATAGCGAGACCCTCGAACTGATCCGCCTGACGTTGACGGAGATGAAAGGTTCGAAGGTTATCGCTATGCCCCCAGGCCGTACGCCGAGGGACATCGGCGCGGCGTTGGGCGTCCCCGACAAGAACGTTCAAAAGACGCTGTTGTTGAAGCTCAAGGTGATGGCGACGCTCACCACCACGCTCGACGACGTGGTGGCGGAGAAGCTGGCGGCGGAGTTCGGTTACACGGTGACCTGGGCGGAGCCGGCGCAGATGGCGGCGCCCAAGCCCAAGGCGGAGGCGGCCGCTCCCAAGGCGGTCAAGCGTCCGCCGGTCGTGACGATCCTCGGCCACGTCGACCACGGCAAGACCACCCTGCTAGACTTCATCCGCAAGTCGAACGTCGCGGGCGGCGAGCATGGTGGCATCACCCAGCACATCGGCGCCTACCAGGTCCAGTTGAACGAGGGCCTGATCACAGTTTTGGACACGCCGGGCCACGAGGCGTTCACCGCCATGCGGGCCCGCGGCGCGCAGGTCACCGACATCGCCATCCTGGTTGTCGCCGCAGACGACGGCATCATGCCGCAGACGGTCGAGGCGATCAACCACGTGAAGGCGGCGAAGGTGCCGATCATCGTCGCGGTCAAC
>CAZIIS010000084.1:0-11986 GCA_964539295.1 uncultured Fimbriimonadaceae bacterium | reverse complement strand
CGCACCGCGCGCGTTCGCCCGATCGCCGGCACGAGGCCGCGCGGGTCGAACCCCAGGGAGGACGCCGAGCTCGAGCGCGAGCTCCTGGCCGACGAAAAGGAGCGAGCCGAGCACATCATGCTCGTCGACCTGGGGCGCAACGACCTTGGGCGCGCGTGCGAGGTCGGCTCGGTCAAGGTGAACGACCTGATGGTGATCGAGCGGTACAGCCACGTGATGCACATCGTGAGCGACGTGTCGGGCACGTTGCGCAGCGACCTCGACGGCATCGACCTGGTGCGCGCCGCCTTCCCCGCCGGCACCGTCAGCGGGGCGCCGAAGGTGCGCGCCATGGAGATCATCGACGAGGTTGAGACCACGCGGCGGGGGCTTTACGCCGGCGCCGTGGGCTATTTCAGCGCCTCGGGCGACGTGGACCTGGCCATCGCCATCCGCACGCTGCTGCTCAAGGGCGGGAAGGCGTACGTGCAAGCCGGCGCAGGGGTCGTCTACGACTCGGTTCCCGAGAACGAGTACCGGGAGTCCTCGAACAAGGCCAAAGCCGCCCTGAAGGCGATCGAGATCGCCCAGCGCGGCCTGGAGCTGTAGCGGCCCTCGCCCCGCCTTCAACTAGAAAGACAACCGGCCTGCCGTCTGATGGACGGCAGGCCGGTTCGGTCTTGGCGGGACGGGTTTACTCCTCGTCCTCATCGACCGGACGCGTGCTCTTCTCGATGACCGAGCTGCGGCGCTTGATCGTGCCGTAGCCGGCCTGCTTCGGTCCCGGCTGGGCGGTCGGCATGTCGACCGGCGCCGCCATCGTGGCCTGGACCTTGGCTTCGCGGGCGGCTTCGGCCAGCAGCCCGGCCTGCTCGCCCTGCTTCTTCATCACGATGTTGTTCCAGATGTTCAGGATCGGCGTCGCGTTGAAGATCGAGGAGTAGGTCCCGATGATCAGGCCGATGAGCATCGTCAGACACATGAACTTGAGTTCAGGCGTCGGCGTACCCACGGCGATCAGGATGATGAGCGAAAGGATCGCGGTGAACGAGGTGTTGATCGACCGGGCGATCGACTGGGTCACCGAGCGGTTGGCCAGGTGCTCAAACTTCTCGCCCTTGCGAGGCCTCCGCAGGTTCTCGCGGATGCGGTCGAAGATAACGATCGTGTCGTGGACGGAGAATCCGATCACCGTCAACAACGAGGTGATGAACAACGCCGAGATCTCCCATCCGAGGAAGAAGCCCAGGATAGCGGCGCAGCCGACGACCACGAACACGTCGTGGATGAGGGCGAGCACGGCCGAGAAGCCGAACTTGAGGCCGCTCTTGACCCCGCCGAGCGCGATACCGAACCGGATGGCAAGGTAGAGAACGATCAGCAGGGAGCTGACGATCACGCCATAGCAGGCGTTGCGCACCATCTCCTTCTGAACCGTTGGGCCGACCGACCGGAAGCCCCTGCTGTCTTCGAGAGCGAAGCCGGCAGCTTGCGACACAGCCTTGTTGACGGCCATGGCCGAAGCGTCCTCGGAGACGGGGGCGCTGGCGGCAGGCGCAGGGTCCGTACCGGTCGCGGCGGGGGCCTGTGGGGCCTGGTTCAGAATCGGCTCAGCCTCGATGTTGAGCTTCTTGATGGCGTTGGCTGGCACGGTCACGTAAACGACCTTGCCTTCGCTACCGGTCGCCATCTTGACGTTCGCGCCCTCGAGGCCGCTCTTCTCAAGGTTCTCGCGAACGCTGTCGGCCGTCAGTTGGGAGCCCTGCTTCAGGAGGTACATGCCTTCGAAGCCGCCCTGAAACTCGACGTTGGGCTTAATGCCGCCAAGGGCGGCGAACAGGATGCCGGGGACGATGATGAGCCCGGAGATCAGGAAGTAGAGCTTCGTGTGCTCGATGATCTTCAGCGGCTCGGAGTGGGCTTTCTGCTCCAGGTGTTCGCCGAACCAGTTGCGCTCGAGGGCGAAGAACTTGGGATCGGCGAACCATCCCATGGACATCGCGCCCAGAAGCAGCGAGCGGGTGACGGTGATGGCCGTGAAGAAGCTGACGACCACACCGATGATGAGGGTGGTCGCAAAGCCCTTGACCGCGCCGGTACCGAAGTACCAGAGAACGACCGAGGTGATGATCGAGCAGGCGTTGGAGTCGACGATAGCCGTGAAAGCGCGCTTGAACCCGAGTTCCACCGAGGTGAGAAGGGCCTTGCCGGTGCGCAGCTCCTCCTTCACGCGTTCGAACACGAGCACGTTCGCGTCGACAGCCGTAGCGACCGAAAGGACGAACGCCGCGACCGCCGCAAGGGAGAAGGTTGCCCCTGCCAACCTCATCACCGTCAGGGTGAAGAGGACGTACAGCATCAGGGCGACCATCGCGACCAGACCCGGAAGGCCGTAGTAGACGACCAAGAAGAGACACACGCTCGCGACGGCGATTATGCCGGAGGTGACCATCTGGCTGAACGCATGCTTGCCGATGGTCGGGTCGACCCTTTCGCTGCTGAGTTCCTTCAACTCAACCGGCAGCGCGCCGGCTTTGAGCAGGTCGGTCAACTGCTTGACATAAGCCGTGTCGAACTGGCCGTCGATGACGGCGTTGTCGGTGAGGATCGTCCCTTCCTTCAGCGGGGCGATGCTCAGCACCTTGCCGTCAAGCACGAATGCGATGTTCTCGCCGCGGTTGCGGTACTTGCGACACCAGGCTTCGAGCTTCCGGGCGCCATCGGCGGAGAACTTGAACAGCGGACGGGCGGACTTGCCCTGCACCTCGACGATCGCGTCGGAGAGGTCCTGGCCTTCGAGGATTTTGTCCCATCCCTCGATCATCTGCGCGTAGCCAGGGGCGCCTGGTTCGAGAACGTTCTCGGGGTCGGTCCTGCGGACGAACCTCTCAAGCGGCTCCTTCTGGGAGGCGGAACCGCCGGCCTTTTCATAGGGCCGGGTCGGGACCTTCTCGGTGCTGACGTTCTTGGCGTGGTAGCAGATCAGCTTGGCGGTGGTGCTAAGCGTCTGCCTGGCCTCTTCAACGTCGGTGAAACCGGGCAGCTCGACCACGAACTGGTCCTCGCCCTTGGACTGGACGTTGCCCTCGACGACGCCCAGCGACTGGCTGACGCGGCTGGTCAAGATGTGCTGCAGCTTGCTCCGGACCTGCCCGATCTGAGCTTGCTGCTCCTGAGTCAGGCCCACCATCTGGTAGGTAAAGCGAGCGCCACCATTCACGTCGAGGCCCATCTGAGCGGGCTTCACGGTGAAGAGCCAGGCCGATAACCCCGTCAACGCGATAACGAGGAGTAGAAAGTAGGAATTTCGCGAGTGCAAACCAAGCGCCTCCTGACCGGCATCGCTGCCGAAGCCGGATTATACCGCCAGCCGCACCACCCACGACGTGACGCCAGATGGGCGGAAGGTCACTCGCCGCCGCGGCTGGGCCGCGCCAGCAGGTGGTCGGAGCAGGCCAGGTTGTAGGCGATCACGGCCAGGTTGGTCGACATCTGCTTCAGGTTCTCCTCCGACACCTCTTCGAAACGGTCCAGCTGCGTGTGCCAGATCCGCGTGTAGGGGTAGCTGCCGCCCTTGATCATGAAGAAAGCGGGGACGCCCTTCATGCCGAACGACGCGTGGTCGCTCCCCCCGCCGTAACGCGCGCGGGCCACCTCGCGAACGGTGACGGGCATGCCGGGAAAGGCGTCGGCCATAGGCGCCGCCGCGAGCTTGAGGTCGGCTACCTGTTCGGGCCCCGCAGAAAGGCCTGCGTGCCACAGCGGGCCGCTGTCCTCGCAGAGCACGGCGCTCACCTTGTCGAGTTCGGAGGCGTGGTCGCGGACGTAGCCCAGCGAGCCGAGCAGGCCCTGTTCCTCCCCGGTGACCAGCAGGAAGCGGATGGTGCGTTTGGGCTTGGCGCCGACCTTCTTCAGGAGGCGCGCCGCCTCCATCACGGCGGTGGAGCCGGTCCCGTTGTCGCATGCGCCTTGCGAGCCCGGCGCGTTCCAGCTATCCAGGTGTGCGACCAGGATGACGTACTCGTCCGGTTTCTCCGTGCCGGGGATGTCGGCCATAACGTTGTTCAGGGCGGCCGGTCCCTTGACGAACCGGTTGTCGATGTCGAACTCAAGTTGAACGTCCTCGCCCTTGGCCACGCGGTCGGAGATCGCCTGGAAGTCGTCCTTGGTAACCGCGACCAGGGGCGATTTGGGGGCGTTATCCCCCTCGAAGGTGCGCCACGTGCCGAAGCCGTGGACGTACTGGCTGCCGGAGCTGAATACCCGGCCGGCGATGCCGGCGTCGTCGAGCGGGTCGTCGGGCTTGCGGAGGCCGCGCATGCCGATCGGTTCGGGCATGAGCACCCAGGCGCCCTTCAGCTTGGGCTTGATGGCCTCCAGGGCCTCGGGCGTCTCCGGGGCCTTGATGGCCGGGCCGCGCCGCCGCCCCTTGGTACCGATGGTCCAGTTGGGCGTGGTGAATGTCAGGGCGCGGGGCTCAGATCCCAGCATCTTGCCGCTCTGGCGCCTGCCGCGTTCGAAACCGACCGGAAACTCGCCGTACTTCTCGATGCGCCCGCCCGAAAGCTCCCAGCGCTGGAACTTGCGCAGAGCCCATTGCTCGGCTTGGTGGCACTTGGGGGAGCCGGTCAGCCGCGGGCCGATCTTCTGCGTAAGCTCACGAATCAACCCATAAGCCTGGTTGTGCCCCTTCCCTTCCTCGATCAACCGGGCGACGAGGGCGGGATCGCCCTGCGTCGCCGCGGTCCCGGCGAGGACGACCGAACCGACGAGCGAAAGAACAAAGCGGTTGAAGTTGTCCATGACGCGAAGTCTCCCGAGCGATCGGCGCCATTTTACGCCGAAGGCGCGCGGGGGCTAGCCCTCCGCGCGCCTTCCGACCTTCACTTGCCGCCTAGAGCGGGCAGTCCCGCATCACCGTTTCGAACCACTTGCCGCATTCGGCGTCGTCCTCCGGCGGGGTGACGCCCTTGAGCAGGTACCAGGTCTCCGGGTAGCTGACCTGGTCGCCGGGTTTCAGCGTGGCCTTGGCGCCGAGCGACTCGACCTCGAGCATGTCCTGCCGGGTGAACGACTCAAAGTTGCATCCGTAGTCGAAGTACTCGCCGTCGGCGCAGAACGGGAACCGCTTGACGAAGACGTTGCCGTGGTTCGCGTAGGCCGCGATGCCTTGCTGCACCATCATGCCGAACTTGGTCGGGCCGAGGTTCGCGTCCTGGCGCATCCGGATGGCCCGGTCACCCCACGTGAAGCGCGGGTCGCTCATCTTGGTGTAGTGCCAAAGCACGAGCGGGCGGGCCGGCAGCAACTCCTCGGTGTGCGGCTTGAACTCCGCGTGGGGGATCAGCACCGAGCCGCCGGTGGCCATGACCGAAAGCGCCCACGGGGCGACGGTGTAGCTCTTGGACGAACGGTTGGTGATACGGTGCTCCAGCTTGAGGCAAGGGGCGCCGCCCTCGAAGCCGAGCAGGATCTCGCGCTGCAGGCCACAGGCGCCCAGCGGAGTGCGGAAGCCTAGCCTACCGGCCTCCTCGAACGTCTCCACCGGGGCGTTATCCGGTTCGTAGGTGACCTCAAACAGCTCCGGTGCGATCCAGAAGCGGTGACCGCCGTACGCGACGAACTCGTCTCCGCCGGTCTTGCCCATCTCGCCGGCGTATTCGACGAACTCGTTCGGCCCGCCGACCGCCCCGAACCGGACAACCCGCGGCCCGACGTCCAGCGTCACGATGGCCTCCAGGTCGCCCGAAACCAACCTGGCGCAACGGGACCAACCGCCGAAAGCTACTACGTCCATGCGTTGGAGGATACACCCGCACCCATAGGCGCGGCAACGAAGCCCACCAAGCTCGCGACTAGAACCGCAAGCTGTACTCGAAACGCAGGTTCCAGCTCCGCGGCTTGAGGCCGTTCGGCTGGGAGTGCTCCCAGTTCAGGCTGTTCAGGTAGAAGCTGAACGTCTGGTTGGGACCGGGTTTCTGGTCGAACCGAAGCTCGATGTTGTTGGCGGTCTGCCGGGTGGTAGCGGTGTCGCTCTGGTTCAGCCCGTAGGACAAGTAAAGCGGCGAGCCGCTGTTCATGAACAGCCCAAGGTTCAGCTTGGCGGAGCGCATCAAAGTGTTCTGCCGATCGTTGATCGCCTCGTTCCACTCCAAGCCCGTCCGGAGATTCTTGTTGCCGGTGAAATCGACCCTCCAGGAGGTGGTTCTCAGGTCGGTGGCCAAGGAGCCGAGGATCACGTTGCTGCGCTGCTGCTCGGGGTTCGTTTGCAGCTTGTGCGTCACGGCGAGGCCCTTGAGCGGAACCGCCTGGACGCTGAAGTCGCGGATGATCACCTGGTCGTTCCAGGGGAGCGTCCGGACCTTGTACAGCATGTCGGCGCGCAGGCGGCTCTTCTCCGACTTGTCGGTGGTGAACCGGAAGCCCCGGTCGATGCCCCGGTAGCCCGAAGCGTCGTACTGACTCCTGTAGTCGAACCCCAAGCCGAACTTGCCGATGTGCCCTGCAAAGGTCGCGTTGTGGTCCTCCTTCTGGAACACGTCCATGTCCCGGGCGGTGTCCGAGGAGTAACCGAAGGTGACGTCCCGCAGGAAGCCGAGCTGCAGCGGTTTCACGGTGCTGAGTCCGATCTTGCCAACGTGCTGGTCGCGCTGGTCGTCCCAGCCGTTGTGCTGATAGCTCGCGGACTCGATCTTGACGCCCTGCACCTCGCCGGGGGTGAGGCTGACGTTCGAGTTAAGCGTGCCAACGTTCTCGCCGATCAGCTTGCGCGCGTAACCGTAGGTGAAGCGCACGCCCTTGCCGAAGTCGTACCAGAAGCCGTAGTTGCGCTGGACCTCGTCCTCGCCGCCCCGGTCGCGCTTGATCTGCGTGTCCGTCAGGCTGACGCCGGTGCGCTTGGTCAGTTCGGCGCTGAGCGTGTTCTGGCTCATCGTCTCGCGCTCGCCGGTCTCGTACAGCTTCTCGCTCTGCTCGGTGCGCAGGGCGGTCTTGGCGGTCAAGTTGGTCTGGTAGACCACCGTGTTCCGCTTGGAATCCGGTTCGGGGTCGTTGGCGCCGTCGTACTTCTGGCTCTCAGTGACGAACGTGACCTGGCCAAACCTGCCGAGCTTGCGGTCAACCAGGAACTGCTCGTACTGCTGGTCGGCGAGCGAGCTGGTCAGTTGGTCCTGCTTGTTCTCGAACCGCACGGCGCTCAGGCGGGTGTTCGCGTCGAGCGAGTAGTTCAGCCCGGTGCGCCGCATCCGGTTGTCCATCCCGGTCGAGATGTTCTGGCCGTCCACCCAGTGGAGGTCCAGCGACAGCTTCGGCAGAACCTGCCACTTGGCGCCGAAATCGGTCTGGTTGTAGCCGATGAGGCTCACGAGCCGGTCGCGCTCAGGGTCGGCCAGTTGGTTGACCCCATGGAAGGAGGAGTCCACGTTCCGGCGGGCGTAGTCGAGTTCGATGCCCTTGTCGCGGTAAGCCAGCGTCTCGCGGGAGACGTCGCCCTGCGCCAACCCGGCGCGCATCGTGCTGACGCTCAGCGAGCGGTTCTTGTCAAGAGCCGCGTCGAACGCCAGGTCGGTGCGCTGCAGCCCAGGCAGGCTGCCAAGGACGTTCCGCTCGCTTGCCAGCATGCGGCCGATCTCGGCAAAGCCGTCGCCCAACGACTGGTCCCGGTACCGCAGGTTGTACTTCGGTCCGGTGAGCACGAAGGTGTTGAGGTTCCCGCCGTCGCCCTGCCCCCGCAGGTCCAGCCGGTCGACGCGCGCCTTGTAGCCCTTGCCCAGGTCGTAGTTCAGGCGCCACAAGTCGCGGCCAATGCCCGCGCCCTGCCCCCAGAGGGGAACATCCTGACCGTCCGGGTTGGCGGCCGGGTCGTACATCTTGGCCACCGCGGAGACGTGCCCGCCGATCTCGTTGCCCAGCGAGCCGAGGTAGCCGAAACCTGGGTCAGCGTTGCGGGAGACGTTCTCGAGCGACCACCGCTTGCCGGCGATGCTGAGGTCGGCGGCTTTGAAGTCGCCCGAATCGCTTCGCACGCGGCTGGTCGAGTATTTGAGTGGGAGCCCGCCCACCAGGCCGCTCTGAACGCCCCACGACATCCGGTCGAGCCCCGCCTCGCGCCGAAGCTGCTCGCGGTCGTCCTCCCGGAGGTCGCCAAACCGCGTGAACTCCCGTTGGACCTTCTGCCCGAAGAAGTCGAACTTGAAGGCCTTGCCCTCGTAGCCGAACGTCTCTCGGGAGAAGCCCGAACCGTCGTCGTCGCGCACGCGAACGGCGTTATAGCCCAGCTTGCCGCCGAGCCGGTCGAACGAGCCCGCGAACGTCTGGCGCCCCATGCCGCGCTCCTTTCCGAGCCACGCCCGGTCGGCTTCGCGGAGGTCGTTTGCACGCGCAAAGCTCCGATCAACGCGCTCTTCGGACCAGTTGAGCGCCAAACCGCCGCTCTTCAGGCCGATGTCGCGCCAGTTGATGGACCCGGACGCGTCGCCGACGGTCCGGAAGCTGTTGCTCAGGTTGAGGCCGCCAAGCTTGAGGCCGGTCAGGTTGAAACCGGAGCGCTTGATGCCGCGCTCCTTCTTGAACGCGGCTACGGCGTTCGCATCGTATCCGGCGCCCTCGAAGGCCTGGAACCCGGCGAAGTCGTCGCCGATCGCCTGATAGTCGGCGGAGAGCTTCCCGCCGAGGAGATCGCTGGTGTAGTTCTGGACGACGGCGGTGTCGGAGCCCTCCTCGACCTTGGAGCTCGGGTTGGCCGAATCGCCCATGAGGTTGGAGGTCTTCGCCTTGTGCCGGTCGCTGACGAAGTACATGCCGCTCAGCGTGCCGCCACCCGAGAGCTTGAACGCGTTGTTCAGGCCGTAGACGTTGGAGCTGAGGACGGTGCCGTCCGCCAGGCGCTCGGTCAGGCCCATGCCGAAGACCATCGAGGCGCCGGGCGTGAAGTTGAGCTTCAAGCCCTGAAAGCCCGAGCCGCCGCCGGCGGTGAAGGAGCCCTCGCGGACCTTGGTGTCGTCGTAGCGGTACTGGACGCGAAGCGACTGGCCCTCGCGGTACGGCACGCTCAAGTAGATCGCGCCGGCGAGGTAGTCGATGGAGTAGTCCTCGCCCTTGCGGAGGGTGCGACCCTCCAGTTCGACGCGCTCCGAGCCGACGCGGATGTTGCCGTAACGCAGCGGGATGGAGATGCGGTTGAAATCGAGGCGAACGAGGTCGAACGCCGTGCGACCGCCGATCTCGGCCGTCTCGGTCGCGCCGGGCGTTTGAACCGCGGAAAGCGGTAGCTGTGGCGTTCCGCTTATCGGCAACACCACCAAGCCAAGCCAGATATACCGGCGCAGGCCTCTACCGTTCATCAAACAACCTCGTCCTAAGTTTCATTATGGCCTTGGGCGTTCGGCTCTTTCCAACGAATCGGGTCAGATTCGTACAAAAAGATCAAATCCCTTACCTTTGACGCGCCTCCAGCGCGCCCATTTACCTGTATGACGCGGCAAAACCACCAGGGTTTCGCGCGATGCCGTGAAATGCTACAAAAACGGCTCCAACAATCCCGACTGTATGGCGAAGCAACAGCCCAGGGTCCTAATCGAACTCGACCGCGAAGAGGCGTACGAGATCTTAATGCGCTGCCTGGAGAGCGAGCAGGCGGACACGCCGCTCTTCCGATCCGCCATGCAAAAGCTCGCCCGGGCCATCGAGTCGAGGGCCCGGAGCAACAACGACGCGGCGTAGCCCTACAGCGCCGCGAGAACCGATTCGAGCTGGATGTTGGACGAGCGGAGCCGCGAGCAGATCGTGCGGCCGACGTTCATCAGCACTCGAACGCCGATCTCGGGCTTCCCGTACACGAGCTCCTGGAAGCGGTCGGCGGGTATGCGGGCCAGGCGACACGGACCTTCCGCGATCACGCTGGCGGAACGCGCCGCCTGTTCGAACAGCGCCTGCTCCCCGATGATCTGCCCCGGCTTCAGGCGGGCGATGAACTCGCCCGTTGAGGTGGTGACCCGGACCTTGCCTTCGAGCAGCACAAACACCTCGGTCGCCGTCTCAAACTCCCGGACGACCTCCTCCTTGTCGGCGTAGTTGGCCTCCTCGACGATGGCGGCGATCGCCATCACTTGGTTGTCCGAAAGACCTTCGGCCAGGTAGCTCCCGCGTATCCCGTCAAAAAGATCCATATCGAATACACGGGATTGTACCCGGCCAAAAGAACTTGGGCTTAACCGTGGAACATTGCCTTGGCGACGAACAGGACGTTCGCGGGGCGCTCGGCCAGGCGGCGGCTGAAGTACGGATACCAGCTCGTGCCATACGGAACGTAGACCCGGAGGTTATAGCCCTCCTTCACCAGGCTCTGCTGAAGGTCGCGGCGAATGCCATAGAGCATCTGCCACTCGAACTTCGACTTGTCGATGCCCTTCTCGTTGGCGAACGTCTTGAGCGTCTCGATGATGCGCGTGTCGTGGGTGGCGATGGCCGGGTAGTCGCCACGCTCCATCAGGCGCTTGGCGGCCTCGACGTAGTTCTCGTCGACCTTGGCCTTCTCCTGGAACGCCACGCTGGCCGGCTCGAGGTACGCGCCCTTGACCAACCGGACGCGGACGCCGTTGGCGATCATGTCCTCGACGTCGTCGATGGTGCGCTTCATCATCGCCTGAAGCACCGTGCCGCTGTTCGGGAAGTCCTTGTGGACCGTCTTGACCAGGTCGACCGTTCGCTGCGTGTAGTTCCTGTCCTCCATGTCGATTCGGATGAACATGTTGTCTTTGGAGGCTCGTTCGAGGATGGTTCGAACGTTGCGCTCCACCACGTCCATGCCGAGGTCGATGCCGTAGTGGGTCGGCTTGATCGAGACGTTGATGCGGTCCTTGTACTGGCTCTTGCCGATCCGATCGATCATCGCCAGGTAGTTCTGCACCACGGCCTCCGACTCCTCGACGGAGGAGACGTTCTCACCGAGGAGGTCGAAGGTGACCATGATCCCCTGGGCGGTGAGCTTCTCGACCTGAACCATGGCCTCTTCGAGGTCCTCGCCAGCGACGAATCGAGTCACCAGCGGGCGGAACAGGCGCGTGTGGATCAGGCCCTTGACGGGTGGAAAATCAGCGGTTTTTAGGGTTAGGCTACGCAGGAACATCGTGAATACCCGGCGTCGAACACGGCGTTGAGGTCCGGCGTCCGGCCCCATTTTACGCACCCGACGAGGGCCAAGTTGGGCTTCGCAAGGTCCGTCCGCAACATTTGGCGGCAAAACGTCAGCTATGGGAACCGGCCAGCACGTCCTGCAGGGTCCTCTGGACGTCCTCGATGGTCGAACAGAGCGAAAGGCGCGCGCGGAAGCGGGGCGCGCCGGCCACCCCCTTCACGTAGAGCGGGAGCTGGCCGCGCAGGGCGCGCACCGCCCGCGCCTCGCCCTCCGGGGTGTGGTCCACCTCCCCCGCGAGGTCGGTCTGGAACTCGGCCATCAGGCGCGTGTGCTCCAGCGCGACGGCGACCCGGTCCTCGATGGTGGGTTCGGGCGGGATCGGCTCTCCGGTGAGGCCGGCGCGGATGCGCGCCAGCGCCCACGGGTTGGCGATGGCGGCCCGGCCGACCATCACGGCGTCGCAGCCGGTGTCGTCCATCATGCGCCGCGCGTCCCCGGGGGTGCGCACGTCGCCGTTGCCGATCAGCGGGATGGAGACGGCCTTGCGAAGGTCGCGAATAAGTTGCCAGTCCGCTTCCCCGCTCAACCCCTGCTTGGCAAAGCGGGCATGGAGCGTGATCATGGCGGCGCCGGCGGCCTCGAAGCGCCGCGCGTGGTCGGGCGCGGCGAAGAGCGAGTAGTCCCACCCGGCGCGCACCTTGACGCTCACCGGAATGCGCACCGCCCGCACCACCGCCTTGACGATCCGCTCGGCCAGGTCGGGGTCCTTCATGAGGGCCGCGCCGGAGCCGGTGCGGACCACCTTGGGCACCCAGCAACCCATGTTCACGTCCACGATGTCTGCGCCCATCTCCTCGGCGATGCGAGCGGTCT
>CAZIIS010000083.1:0-12222 GCA_964539295.1 uncultured Fimbriimonadaceae bacterium | reverse complement strand
CGGCGATCTTGACCTCGTGGGTCGTCGTCGGCGCCGAGGAGCCGTCCACGATGCGCGCCCCCTTCTGCGCCCAAAGGTCGACCCGTTTGCCGGCGGGGCGCCAGGCGGACATCGGGATGTCGCTCTGGCGCACCTGCACGCGGGTGCGGCACGGCTGCTCCGTGTAGTACTGCAGCGTGAAGCTTGTGCGGGTGATCTCCGTGACCGGCCGCATCGGATCCTTCAGCGGAGCCGCGTCCGAGGCATGCATCGTTGGATTGCCTATCTCGAACGCCGTCACCGCGAGGAAAGTGAGCAACGTCATCATCGCGGGCAGTATAGCCCTAGGTGCGGAACGCTCCGGGCCCAGGCCTTAGCGCTTGGCGGTTCCTTCCGCAATCGCGCCCATGCCATCCTCCGCGTGCTGCTCTCCGCCGGCCGGGCTCTCCGCCATGCGGATGGAGCGGAATCTGGGGTCCAGCAGGCCGATCAGGCACGCCATCATCATCCCCGCGCCCATCCCCATGAACGCGTTCGCTGGGCCGACCCGGCCGATGAGGGCGCCGCCGACCGCCAACCCAACCGGCATCACCCCGGTGGCCAGGGTGTTGATCACCGACTGCACGCGCCCCCGGTACATGTCCGGCACGCTCGTCTGGACGTAGGTGGCGATTGGAATGTCGGCCAAGGGGATCGCCAATCCCGCCAGGAAGTTCCAGAACATGAACGACCAGAAGTACGGCCATATGCCAAACGCAAGGACCGTGAACCCGGCGAACGCGAGCCCGTTGCTGAACATCAGGCCGGGCCGCTCCACGCGAAGCTTGCCAACAATGGGGCTCGCGATCACCATTCCCAGGAAGAACGATGCCTCCATCCAGGTGAGCGTCTGCGGTTTGCCGCCGAACCACCGGTCGTTGCACGCGACGTACGCCACGAAGAACGGCGCCACCGAGAGCCGGAAAACCGTCAGGAGCGCCGTGAGCACCGCCAGATCGTGGCGCCGGACCACGTAGCGCACCCCGTCCCTGAAGTCACGAACGGGGTGCGTGTTCCTGACGTCCGACCGGTCGGGCACGATGCGCGGCAGGCGCGCAATGAACCAGGCGGACACGAAGAAGGAGAGCGCGTTCAGCCCGATCGAACCCGCGTAGAAACCCCGCTGGGAGATGGCGAAGAGGAGGCTGAGCACGCCCGCGGACAGGCTCAAGCCGATGAGCGGCATCAGGTTCTGCGTGGTCGCGCTGAGCGCGTTGGCCCGCAGCATCATCTCGGGCGGCACCAACGCGGGGATGGCAGCGCTCTTGGCCGGCAGGAAGAAGCACCGAACTGTGGAAAGCGCGAACGCGATGGCGATCAGCGCCCAGGCCGGGCAGGCGCCGCCCAAGGCCACGGTCAGGGCGAAGACCGCCAGGACCGCGGCGCTGGCAAGGTCCGACCAGAGCATGATCGAACGCCGATCGGCCCGGTCGGCCAGCACACCGGAGAAAGGACCGAACAGCAGGTAGGGAAGCGTCTCCATGGCGCCGACCGCCCCGACCATGGCGTCGGAGCCGGTCATCTTCTTGGCCATGAACATGAAGGTGACGTAGTAGAAGGCGTCGCCAAGCTGAGAGATCGCTTGGCCCAACCACAGGTCGCGGAAAGATTTAATGCGCAGTACAGAACTTGAGAACACAGTCGTTTCTTCTCGATGCGGTCGTAGGCAAACGGCGAGCGCCACCCGAACGACTACGGCAGCGGTGGCGGCTGCTAGAGAAGAGACTCAATGCGCATAAGGGCTCAATTCTGGCACGTGTGGTTGCGGCCCTTTATGACCGTGGGCCATCGGTCGGAGAGGAGGGTAAAGGACTTGGCGTTGCCGGCTGGCCCATAATGCGGTCTAGCCATGCTCAAGCACCCGGAACAAACGATGGCGCGCATTCGCAACTGGGCGCGTCGGTTCTTGCCGCTCGTCTACCCAGAGCGGATCCCGCTGAAGGTCGAGGTCGCCGGACCGGTCGACCGCATCTCCTATGACGACGCCCAGAAGCTGTCGTACACGCCAGCCGAGCTCGGGATGAAACTCGGTCCGCAGTGGGCGACCTTCTGGTTCAAGCTGGAAGGCGAACTGCCGGTCGAGTGGCGCGGCGGCGAGGCCTCGGTTCTGTTCGACACCCGGTGCGAAGGTCTCGCGTGGATGGACGGCAAGCCGTACCAGGGCGTGAACTACCTCGGCAACCAACCGTTCGAGGATGGCGGTCGCGTCGACGTGTTGTTGCCGCAGGCCGTTATCGACTCAGGGAAGGTCTCGTTGCAGGTGGAGACCGCCTGCAACGGGATGTTCGGCGAGTGGGGCAAGGGCTGGGGTGTTCTGGAGAGGGCGGAGGTGGCGCGGTTCGACCGCGAGGCGTGGGACATGGTGCACGACCTGGCGCTGCTGGTCATCTACCTCCAAACGCTGGATCGGAAGAAGCTGGACAACTTCCAGGGGCGGGTATTTGCGACGTTGAACCGGTTGTGCAACGTGGTCGTGCCCGAGGACCGGAGCACGTGGGCCGAGGCACGCGGGCCGCTGGCGGAACTCCTTGCTTGCAGGAACGGCTCCTACGTGCACGAGATCTCGGCGATCGGGCACGCGCACATCGACACGGCTTGGCTCTGGCCCTTGGCGGAGACCAAGCGCAAGTGCGCCCGCACGTTCTCGACCGCGCTCCTTTACATGGCGCAGTACCCAGAGTACAAGTTCGGCGTGCCGCAGGCGCAACAGTACCAATGGATGCACGACCACTACCCGACGATCTTCGCGGGGATTCAGGAGGCGGTCAAGCGCGGCCAGTGGACGCCGGTCGGCGGCACGTGGGTCGAGCCGGACTGCAACGTACCATCGGGCGAGTCGCTTGTGCGGCAGTTCCTCTACGGTAAGCGCTACTTCCGGCAGACCTTCGGTTGGGACTGCCGCGAGTTCTGGAACCCGGACGTGTTCGGCTACAGCGGGGCGCTTCCGCAGATCATCCGTGGCGCGGACATCGACTACTTCCTCACGCAGAAGCTCTCCTGGAATCAGTTCAACAAGCCGCAGCACCAGAGCTTCCTTTGGGAGGGGATTGACGGCACGCAGGTGCTTACGCACTTCCCGCCGGACGACACCTACAACAGCCTGGGAGGGCGCGAAGTGGTCACGGGCTTCCTGCATGAGGCGGCCAACCACATGGACAACGAGCACACCAACCAGGGGATGCTGTTGTACGGCTGGGGAGACGGCGGCGGCGGTCCAGACCGGCACATGCTGGAGACGATCCGGCGCGTCAAGGACCTCCAGGGCTTCCCACGCACCGAGCAGCGCACGCCGAAGGGGTTCTTCGAGCGGCTCGAGGCCGACATCACCGACCCGGTGGTGGTCAGGGGCGAGCTGTACCTGGAGTTCCACCGGGGAACCTACACCACGCAGGCCGCAAACAAGCGGGATAACCGGCGCAGCGAGCTTGCGCTCCGGTCAGTCGAGTTGTTGAGCGCGCTCGGCGACCGCGCCGCGTACCCGCAGGCGGAGGTCGAGCGGCTCTGGAAGGTGGTTCTGAAGAACCAGTTCCACGACATCCTGCCGGGGTCATCGATCACCCTGGTCTATGAGGACTCGAAGCGGGAGTACGCGGAAGTGCTCGGCCAGGCGGCGAAGCTGCAGGCAAGGGCCTTGGAGGCGTTCGCCAAGCCGGGCAAGGACGGGCACAGCGCGGTCAACACGCTGGGCTGGGTTCGGTCGGGCGTGCTGGAAGGCGAGGGCTTCGCCGGAAGGCAAACCTCCTGGGAAGGCAAGCCGCTGACCTGGGCCGAGGCCCCCTCGGTTGGGATCGCGCCGCTCGGGTCGGACCCGCCGGACAAGGCGTCGATCCGCGAGGAAAGCGGACGGTTCGTGCTCGAGAACGGCCTCGTTCGCGCGGAGTTCACGCCGGGCGGGCAGTTGGTGCGGTTGGTCACCAAGTGCGACGGCAGGGAGTACATCGACGAGGGGGCGCTGGCGAACCGGTTCGTGCTGTTCGACGACACGGGCGACGCCTGGGACGTCGACATCTGGCACCTGGAGACCCGAAAGGCGCTACCGCCGGCCAAGTCCGCCCGCGTGATCGAGCCCGGACCGCTCCGCGTCGGCGTTGAGTTCACATCGGAGTTCGGCCCGAGCCGCGTGGTGCAGCGTGCGCTGCTGAGCGCGGGCGCGGGACATGTGGAGTTCGACTGCGAGGTGGACTGGGCGCACAAGCACAAGTTCCTCAAGGTCGAGTTCCCCGTGCTGGTGCGCAACACCGAGGCGACCTACGAGATCGCATTCGGCAGCATCAAGCGGCCTGCCCATTCGAATACGCCTTACGACATGGCGATGTTCGAGGTCTCCGGGCATCGTTGGGCGGACCTGAGCGAGCCTGACGCGGGCGTGGCGCTGTTCACCGACTCGAAGTACGGCTATTCGACGTACGACGGGGTGATGCGCATCTCGCTGCTTCGGGCCACCTCCTCGCCCGATCCGGTGGCCGACCAGGGCCATCACCGGTTCCGGTTCGCGGTCTACCCCCACGCCAAGGACCATGTCGCAGCCGAGGTCGTGCGGCGGGCGCACGAGTTCAACACGCCTTGGCTGGTCGTGCCGGGCTCGGGCGAAGCCGAGAGCCGGCTATCGGTCGACGCGCCCGACCTGGTGATCGACACGGTGAAGAAGGCAGAGGACTCGGACGCGCTGATCGTGCGCCTGTACGAGGCGAACGGTTGTCGTGGAAAGGCGACGCTGACGGTCCGTGCTCCGTTCACCAGGGTCGAGCGCGTGAACCTGCTCGAGGAGAAGCCGGAGGCGGTCCGGCACGAGGGCGTCGGCATCCCGCTGACCTACCGGCCGTTCGAGATCGTCACGCTGAAGCTGAGCTAAGCCGAACAAGCGAAAGCCCGGCACGCATCGCGTGCCGGGCTTTCTTGTTGTCGGAGTTGGGGAGGTTAGCCCTCTTCCTCGGCCTTCCTCGCCTTCTCGTAGTCGGCGATCAGCTTCTGCGACTCGGTGTGCGGCACCTCGTCGTAGCGCGCGACCTCGGTGGTGAACCGGCCGCGCCCCTTGGTGAGGGACCGCAGGTCGAGCGCGTAGCGCATCATGGTGGCCATCGGGACGACCGCCTTCACACGCGTCTTGCCGGGGGCGCTGGGCTCCATGCCCTGCATCTGGCCGCGGCGGGTGTTCAAGTCGCCCACCACGTCGCCGACCGCGTCCTCGGGAACCTCGACCTCGAGGTTGAGCATCGGCTCCAGGATCACCGCGTTCGCGCCGGCAACCGCGTTCTTGAACGCCAGCGAGCCGGCGATCTTGAAGGCCATTTCGCTCGAGTCGACCTCATGGTAGGAGCCGTCGTAAACGGTGACCTTCACGTCCTCGACCGGGTAACCGGCGAGCACACCCTTCTCCATGGTGTCGCGGATTCCCTTCTCGATGGCGGGGATGAAGTTCTTCGGAATCGCGCCGCCCACGATGCGGCTTTCGAACACGAAGCCCTCGCCGCGGCCCATCGGGCTGAGCTCGATCCAGCAGTCGCCGAACTGGCCTTTGCCGCCGGTCTGCCGCTTGTGGCGCCCCTGAGCCTTGGAAGCCGCGCGCACGGTCTCGCGGTAGGGCACCTTCGCCTCCTCGATCTCCACGGAAACGCCGAACCGCGTCTTGAGCTTCTCGATGCCGCAGTCGAGGTGGATGTCGCCCATGCCCTCCAGGATCTCCTGGTGCATAACCATCTCACGCGTGTAGTGTAGCGTGGGGTCCTCGTCCATCAGCTTGTCGAGCGCGGGGCCGAGCTTGTCTTCGTCGGTCTTGGCGACCGGCCGGATGGCCACGCGGTAGATCGGCTCGGGGAACTCGACGGCCGGAAGCATCGCCTTGGGCGCTTTGGGGCCGATCAGGGTGTCGCTGGTGTGGGTGTCCTGCAGCTTCGCGACGGCGCAGATGTCGCCGGCGACGACCGCGGTCGCCGTCTCCTGGTTCTTGCCGTGGGGATAGAAGAGGTTGTGAAGGCGCTCCTCGATCTCCTTGTTCAGGTTGTTCACGCGGTCATCGGCTTTGATCGTCCCGGAGATGACCTTGATGTAGTTGATCTTGCCCACGTACGGGTCGGCGGTCGTCTTGAAAACGAACGACACCAGCGGCGCTTCGGGGTCGCAGGCGATCGGTTTGTCGTCCACTTCGACAGGGCGGTCCACCGGAGAGGGGAACAGGCCGACGATGGCGTCGAGCAGGTTCTCCACGCTCAGGCCAGTGCCCGCGGAGCCCACGAGCAGGGGCATCAACTTGGCGCCCTTCGTCGCGCCGCGCAGGCCGGTGCGGATCTCGTCCGAGGTGAGTTCCTCGCCCTCGAGGTACTTCATGGCGAGGTCGTCGTCCCCTTCGGCGGCGGCATCGACGAGCTCGGCGCGCTTCAACTCGGCGTCGTCCTTCAAGGCCGCCGGAACGTCCGACTCCTCGTGCGCCCGGTCCTTGCCGGTACAAACCTTCATGTTGATCAGGTCAAGCACGCCGTTGAACGCGGCCTGCTTGCCGACCGGAAGCTGGATGCTGACGGCGGAGTGACCGTACCGGGCGTGCAGCGCCTCGATCAGCCCCTCGTAGTCGGCGTTGTCGCGTTCGAGCTTGTTGACGAACACGCAGCGCGCCAAACCCGCCGCGTCGGCCGCCTCGAGCGCGAGGTCGAATCCGACGTCGAGGTCTTTCTTGGCCTCGCAGACGATGACCATCGCGTCGACGACTCGGGCGACGGCATGAAGCTCACCGATGAAGTCGGGGTATCCGGGCACGTCGATGACGTTGATCTTGTGACCGTGCCACTCCAATGGGAGGACGCTGGCGTTGACGCTGATCTTCCGGCGGACTTCCAACGGGTCGAAGTCGCTTTGGGTCGTTCCGGCATCCACGGTACCGACGCGATCGGTTGCGCCGGCGGTGAAGAGCATGTGCTCCACCAGCATGGTTTTGCCGGAACCACCGTGGCCCACGACGGCCACGTTTCGAATGTTGTCAGGTGTGTACTGCTTCAATTCGGGTCACCCCAGGGGGAGCACCGCGAAGCGCCTGAACCCTTCGGCGGGTCCCGTACGCGAGCCTCCTCCCATCCTGTTGAGGATAGCACGTGGGCCCAGCCAAACGACAACTCCGGCAAGCGAACGCGCACGCGTTGTTCTGCCGGCTTTGTTGCGGGCCAATGGTCATCATGTCGCTGCCGAAGGGGTAAGCGCGGCTCTAGAAGGCTCCGAAGATCGAAGATGGGGCAGCCCGTTTGGTTGCCCGGTTTTGAGCTGAGATGCGAGGATTTCTGGTTGGTCTTTCTGGAAAGCGGGCGGACACGGCGCACGGCATGGTCTTCGGCGTCGCGGCGCTCCTGATCGTCACAACGGTGTGCGTGTTGCTCGGCAACAGCCCGAGCGCGCGGATGGTGTACGTGCTGCCCGTCTGGGTGGCCACGCGGACGGGCAACCGAACCTCCGGCGCCATCCTCGTCTTCCTGACCTCGACCATCCTTTGGGGACAAGACGTGCTCCGACACGTACCGGCGACTTCACTCACGGCGATGGTTCGGTTCCTGGAGCAGGCGCTCTCCCTCACGACGGTCATGCTCGTCTTCGATTACCTCGAGCGCTCGATCGCGCGCAGCCACCGCATGGCGATGCACGACGCCGTGACCGGGCTCCTGAACCGCCGCGCGGCCGAGGAGATGGGCTGCTTCATGGTGCAGCGCGCCAAGAACCGCGGCGCCTCGCTGGTCGCGATCGTGGTGGACTGCGACAGTTTCAAGCAGATCAACGATCAGCTCGGCCACACGGTCGGCGACCGGGCGCTCCGCATGGTCGCCAGGGCGCTGGCGTCGAACGTTCGGGGCTCCGACATCGTGTGCCGCGTGGGCGGCGACGAGTTCCTGGTGCTCATCATGGGCGCCGATGCCGCCTGGTCGAACCGCTACCTGGAGCGGGTGCGGGGCCACTTGCGCGCGGCCTCCGACGGCCTGCCGTTCACGCCGAGCATCTCGGCCGGCGTGGCGGTCCTCGGACGGGATGGAACCAGCTACGACGACCTGTTCATGCGGGCCGACACGCGCATGTTCCGTAATAAGAAGCTGGCTCACAGTTACGACCGGGCAGCTACGAACGTACGGTCCGCAACGATTCACGCTTAGAATCGCGACATAATCGACGCTTGAATTGCCTCAGCGGCGCTTCGGATGGGGTATCAAACAGTTCAAGCTCCTTCGGCGCCGGAAAGGCCGACGCGCGAACCCGGAAACGGGAAACGCACAGGTTAGGCCGGCGGGGGTCAAGGTTGGGGCCGACCGGTTCGGGGTCGGTTTCGAGCGGGGTCTCGGACGATGGGGTGGTTGGAACGGAGACCACCTGGTCGGGTGGAGCAATCGACTCGGCTGGCGGTACGAACGAGTATGTCAAAGAGATTGTACGTAGGCAACCTGCCGTACTCCGCTACGGAAGTTGACCTCATGGATGCATTCCAGAGTTTCGACCCCGAATCGGCGCGCATCATTGAGGGCCGGGGGTTTGGCTTCATCGACGTCGCGGACGAGAAGGCCGACGAGGCCATCGCCGAGATGCATGACAAGGAAATGGGCGGCCGTCGTCTGGTCGTCAACGTGGCGCGCCCGAAGACCGATTCCGGACCCCGCGGAGGCTTCAGCTCCGATCGGGGAGGACACAGCGATCGAGGGGATCGCGGCGACCGGGGCGACCGGGGGGATCGCGACGACCGGCGCGGAGGACGCGGCTCGGATCGGCGCGGCGGCGGCGGTCGCTGGTAGGTCCCGTACGACACATGCGAAGGCGCCCCGGTCGATTCGGCCGGGGCGCCTTCGTTTGCCATATCCGGTATCGTCACCCCATGCAGGAGATGCTCAGGCACTATTCGGCCGACGTCGAGTCGTTGGCGCGCTTCTACCCGTTATCCTGGTCCGTCCGTCGACGCGAGAGCATGGCGCGCACCCTACGGCTTTGGCTGGATCGGTTCCATGGGCTCGACTGGGGAGCGCTCAGCCTCGACGCGAAGGTCGACGCCGTGCTTCTGCGCAACGACGCCGAACGGCGCCTGGACGCCCTGGAGTTCCAAGCCAAGCGACAACAGGAGTTGGCCGAACTCGTTCCGTTCGGACCGACCATCGCCGCCTGGGAGGATCGGCGCTACGCGGTCGAACCGCCAGACGCACCGGAGACCGCAGAGCGACTGAACGAGATCGCCGCCCAGGCCAAGTCGCTCAAGGAGGCGATCGAGGCGGAGCTCGACGGCAAGGAGGGCGGGAAGGCCGTGGCCAAACCGCTGGCCCTCCGCGCTTCGAAGGCGGTCAAGGAGCTTCGCGAGGCGCTGGAGACCTGGTTCAAGCAACTCGACGGCTACAAGCCGGTCTTCTCCTGGTGGGCCCGCCAACCCTACGAAACCGCGTCGAAAGCGCTCACGGAGTACGAGACGGTGCTTCGGGAGCAGGCGGCGGGGCAGAAGGGCGAGCTCTCCGACCCGCTGGTGGGCGACCCAGTCGGCGAAGCGCGGATCCTGCAGGACCTGCAGTACGAGATGATCCCCTACACCCCCGAAGAGCTGATCGCCATCGGGGAGCGGGATATGGCCTGGTGCGAGGCCGAGTGCCAGAAGGCCGCCGACGAGATGGGGGTCGCAAACTGGAGCGAGGCGTTGGAGCGGGTGCGCAACATCGCCACGCCTCCGGGCGAGATGAACGGCGTGATCCGTCAACAGGCACTCGAGGCGATCGAGTTCGTCGATTCCCACGAACTGGTGACCGCGGACGAGTTGTGCCGGGAGACGTGGCGCGTCGACATGATGGACCCCAAGTTCCGCCGGCAGTCGCCGTTCGCGCTGTACGGCGGTCAGAAGATCCTGGTCTCCAATCCGTCGGAGGAGATGGCGCACGACCAGAAGCGGATGATGGCGCGGGCCAACAGCGTGCACCTCAACCGCGCGACGACCCACCACGAGTTGATCCCTGGGCACCACCTGCAGCTCTTCATGTCCGAACGGTGCGCCACCCAACGGTTGCCGTTCATGACGCCGTTCCACGTCGAGGGCTGGGCGCTGCACTGGGAGCTGATCTTCTGGGACCTGGGCTTCGCACGCTGCCCGGAGGACAAGGTCGGCATGCTCTTCTGGCGGTTGCACCGGGGCGCCCGCATCCTCGTTTCGCTCCGTTACCACCTCGGGCAGATGAGTCCAGAGGAGATGGTCGATGTGCTGGTAAACCGCGTCGGACACGAGCGCGACAGCGCCGTGGGCGAGGTCCGACGCTACATCGGCGAGGACTACCCGCCGCTCTACCAGATCGCCTACTTGATCGGCGCGCTCCAACTGATGGCGCTGCGAAGCGAGGTGGTGGGAACGGGGCGCATGACGGAGCGCGAGTTCCATGACGCGGTGCTTGCCCAAAACGGCATTCCCTTTGCGCTAGTTCGGGCAAAACTGCTGGGTCTGCCCATCGAACCGGGCTTCAACGGAGGATGGCGCTTCGCCGACGCCTAGCCTGGGCCCGCCAGGTTCCAGGTACGGCACGCTTCGTGCGGTCTACAATGTACCGACAGAGGCTCATAACCAATGGAGCAACGACAGTTCATTCTTCCGCAAAGCGAGATTCCAAGCAAGTGGTACAACATTGTGCCAGACTTTCCCGAGGCGCTCGAGCCGCCTCTCAACCCCGGAACCATGCAGCCCGCAACGGCGGCCGACATGGAGGCGATCTTCTGCAACGAGGTGATCGAGCAGGAGATGACCACCGAACGGTGGGTGCCGATTCCGGAAGAAGTGCGGGAGAAACTGTCACTCTGGCGGCCCACGCCCTTAATCCGCGCAACCGGTCTGGAGAAGGTGCTCGGCACACCCGCGCGCATCTTCTTCAAATATGAGGGAACGAGCCCGGTCGGCAGCCACAAGCTCAACACCGCGATCCCGCAGGCTTATCTGAACAAGCGCGCCGGCATCAAGCGGCTCGCAACCGAGACGGGCGCCGGCCAGTGGGGCTCCGCGCTCGCCCTCGCCTGCAACATGTACGGCCTTGATTGCACCGTGTACATGGTCAAGGTGAGCTACAACCAGAAGCCGTACCGCCGGTCCGTGATGCACACCTACGGCGCCACGGTGCACTCCAGCCCGACCCGACACACCGACATCGGTCGCAAGGTCCTGGAGAAGGACCCCGAGTGCCCGGGAAGCCTCGGCATCGCCATCAGCGAAGCCGTGGAGGACACCGTGAAGCACCCGGGCGTGAAGTACGCGCTCGGAAGCGTGTGCAACCACGTGGTGATGCACCAGACCGTGATCGGCCTGGAGTGCAAGAAGCAGATGGCGATGGCGGGCTGCTACCCCGACGTGGTGATCGGCTGCGTGGGCGGCGGAACCAACTTCGGGGGCATCGGCTTCCCGTACGTGGCCGACAAGATCGCGGGTAAGGACGTGCGCGTGGTGGCGGTCGAGCCCGACTCTTGCCCCTCGCTCACCAAGGGCGAGTTCCGCTACGACTTTGGCGACACCGCGAAGATGACCCCGCTGTTCAAGATGTACACCCTCGGCTCTGAGTTCGTGCCGCCGAGCATCCACGCGGGTGGCCTGCGCTACCACGGCATGTCGCCGTTGGTCAGCCACTGTATGCACCTTGGGCTGATCGAGGCGGTCTCGGTCGACCAGGTCTCGGTGTTCGACGCTGCGGTGATGTTCGCCCGGTGCGAGGGCATCATCCCGGCGCCGGAGTCCTCGCACGCCATCCGCGTGGCGATCGACGAGGCTCTGAAGGCGAAGGAGGAGGGCAAGGAGCGCACCATCCTCTTCAACTTGAGCGGCCACGGCCTGCTCGACCTCGGGGCGTACGACCTGTACTACTCCGGCCGGTTGAAGTAGCTGGACAGGAACCCGATCGACGAGCCCGACGCCTTTGGCGCCGGGCTCGTTCCTTTTGCGGGGGAGCTAGGGGCGGAAAACCCGGACTTCGAGCAGATGAACGCCGGTGTTCGCGCTGTTGAAGAGCATGTTGACTCGCACGAAGCGCGCCTTGACCGGTTCGAAGCGGTGCAGGAAGCCGGTGCTCTTGGATGGCGCCTTGTTCTGGCTCATGTCCGCCACCTGGGTCCAGTTCGAGCCGTCCAGCGACGCCTCCACGGTGTACTGGTAGTAGCGACCGGCCTCGCAGTACGGGAAGACCTGCACCGAGCCGATCGTCTCGGGCGCCTGGAGGTCGACCTGCCACCACTGGGGGTAGGGCG
>CAZIIS010000082.1:0-12321 GCA_964539295.1 uncultured Fimbriimonadaceae bacterium | reverse complement strand
TGCAGGTTCACGCGCTCCAGAAGCTCTTTGCACTTCTGTGCGCTCTTGATCCCGAACAGCGACGCGTAAAACTGCAGCACCTCGAGGCCCGTCATGTGCTCGTAGTAGTACGGCTTCTCCGGAAGGTAGCTGATCATCCGGTGGACGGCCATGTCGCCGGCCTCCTTGCCGTACACGTAGGCATCGCCCGAAGACGGGTAGATGATGCCCAACAGCATCTTGATGGTGGTCGTCTTCCCGGCGCCGTTCGGCCCCAGGAAGCCGAAGATCTCGCCCGATTCGACCTGCAGGTTGAGGTCGTTGACGACGTTGATCTTCTGACCGCCTCGGCTCTTATAACTCTTGGTGAGGTTCTTCGTTTCGATGGCTAGGCTCAAGCGGGTACCGCCTCCTCGAAGTTGACTTCGGATTATACCAGCCGTTCCTCGCACGTTCCAGGCCAAACCCGCGTTCGCCGACCAACGTTTCCGCTGACGAACGGGCACCGTGATAATTGCGCACAAGAGTGCAATGAATGCGGTGTTGCATCGGAATACGGGTTTGTATACTTTTATCCATAAACCAAGGGGCGACCTTGGGCATGTCCTTGTTGAGGGAATGCGGCTGGACGCCTCTGGTAGCTTCTGGGCGGGAACGAACTTTGCTCTCCTTTCAACGTTCCCGCCCTTTCTTAGTTCCCAGATGTCGCGAAATGGGTCGGTTTTGTGCCGCAAAGCTCACGCATTGCGCGCCGCATCCAGGAACGAACGCATTTTCTCAGCGTCCTTTACACCTGGTTCCAACTCCACACCGCTACTGACGTCTACAGCGAAGGGCCGCACTCTCTTTACTGCCTCCGCCACGTTCTGGGGAGTCAACCCCCCGGCCAGCACCATCGGTATGGGCAGCGCCTGTCGGAGCTCCGCCGCGAAGCCCAGGTCCACCGTTTTGCCGGTGCCGCCGTAAGCGGCCGGGTCGTAGGCGTCCAGCAACACCGCGTCCGCCCCGTGCGCCGCTGCAACCACCCCTTCTACCGTCAGGTCGCGCTGGCGAAAGGCCAGGATTCGCTTCTGCGGAAGGCCGACGGGGGCGTCGAACGCCTGTACGGCGCCGATCCGCGCGGGAAGGCGTTCGTTCGAGTGGAACGAGGCGAACACCGCCACCGCCTCCACCATCGGCGGTACCGCCCCCACCAACTCCTCGAGGTCCACGCGCGTCCCCACGTACCGTGAACTGCTCGGCTCGAACACAAACCCTACGGCGTACGCGCCAAGGGCGGCCGCCGCCTCGACGTCCTGCACCCGCGTCATGCCACAGATCTTCACCCGCGTTACCATCCCATCACCTCGCGAACCTTCGCGCCCGGGTCGGGCGCTTTGCAGAACGCCGTGCCGATCAGCACGGCCCGTGCCCCCGCCCGAGCTACCCGCGCCACGTCCTCCGGCGTGTGGAGCGCGCTCTCGCTCACCACCGTCGCCCGACCGGCGATGCGGGGGATGACCTGCTCGCTCACGTCCAGCGTGGTCTCAAAGGTCTTCAGATCGCGGTTGTTGAGGCCGACCAGCGTGGCCCCGGTCTCGATGGCGAGCTCCGCCTCCTCCTCGCTGTGCGCCTCGACCAAGGCGTCCATCCCCAACTCCTCGGCAAGCTCCCGCCACTCCCGAATCTGGGAGCGCTCCAGGCACGCCGCGATCAGCAACACCGCGTCCGCCCCCAACACGCGCGCTTCGTACACGTGGTAGGCGTCCGCCGTGAAGTCCTTGCGCAACGCCGGCAGGGAGGTCGCGTCGCGACATAAGTGTAGGTAATCCGGCGAACCTTGGAAAAACGCGACGTCAGTCAGCACGCTCAGGGCGTGCGCTCCAGCTTGTTGGTAGGCGCGGGCGATCGAGACCGGCTCGAAGTCCTCGCGCACCACCCCCTTCACGGGGCTGGCTTTTTTCACCTCGGCGATCAGCGCCACCGGACGGTCGGCCGAGCGAAGCGCGGCGGCGAAGCCGCGCGTCGGAGGAGCGTCCTTCGCTTCCGCCTTGATCTCAACCAGCGGCCGGGCGGCCATCAGCCCGGGCAGGGCTGCGCGTTTGGCCTCGAAGATGCGCGAGAGGACGTTCATGCCCGGTTCGTGGCTTCCACCAGCTGCGCCAGCTTCTCGGTGGCCTTGCCCGAGGAGATCGCCTCGCGCGCCATCTCGGCGCCTTCCAACGTGGTCCGGGCCAGGTCGGCCAGCACGAGCGCCGCAGCGGAGCTTGGAATGATCGCCTTGGCTCGCGGCGAATCGACCTTCGAAATTGCTTCGATAAGGATCTCGGCGCTTTCGGCGATTGACGCGCCCGGGGCGGTGGCCGAGACGGGCAGGGGCTCTTGGCCGAAGTCCTGCGGGGTCCATTCCGCTTCGTGCGCTTTGCCTTCGCGGATGGTCGCATAGCGCGTCGCGTCGCACGGCGAGATCTCGTCCATGTTGTCGCTGCTGTGGACCACGAAGGCGCGCTCGGCGCCCAGCATCCGCATCGCTTCCGCCATCGGGCTGAGCATGTCGAAGTCGTAAACGCCCAGCAGTTGCCGGTCCGCCTCCGCCGGGTTCGCCAAGGGGCCAAGCTGGTTGAAGACGGTGCGGAACCGCAACACCTTGCGCGAGGGCCCGACGTGCGCCATCGCAGGGTGATGGTGCGGGGCGAACATGAAGACCAGGCCCACCTCGTTCAGCACCTTCTCCAGCCCGTCCACCGAATCGATCAGCTTTACGCCGAGCTTCTCCAGCACGTCGGCGCTGCCGCATTTGCTGGTTACGGCGCGGTTGCCGTGCTTGGCGACCTTCGCGCCCGCCGCCGCAGCCACGATCGCCGCTCCGGATGATATATTGAAGCTGGCGCGCCCCCCACCGGTGCCGCAGGTGTCGACGAGACCGGCGTGGTGATGCTTGAGCGTCTTAGCCGTCTCCCGCATGGCCTCGGCGAAACCCACCAACTCCTCCGGCACGCACCCCTTGATCCTAAGGGCGACCAGGAAGGCGCCGATCTGCGCGTCGTGCACCTTGCCGGCGAACATCCGGCCCATCAGCCACCGTGCCTCGTCGCGACGGATGTCCTCTTTCGCGATGATCTTCTCGAGTATGGTGGCGAAGTCCATTAAGCAAGTTTACATTGACCTTGGCGACCCAGACGGGCCGCTCTTGAGGGCAGGTCTCGGACCATCGCCCGCACGCGATCCGTGGTAAAAAAAGACCGCAGTACCTCCAAAGTGGAGTAGCAAAGCCGCGGCAGCGGCTTCGAGCAGATCAACATGCACGGGGTTTCACCCCTGGTCTGCTCAGCCGGGTTCCCCGGGTGTGAGAGCTTTGGTTGCGCGCATCGCCGTGCGCGTGGCCAATTCGTATGAACACCACGCGCACCGAGGACCCGATGGCATACCTGAAACGTTACGCTCCGTTCCTTCTGGCCGCCTTGGCCACCGCGCCCGCTTGCGCCGTGCACCTGGCCGGCGTCCCCCTGCCGCCGCATTGGATGGCTATCATCTGCGGGGCGGCCATCATGAGCGCCTCCTTCATCCTGCTCTGGGCGTGCGACGCCGCTCAGGCGGATATCTCCCCCACCCTCGCGCTCGCCGTCGTGGCCCTCATCGCCGTGCTCCCCGAGTACTCGGTCGACATGTACTTCACCTGGCAGGCCGGCAGGAATCCGGAGGGCGGGTACGCGAGCTACGCGATCGCCAACATGACCGGCGCAAACCGGCTGCTCATCGGCGTGGGGTGGGCGGCCATCGCCTTGATCTTCTGGTTCCTTTCGCGCCGACCGGTGATCCTCGAGAAGGAGCGCCGGCTCGAACTGCTTTTCCTCGGCTTTGCCTCGCTCTACGCGCTCTTCATCCCGATCAAGGGGTCTCTGGCCTGGTACGACGGCATCGTCTTCATCGGCATCTACGTCTGGTACGTCGCCATCGCGCGCAAGCGGCCGCCATCGGAGCCCGAGGCCACCGGCCCTTCGTTGCTGCTGCTCAGCCTGCCGACTCGGACGCGGCGCTTGGCGACCGTGATCCTCTTTGCCTTTGCCGCGATCATCATCGGCACCAACGCCGAGCCGTTCTCCGAGGGGCTCATCGGGGCGGGGAAGGCGTTCCATATCAACGAGTTCCTGCTCGTGCAGTGGTTGGCGCCGATCGCCTCCGAGGCGCCGGAGTTCATCGTCGCCATCATGTTCGCCCTTCGGCGGCAGGCAAGCCTTGCGTTGGGTAGCTTGTTGGCCGCAAAGTTGAACCAATGGACGCTTTTGGTCGGCATGATCCCGGGCGTCTACGGAGTGGCGCACGGCTCCTTCGACCACCCGATCCCGATGGGCGACTTCCAGATGCACGAGATCATGCTCACCGCCGCTCAGTCGGTGTTTGCGGTGGTCATCCTGGCGGGCATGCGGCTGTCGGTCTCCCAGGCCCTCTTGCTCATCAGCCTGTTCTTCGGCCAGCTCCTGGCGCCGTTCCTCATCGACGCCTTCCCGCACTTGCTGCCCGTCGCCGTTTCGAAGGAGCAGGTCCATCCGCTCTTCTCGACCATCTACCTGGTCGTGGCGCTCGCCATGTTCCTGGAGAGGCCGGTTCGGCTGTTCCGCCTGAAGCGCGGCCTGACGGATGGGTTCGACGAGCCGGACCTGGAGAGCGAGACCTCCGAGGTCTACGCCTGCAACGTGCAGCGAGATACGGGCGAGCCGGTGCGCAGCATCTGCCCCGCAAGCCTGTGCCCGCACGCCCACTGCGTCTTCCAGGACGACCCCGACTGCAGGCAATGCGCTCAGCGAAACTGATTTCCTGGGGGTAGCATCGCGGGCGGGGAACCGACATGTGCGCACGGTACTGTTTCTTTGGCTGGACGCTCATGGAGGACCGTTTCGGGGTTTACGGCGTGTCGGACCTCGTGCCCCGTTACAACATCTCGCCCACGCAGGCCGTCCCCGTCGTGGTCGAGTTGCCCGGCGGCAACCGGGAGATGCGCCTGATGCGGTGGGGGTTGATCCCGGGTTGGGCTCGCGACATCTCGATCGGCGACCGGCTGTTCAACGCCCGCGCCGAGACGCTCGCGGAGAAGCCGTCCTTTCGCACCGCGTTCAAACGACGGCGCTGCCTTCTGCCGGCGAGCGGCTTCTACGAGTGGCAGGGGGAGCGCGGCGCCAAGCAACCCTTCTTCGTCCACCTACGGGACGAGGAGGCGTTCGCCCTCGCCGGCCTTTGGGAGTACTGGGAGGGTCCCGAGGGCGCGCTCGAAACGTGCACCGTCATCACCACCGAGCCGAACGAGCTGATCGCCCCAATGCACAACCGCATGCCGGTTATCTTGCCCCGCAACGCCTACGACATCTGGCTGGACCTGGGGAACCAACGCCCCGGCAGCCTGCAGCCCCTATTGGCGCCCTACCGAGCCGACGCGATGGAGGCGTTCCCGGTGGACAAGCGGGTGAGCAACCCGCGCTTCGAATCGCCCGAGTGCGTGGCCCGGCTCACTTAGCCGATATCCGCCCCGCGCCGGCGGCCCAAAGCTCCCTTGCGCACGGTGAGAGGTCGCTTACGCGCACCGCCCGCCCTGCCTTCAGCGCCAGGCGCGCCAGCCGGTGCATGTTGCCCCCCGCGGCCACCCAGGCAAAGTCCAGGCGCATCGATAGCGAGGCGATCAGCTTGTCGCGGATCGCGTTGCTCGCGCGGTGGTAGTCCCGCTCCGGCTGAACGCAACTCACCGCCAGGTCCGTCTCGGCATCGAACCGGTAGCGCCAGAGCCGCGCGGCCCGGAACGGCTCATCCCGCAACTCGTCGCCGAGCGCGTTGAACATCCCGCAGTCGAGAACGAGGATGCGCGGCGTCCCCCACCGGAGCGGCGCCACCGCCGAGCGCTGGTACTCCGGCGTGTCGTGCCCGCTGACGAGCGTTTCCGCGTTCAGGATCCCCCGCTCGGCCAGCTTGTCCACCATCTCCAGCGCTTCGGGCGGGGAATGACGGGAACTCAGCACGCAGAAGGTCTGCGCTTCCAGGAGCCGCGCGTTGCCGTAGAGGTAGAGCACGCCGGGCGGGTCGTCGTCCATCGCCTCCAGCCGTTGTGGGTAGTGCGCGTCGCCGCAGGTCATCAGCGTAACGCCGAACCGGTCGAACTTCTCCTCGGTCCGCTCCGCCTCCTCCAGCCGCTCCTGCTTGGTCGCGGTCCACCGTGCGGCCACCGCCGCGGTCATCCGGTACTCCGAGCGAAGCGCCTCCGGGCCCAGCCGCATGAACGCATCCTGCGTCCGCCCGATCAGCAGGTTCCGGGACATGATGCGCGCGATCGTCCGTCCGCCTATCCCGGGCGTCAGCGCCAGTGCCAGGACGAAGGTGCGCCGGTTGACCATAGCCTCACTTCGCCAACGTCTTCGCCGCCTCCAGCAGGATGCGCGTCACCTTTTCGCCCAGGTCCGACATCGCTTCCGCGACGTGCCCGTGTTCCAGCGCGGGTCCGCCGAGGCCGCACCCCATGTTGGTCACCACCGCCAGGCAGCCGTAGGGAACCTCCGCCTCGCGCATCAGCGCCGCCTCGCTCGCCGCGGTCATTCCGACCACGTCGCCGCCCAAGGCCCGCATCGTCTTCACCTCGCGCGGAGTTTCGTAGCGCGGTCCGTTGGCGCAGACGTAGACCGCCTGCGGCTCGACCTCCTCGTTCAACGCATCCGCCGACTGGAGGATCGCTTTCGACGCAGGGAACGGCTCGGCGATCTCCGTGTGCTGCACCGTGGCGTCGAACAGCGTCAACTGCCGCCCGCTCAGGTCCAGCATGTCGGTACACGTCGCCATGTGCCCGACGTTCCAGTCGGCACGGAGCGAACCGACCGCCGCGCTCGAAAGGCAGCCCCGCACCCCAAGTGCCCGCAGGCCCAACGCGATCGCCTTGTAGTTCACGCGGTGCGGAGGGGTGCGATGGCCCGCCGAGTGGCGCGGCGCCGTCACCAGGCTCAGCCCCTCCCACCGGACGAGCCGCCCGCGAAGCGGCCCCTCGGGCGTGGGTACGACCAACGGCACGCCCCCAAGCTCCGCCAACCGCTCCGCCACGCCGGTGCCCCCGATGATCGCGACGTCCGCCTTCAGCATGCAGCGAATGTTACCGTGGGGCATACTGGCGACATGCCTCAAAGCGTCACCTTCTTTGGCGCGGCCGAGACCGTCACCGGCTCGCGCCACCTGCTTTCGATTGGCAAGCATCGGGTTCTCGTGGATTGCGGCCTTTTCCAGGGCCTCCCTGAGCTCAAGGAGCGCAACTGGGCGCCATTCCCGGTCGAGCCCTCCTCCATCGACGCGGTGATCGTGACGCACGCGCACACCGACCACATCGGCTACCTGCCGCGGCTCGTGGCGCAGGGGTTCCGCGGCCCCATCTACGCCACCCCCTCCACCATCGGCATCTCGCGCATCAGCCTTCCGGACGGCGGCCGCATCCAAGAGGAAGAGGCCCGCTACCGCAACGAACACGGCATCACCCGCCACACCCCGGCGCTGCCGCTCTACACGGAAGCCGACGCCTATGCCTCGCTCAAGCGCTTCAAGCCGGCCCACTGCTATCAATGGATCGAGCTTCCCGGCGGCGCCACCTTCCGGTTCCTGAACGCCGGCCATATCCTCGGCTCCTCCTTCGCCGAGATCTACTTCGAGAACGGCGAGCGCATCCTGTTCACCGGCGACCTCGGCCGGTACGACCGACCGATCATCAAGGACCCCACGCCGATCGAGCACGCGGAGTACCTCGTGCTGGAGAGCACCTACGGCGACCGCCTGCACTCGAACGAGGACCCGCTGCCCGCGCTCGAACGCATCTTCGCGCAGGCCGTGCGCGACCGCTCCTGCGTCCTGGTTCCCAGCTTCGCCATCGGCCGCACCCAGGAGCTGCTCTGGTACATCCACGAGCTTCAGGAGCAGGGGCGCATGCCTCGCATCCCGGTCTACGTCGACAGCCCCATGGCCAGCGCCGCCACCCTCCTCTACACGCAACACGAGGAGGACTTCGACACCGAGATGAAGCTCGACATGAGCGACGGCCGCTCGCCGCTGAGCCCCGACCTCGTGCGGTTCGTGCGCGACCGCAACGCCAGCATCGCCCTCAACGACATGACCGGACCGATGGTCATCATCAGCGGCAGCGGCATGCTCTCCGGCGGGCGCATCGTCCACCACCTCAAGCGTCGCCTGCCGGACGAATCCACCATCCTCCTCTTCACCGGCTACCAGGCCGAGGGGACGAAGGGAAGGGAGATCATCGAGGGCGCCGATACCGTCTACATCCACAAGCAACCGGTGCGGGTGCGCGCCCAGGTCGAGCGTCTGGACATGCTCAGCGCTCACGCCGACTACGCCGAGACCCTGTGCTGGTTGGAATCGTTCAAGGAGCCTCCGCGCCAGACCTGGCTGGTGCATGGCGAGCCGCCCGCCCAGCGTTCCCTGAAGGAGAAGATCGAGGAGAGGTTCGGCTGGCCCGTGGCGATCGCCAAGCAGGGCCAGACGGTGAAACTATGACGCTCAGCCGCCGTCCCCTGTCGCTGATGGTCGCGGCCCTGGGGTTTGTCTGGGTAATCGTGTTCTTCTGCGTGCCCGAGATGCGGGTGCTGGCCAAGCCGATCCCGGCGCTCTGCCTGGCTGCGCTCTGCGTGATGGCGCGTTCCAGAGTCTACGGAGTGTTGACCGCCTCCGGCCTCGTGGGCTGTGCCTTCGGCGACATCCTGCTGGGCTGGGCAGATCCGGGGTTTCTGTTGGGAATGGGCGCGTTCCTGCTCGGCCATGTGCTGTTCGTCGCCGCGTTTGTGACGGCTGAGCGCCGGTTGCGCCCGCTCTGGGCGCTGCCGTTCGCGGCCTGGGGCGTGGCGGCGTTCGTGCCGCTCCTGCCGAACCTGGGCTCGATGATCCTGCCGGTTGCGGCCTACGTCGTCGTTATCGCCGCCATGATGTGGCGCGCCTTCGCCACGGCGGAACGCGATAGCCTCACCTGGTTGGCGCCGATCGGCGCGGTCAGTTTCGGGTTGAGCGACACCGTGCTGGCCTTCGCGCGGTGGGACGTTCCGTTCCCCGTGCCGCAGGAGGCGGTGATGCCGCTCTATTGGCTTGGGTTGCTGCTGATCGCGTTGGCCGCATTGGTCCGTCCGGCCGCTCAACCGCAATAGGCCCAAAACGAAACGAACCCCCGGGCGACTGTGTCGCCTGGGGGTTCCGCGCCACTTGGGACGCTAGTTGCGGCTTACCAGCGGTTGCGTCCGCCGCCGTAGCCGCCGCTGCTGCGGCCGCCACCCGAGCGACCACCGCCGCTCCGTCCGCCACCGCCGCCGCCGCCACTGCGGTTGTCCTCGCGCGGGCGAGCTTCGTTCACCGTCAGCGTGCGGCCGTCAAGCTGCGTGTTGTTCTTGGCCTCAATTGCGGCCTCCATCTGAGCGGCCTCGACGTCGATGAAACCGAAGCCACGACCCTCGATGATGCGCGCGTTCGTTCCGCCGTACTCGGCGAAAGCGTTGGTAAGAGCCGCCTCACTGGTGGAGTACGACAGATTGCCGACGTATAGTCTCTTGGTTGCCATGTGCGTTCTCGTTGCGAAGGGACAAGCCCTTCGCTTCTACTGTTGCGATTCTGCGGGGACACTTACGACACGCGAGAACGGTGCGATGACCGGCAATCCAGCGTAGCAAGGCGAGCCGACACGAAGCGTAACGTGCCAATTATAACACACCTACGGCGGAATCGAAGCAGATCTACCCATGTTCGCCTTCGCTGGGGCCGAAGGCTGCCGTAAGATACGCAAGTCATGTCCGACACGCTCGCGAATGGACAGCCCGCGCTGGACTACACCCCGCACGGCTACCTCGATAACCCTTGGCACAGCGCCGTGATGAACCGCAGCGGCGTTCTTCGGAGCGTTCCGCCCCTCGGTTTCGGCTATTGGTGCCGTCGCATGCCGTGGCCCTATGGCGAGGGTCCCCGCCGCGTGGCCAACTACCTCTCGCTCCTTCACATCGGGCTGGAGTGGGAAGGTGTGGCGCTGAACACCGTCGACGATTTCAAGAAGGCCGGTGTGCGCCTTTCTGGCCGTTTCCACAGCAAGCTGCTGCAGAGCGTCGCCTTTGAGCGCGACGGCGTGCAGGTCGAGGTGGTCTACGCCCTGGCCGAGGAGCACGCCCTCCTCTGCGCCGTCGACCTGGTCAATCGGTCCGGCAAGGCCCTGAACCTCAAGCTCTTCGCCACCAACGAGTTCGGCCACATCGAGCGCGCGTGGTGGGGCGGGGACGGCGTCTCCGCCACCCAAAGCAAGACGCTCTACGCCGCCGTTGCCAAGATCTGGGCAGGAGGGGACGTCTTCCTGCTCGGCGCCGACCGGCCGCAAGACGCCTATCGGGCCACCAACGACATGGCGGAGTGGCAGAGCGGCGTGGCCGCCGGTTCGCTCGACTCCAACGAGGGCGTGGCGTTCGCCTTCCCCGGCGCCGCTTACTCGACGATGGCCTACCACGTGCACCTCGAAGACGGCGCGTCCGAGAGGGTCACCCTCTGCCTCACCCGGGGCATGAACGAACGGTACGCCTCGGAGACCCACGAGCGCGTGCTCGCCGCCGCCGCGGCCATCCTGCAGGCCAAGCTCGACGAGGACTCCGCATTCTGGTCCTCCGCCCCCACGCTCGACGGCGACTGGCCCGAAGCCTGGCAACAGGGTTGGGTGTACGACTACGAGACGCTTCGCATGACCGCCCGCGAGCCGCTGGGCATCTACAAGCACCACTGGGACGGCATGCAGATCTACACGCCCCGCGCCGTGCTGGGCGAGGCCGCCCTCGACGCCATGGCGCTCAGCTACGCCGACGTCGACCTGGCCAAGGACATGCTGCTTGGTACCTTCGCCGACGCCCCGGCGCCCAATGTGCCGTGCTCCCGCGAAGACGGCAGCATGAACATGATCGGCATGAGCGGCGCCGAATGCGGCACCGCTCCCATCTGGGGCCTGCCGTTCCTCGTGGCCCGCTCCATCTATCGCCGCGACCAGGACGACGAGTGGCTGGCGCAGCTCTACCCCTACCTGAAGGCGTTCCTGCAATGGTGGGAGGAGAACCGCACCGACGATGAGGGCTGGTTCCACTGCGACAACTCCTGGGAGTCCGGCCAGGACGGCTCCAAGCGCTTCCTCATCGAGGAGGGCGAGGAAGGGAAGGCCGCGTGGTTCGTCCGCACGGTGGACGTGGAGGCCGCCATGGCCCACGCCTACCACACGATGGCCTTCTTCGCCTCGCGCCTGGAGGTGGAGGACGACTGGATGCCCGACGCCAAGAAGCGCATCGAGCGCACGCGAAGCATGTTCGCCGACGGCTGGTTCCGCGACTTCGACGGACGCACCAACGAGCCGATCGTGCTGCCCGACTACATGGACGTCATGATGGTGATGCCCCTGGCGGTCGGCATCGCCACGCCCGAGCAGGCCGAGGCCGTCCGCGGCAAGTTGGCCTGGTTCCGCGAGAACCCGACCGGTTGGCTCGAATGGCCCTCCTTCATGCAGCCGTTCACCGAGGCCGCTTGGAACTGCGGAGAGACCGAGCTGTCCGCCGAGGTGCTGGCCGACGTGGCCGATCGGGTGTACGGCCGCTCCTGTTCGCGCGACCTGCTCTCCGTCGGAACCGCCGACGTCGGGTTGCCCGAGCACCTCAACTACCGCGTGCCCGGCGTGAGCGGCGAGTTCTGGCCGATCGAACTGCACGAGCGCATTCGCAACGGCGCCGAGTGCTACGGCTGGGGCGCCACCTTCCCGACGCTGCTCATCCGCAACCTGCTCGGCTTCCGCGAGACCGCCAAGGGCTTCTTCCTCGCGCCGACCCTCCCGGAACGGCTTCTCGTCCCGGGCAATCGGTAC
The DNA here is from genome assembly GCA_964539295.1 of uncultured Fimbriimonadaceae bacterium. Lineage (GTDB taxonomy): Bacteria > Armatimonadota > Fimbriimonadia > Fimbriimonadales > Fimbriimonadaceae > CAZIIS01. The sequence continues at coordinate 476 of CAZIIS010000082.1, read as the reverse complement.
GTGGTGCGGAGCCTGCGGTGCGCGGGCGTCTCGTTCGACGCCACCGTCGAGGTTTTGCCGGCGGCCAAGCTACGGGTCACGCTCAGCCTGGAGTCGGCTTCGGCCTCGCTCGCCGAGGTCCGCGGCCCCGAGGGCGACCTGCTCGCCTCAGGCAAGTTCGTCGACGAGGGCGGTACCGCCCAACTCGCCTGGGAATGCCCCAACGCGGGCCGCACCCAGGTGCTGGTCGGCTAGCGGCGGCACCGCGCATTGGCGACCGCCGCGGCGTCCTCCCCCCTCCGCATGCGGAGGGGGTGTAGGGGGCGGCGCAAGGCGCACTGGTTCGGGCTGCACCATGTATTTCCCCCTCCGCTTGCGGAGGGGGTGCAGGGGGAGGTCATTTGCTGGTAGACCTCCGCTGGTTCGCCTCGTGTTGTCTCCGGCCGTTCCGCGACGCTGGAGGCGTCGCAGGTAATAGCCCGGGGTCTTCGACCCCG
>CAZIIS010000081.1:4109-12393 GCA_964539295.1 uncultured Fimbriimonadaceae bacterium | reverse complement strand
CGGTGCTGGCGGCGATCCTGCTGCCCGTGATGGCCAACGCCAAGAAGAAGGCCAAGGAGAGCGTGTCCCTTGCGCAACTCAAGCAGCTTGCCGCCGCGCAGATGATGTACGCCGCCGACAACGATGGGGGCTACGCTGTCTATCAGGGGCGCAACGGTCCGTGGATGGCTTTGCTTGAGCCGTATGACGGGTCCGTATGGAACACGCATCCTCCGTACTTCGCGGTGCAGGAGTACGGCCTTGCCACGGGCTACGCGGTGAACGGGTGCCTTGATAGCCGGCGGGGAAGCTATCCGGACCAGACAAAGGTCGTTCTCTTCGCGGAACTTGCCGCCTACCGGATTAAAGTCGGCGGCGTTTACGGGTTTACCGGTTTTTATGACACCGCGCTGCCCGATCGGCTTATGTGCGAGAGAAGGGTGTTCACCGTGCGGGGCCTGGTGAACGTATCGCCGTTCGGCTCCAACTACTACTTCGGCCGGGGCGCCTACGCCTTTTTGGATGGCCACATAGGAATGGCACGCGAAGACCAGTTCTTGGTCGACCCGGATTCCCTCTGCGACGCGGACGCCGAGACCGAGAAGCTCTTCAAGGGGAAGTACCGTTTTGCCAAGGTCATTTATGCATCGGAGGAACAATGAAGAAACTCATAACAACCCTGGCGATCTTGATCGCCATCTCAGTCGCCAACGCCGGCATCTGGAGGTGTGTGTGGACAGATCACTACAACGTGGTGAATTGTCCAGTTGAGAACTGCTTGGACAGCACGGTCTGCAAGATCACCACCTGGAAGAAGGGCTCTTGCGAGTGGTGGGGGAACGCTCCGACGTGCTACTACAAGACCAACGGCGACGTCACGTGTACGGTTACCGAAAAAGCATGCGCCCCCTCGGCGGGAAAGGGATGTGTATGCGACGATGGCACCGTGCAGAACACCTATCAGTACATTGGCGTCGAGCAAACGTGCAGCCTGGTCCCGTACCCGCCGGCCCCGATGGCAGGCCCGCAGCCCCGCTAGCCTCCCTTCAGTACAGGTGACCAACCCATGACAGAAAAAGCCGCCACCTTCCTGTTGCCGTTCGTGCTCGCCGTCTTCGCTTACGCCCAGGAGTTCGCCGTTGAGATACGCAAGGACGCCGGCAACGCGAAGGACGTCGGCGCGATCAGTCGCTCACTGGCGGCTCCGTTGGTCCAAAACGGCGCCGATCCAAGGCTGAACAACGAGCAGAGCCCGGGTATACGGGCCGCCGCCGAGAGATTGGCGCACGGCTATTCCTATTCTGGCAAGCTCGTGTACGCCTTGGGTGGCGCCGTGGCCCGTCTCCAGTATCCCATCCACAACCTCTCGACCGGAAAGTCGGACACATGCACGGTGTTCATCGCCAAGGACGCGCAGGTGACCTGGGATGCCGGGCGCTGCCAGGTCCAGCGCAACCTGGAGAGCACTGCCTACTGGTCGCCCTTCGACCGGTTCGCCTACCTCGGCCTGGTTGAGGGCGCCCAAGACGTCGACCGGTCTCAAACAGGGCGGTTCGAGGCTGTGGAGGCCGGCACGGTGAAGTGGACCGTCGAATGGAAACCGGAAGGCAAAGGGCGGATCCGGATCACCGGGACCGTCCATCCCCTGACCCGAGGCCCCGTCCGGATGGCCGACGCCGTCGTGGCGGGCGACCGGAGCAACGGCCTGATCAACCGGTACATGCCAAACGGCAGCAGGATCGAGACGATCCGGTTCGTCCGTCAAGCCGCGAGCGTGCCCCCATGCAATAACGTGGAACTGCCCAAGGGCACGAGGGTCTCCGACTACCGAGGCGACCCCGACGAACCCGCACGGTACCTATGGAACGGCGCGCTGCCGCCGGTCGAGTCCTTGAAAAAGGGGGCGGGCGAGAACGGACGCGCCCCGAGCCCAGGCGCGACCGCGGCGCGCATTGGATTGCCGATCCTCGGGGTCGGGCTCATCCTTCTCGGATGGCGCCCGTGGGCTCGCCGAAAAGCGCCCGGGGCGTAGGTTGGCCGGGGGCCCGGGCGACGGCCGCCCGGGCCGGCTTGCGGTGCAGCAAAACAAGATACCGATAGCGCATCGCACCGGTCGCGTTTATTGGCTGCACACTGTGTTTTGGCGATGGTTAGAACTTCGCTCACTCCACGACCCGTCCTTACCACGAGGCCCCTGGATGAGAAGGAAAACCTGGAAAGGGTTCACCCTTATCGAGTTGCTGGTTGTGATCGCCATCCTGGCGGTGCTGGCGGCGATCCTGCTGCCCGTGATGGCCAACGCCAAGAAGAAGGCCAAGGAGAGCGTGTCCCTGGCGCAGCTCAAGCAGCTTACCGCGGCGCAGATGCTCTACGCCGCGGACTACAATGGGATGTTCGCCACCTACCAAAAGCCGATGACGACGTGGCAGGTGTTGCTCGAGCCGTACCACCCCGCCGTCTGGACGACCTACCCGCCGTACTACGTCGTTCAGAGGTACGGAAGAAACACCGGCTACTCGGTCAACGATTGCCTTGGCCGCCAATTTCCGGTATTCCCGGACGACGCCAAAGCCGTGCTCTTCGGGGAGCAAGCCGCCTACCGGCGCTACGAGGGCGATGTGCTCGGGTATATCGACGTCCCTTACCTCGTGATGCCGGATCGACTGTGGTTTGAATTGCATCGCGGTAGCGGTTATGTGCCCATGTCGCCATTCGGTTCCAACTACTACTTTGGGCGCGGGGCCTATGCCTTCATCGACGGCCACGTCGGCCTGGTCCGCGAAAACCAGTTCGCAGAAGCCCCCAACAACCCGTGTAAAGTCGACGCCGAAACCGAGAAGCGATTCGAAGGAAAGTACCGTTTTGCACAGGCCGCAAATATGCGTTAAGGAACGTCGACGTTTCTGCCTTCGGCCGAGCCGCCCCGCCGGAGCGACGCTACTCCCGACCGAGCTTCTGCAGGATCGACGTGGTGGAGCGCCCGGGCAGCAGCGGCGCGATGACCACGCGGCCCCCGTAGGACTGCACGATGCGCCCCTCGGGGAGCGTCTCGATGGTGTAGTCGCCGCCCTTGACGTAGACGTCGGGCCGCAAGCGCGCGACCAGCGCCTCGGCGGTCGGCTCCTCGAACGGGATCACCGCGTCCACGCACCGCAACGCGGCCAGCACCGTCGCGCGGTCGTCGAGCGTGTTGACCGGACGGTCCGGGCCCTTGGCCAGCATCCTCGCGCTCGCGTCGGAGTTCAGCCCGACCACCAGCAGGTCGCCCAGTTCCCGCGCCTGCTGCAGGTACCCCACGTGGCCGGCGTGCAGGATGTCGAAGACGCCGTTGGTGAAGACCAGCGTCTTGCCTCGGCGCAGTTCGGCAAGCTCTTCGGGCTCGGGGAATCGCATGGCTGGGCTCATTCTATCCGAGCGCGTCCATCGCCTTCGCCAGAACGGCCTCCGGCTGGATGCGCGCCAGGCCGTCGGGGTCGAAAAGGCACCGCTCCGCCTGGCCGTAGGGGCAGGAACGCTGCGGCCGCGTGATGGAGTAGAGCCCCACCGCCGGCACGCCCAGCGCCGCGGCGATGTGCGTGCTGCCGGTGTCCCCCCCCACGTGCACGCGCGCCAAGCTGATGAGGGCGATCAGTTGCCGCACCTTGGTCTTGCCCAACAGGTCGAGCACCGGCCCCGGCTCGCAGGCCAGCACCTCCTCGAAGGCGGGCCGGTCGCCCGGCGCGCCCAGAAAGCCGACCGCCACGCCCTCGGCCTGGAGCTTCCGCGCCAGGGCGGCGAAGTGCGCCGCCGGCCAACGCTTGCTTGCCCAGCCCGCCCCGGCGTTGCACAGGGCGAGCGGCCTTGCGCCGTCCCACCCGGCCTCGGCCAGCACTCCGCGCATCGCCTCCACGTCCTCCGCCTTTGGCGCCAGGTCGAACTCGGCCCCGTGGGCGTCGGCCCCCGCCGCACGCGCCACGTCCACGTACTGGTCGACCACGTGGAACGAGGTAGGGTCGGGAAGAACCCGCTGCGAGAAGAGCCACGCCCCTTCGCGCTGCCAGTGGTAGCCCAGCTTGCGCTCCGCCTTTGCGCCCGCCAAGACCAGCGCCGACTTGAGCAGGCCCTGCAGGTCGAGCGCCGCGTCGAACGCGCCCAGCTCCCGCCAGAGCCCCCGCCATGCCCGCCACTCCTTCGGCCAAACCACGACGCGGTCCACCGACCGGCAGCACTCGACCACCCCCGAGAAGCGGCGATCTACGGCCCAAACGACCTCACACCCCTCGAAGCTCCGCTTGAGCGCCCCCGCGACCGGCAGCGAGCAGACCACGTCGCCGAGCGACGACAGGCGGCTAATCAAAAAGCGCAAGCTGCCGCCCCTCCATCAGGCTGAACGCGGCTTCAAGCACCTCTTTGGGGGAGACGGAAGCGGGGTTGGGGCCGTTGCGCAGCACGACCGTGCGCGGCGACCAGGGGCGGTAGCGCTCCGGGTCGGTGGGCCCGAACACCGCCACGGCCGGCACGCCGAACGCCGCAGCCGCGTGGCCCGTGCCGGTGTCGGCGGCCAGATGCAGGTCGCTCTCGGCCACCGCGGCCAGGCTGGTCTCCAGGTCGCACCTCCCGACCAGGTTGTTCGCCCCCTTGCACTCCAAACCCGGGTCGCCGGGCCCGCCGATGGCCGTCACCCCGTAGCCCGCCTCCAGCAGCCCCGCGGCGACCGCGCCCCAGTACGCGGCGGGGTAGCCCTTGTCCGGGTGCCCCGCGCCCATCTGGATCGTGGCCATCGGCCGGCTGTCGGCAAACAGCTTGCGGACCTTGGCGCGCGGCTCCGTCAGCGGCGGCAGGATCGGCGCTTCGGCCTCGTCGAACTCGCCCACCTCCCGAATCAGCGCGTAGTTGAGGTCCACTTCGTGCTTCGAGCGAGGTTTGAGCCGCGGGACCGGGTTCAAGCTCCTGGCAAAGACGTCGGTGGCGCGCGACGCCAACCGAACCTTCGGCGCGGCCAACCGCAGGCAGAGCGCGGTTTTGGAGTGGCCTTGGAAGTCCAGACCGATGTCGAAGCGTTGCTTGCGCAATGCGAGGTAGCTGCGAAGCTCCTCGCGCCACGTGGCGGGCGAGAATCGGCGTTTCTTCCACGCCTCCCGCTCGATGATGTGGCGGGCGTCGGCGAGCCGTCCCTCGTCGATCGCCGGCGCACAGCGGCGCTGCACGGCCCACACGATGCGCGCTTTGGGCCACGCGAGCCGAATGGCCGTCGCCGCCCAGGCGAGCATGATGCAATCGCCTATCGCCGAGTACCGGACCAGCAATACGCTGGGACTCATCCCAAGAGGCCTTTCTGTCGTGCGCTCCTCCAACGGTCGTGGAACCAAAGCCACTGCTCGGGGTGCTCGCGGATCACCCGCTCGAGGAAGGCGTGGATGGAGACCATCATCCCCTCCCCCTTGACCTCGTACCCCGGCGCAGCCTGCATCTCCGGCTCAAAGACCACGCGGTACCGGCCCGGCGCTATCCAAAGGCCGTAGCACGGGATCACGGCGGCGCCGGTCCGTTCGGCGATGACGCCCGGGCCGAGCGTGGCGCCCGCCAGCTTGCCGAAGAACGGGATGAACACCTCGTCGTTGTTCTGGTCCGGCAGGATGCCGATCAGTTCGTTCTTCCGAAGGCGCTGGATGATCGGTCTGGCGGCTTGGCCGCGCGAGATGATCGCCGTGCCGGGCCCCGCGCGGAGCGAGTTCACCGCGGCGTTCAACTCCGGGTCGTTCGCGTCGCGCGCCACCACGCTCAGCTTGTAGCCGTGGAACGAAAGCCAGGAGGCCATCCGCTCCCAGTTGCCGAAGTGGCCGGTGATCAAGATGACGCCCTTGCCCTTGGCCAGCGCGTCCTCCAGGTTCTGCAGCCCGACGATCTCCGTGTCCGCGTCGATCTCGGCCATCGAGCGCTTGCCGCCGGCCGCGAAGTTGGCGCCGATCTTCCCGAAATGCTCGAAGACCCGGACGGCGAGACGGCGCCGATCGGCCTCCGACATCTCGGGGAAGGCCATCGCCAGGTTGCTGAGCGCTCGTTCGCGGTGCTTGCGGCTCAGGCGAAACAGCAGGCGTCCCAGGCGCTCGCCGGAACGCTCCGCCTTTTCGGGCGCCTTGCGCGTGAAGCGGCGCTGCGTGCCGGCGAGCGCCATCACCCCCAGCCGGTTAATGAACTTCTTGTGGTTGAACTTCATCGATGCGCTCCCCAAGCCAAGAGCGGAAAGCGGCTCGGGGCTCCACGGTCAGGTCGTAGGACGCGACGAGGATCTTGCGGGCGCCAAGGTCGGATCGCTCACGCAACTTGACCCAGTCCTTGGCGGTCACAAGAAGCGCCACGTCCGGATCCAGACCATCCAAAAGCGTACCTGCCGTGAGCGGATCGTGGTCGGACAGGAGGCGCACGCCGCGGATCTCGGCCCCGGCCTCTCGCACCGACGCCACCAGCCGCTGCGGCCGCGCGACGGCGCTCAGCAGGTTCACCGCCAGCCCCTGAAGCTGCGTTCGGTCGTCCACCAAGCCTTCGGGGGTGAAGAGCCGCAACGGGCTCCGAACCAGCTGGAACCGCCCCGGCAGCACGACGCTCGCCCGCCGCAGCCCGATACGCCGCGGCTCGCGGTACGGCCCGGCGGGCATGGCCAGCCGGTTCTTCAGGCCGGGCGGGTCGATGACGATCCGCACGTCGGTGGCCAGCCGCAGGTGCTGGTAGCCGTCGTCCATGAGCATCACCGCGTCGGGATGGCGCTCGTGGCACAACCGCGCCGCCTCCACCCGGTCGCGGCCGAGAATGATCGGCACGTCCGGCGCGAACCACCGGATCATCGCGCCCTCGTCCCCCCACTCCGAGGCCCTGAGCGGCCCGTCCGGGGCAAGCGTGGCGCCGTGGGAACGCTCAAAGCCGTAGGCGCTGGCGCTGATGCAAACCTTGCGTCCCAACTCCTTGAGGAGCGAGGCGACGGCAAGCGTCAACGGCGTCTTGCCCGCGCCCCCCACCAGCAGGTTGCCGACGCACACCACCGGGCTGTGCGGACGCGCCGCCCGCTTCAAGCCCAACGCGTAGACGGCTTGGTAGCTCAACCAGCCGAGGGCGTAGAGCCCGGACAGCGGAGCCAGCGCGAGCGATTCCAGCCCGCACTCGTCCCATATCTCCTGAAGCCGCGTGGACATGCGCAGCCACCAGTTTGGCAGGTTCGGTCCCCCCTGCGCCGAGAGCCCGCTGCCGTACAATCGGGCTGTGCCAACCGCGGCGTTCACCACCCTGGGATGCAAGGTCAACCAATACGAGACCCAGCGCATCGTCGAACGCTTTGAAGCGGCGGGCTTCGCGATCGCGTCGTTCGGCGCCAAGGCGGACGTCTACGTGGTGAACACGTGCAGCGTGACCGGCGTGGCCGAGAGCAAGAGCCGCTACGCTGTCCGGCGCGCCCGAAGGCTGAACCCCGACTCCACGGTGGTGGTCACCGGCTGCGCCGCACAGATGGCGCTGAACGCGGGAGCCCAACCCCGCTACGCCGACCTGCTCGTCCCGAACCCGGAGAAGCTGCGTACGCTCGACCACCTCTTTCGGGCGTTCCCCGAACTCAAGGAACGGGTCGCCCGGGAGCCGGCCCCGGCGGGCCAGAAACCGCCGGCGGGTCGCACGCGCGCCACGCTCAAGGTGCAGGATGGTTGCGACGTGATGTGCAGCTACTGCTCCATCCCCTACACCCGCCCGGGGCTGCACTCCCGCCCCTACGCCGAGGTGTTGGAGGAGGCCAAGCGCCTGGCCGAGCGCGGTTACGCCGAGGCGGTGCTCACCGGCGTGCTCATCGGCGCCTACGGCCCGGAAACGGGGAGCGGAGGGCCGGGCTTCGAGGAGTTGGTGGAAGGTCTGGCGGCCGAGTCCGGCCTTTCGCGGCTGCGCATCAGCAGCATCGAGATGCACCAGGTGACCGACCGCATCGTGGCCCTGGCCAAGCAGGGGGTGGTGGCCCCGCATTTCCATATCCCGCTCCAGAGCGGGAGCGACGCGGTGCTGCGCGCCATGAACCGCCGCTACGACTCCGCCAAGTTCGTCGCGCTCTGCGACCGGCTGTCGGCCGAGGTCCCCGACCTGTCGCTCACCACCGACGTGATGGTGGGCTTCCCGACGGAGACGGACAAGGACTTCGAGGATTCGATGGAGGTCTGCCGGCATGTGGGCTTCCTCAAAGCGCATGTGTTCCGCTTCAGCCCGCGCCCCGGCACCCCGGCGGACCGGTGGGGCGACCCGGTACCGGACGCCGTGAAGCAGGAGCGCAGCCACCGTCTGATGGAGCTCTCCGACC
>CAZIIS010000081.1:0-4009 GCA_964539295.1 uncultured Fimbriimonadaceae bacterium | reverse complement strand
TTCGGGTGGACGATCTACATGACAAAATAGCGCCATGCCAACGCTGTTCACAAAGATCATCAACAAGGAAGCGCCGGCGGACATCATCTATGAGGATGAGCACGTCGTTGCTTTCAACGACATCTACCCGCAGGCTCCGGTCCATGTGCTCATCGTTACTCGGCAGGAGATCAGCGGCGTCGCGGCGTTGCCCGATTCGGGCGATCACCAGTACATCCTGAACGCGGCCAAGAAGATCGCCGAACAGCTTGGCCTGATCCACGGGTACCGCATCGTGTTCAACCAGGGCGAGGACGCCGGTCAGGCGGTGCCCCACCTCCACGCCCACCTGCTCGGCGGCCGGCGTTTCGGGTGGCCTCCCGGCTAGGCGGCGCGAAGCGGGGCGTAAAAAAGACGGAAGGGACGTCGCATCGCGGCATCCCTTCTCGTTCGTTGGTACCTTTTCCAGGTAAGGCCCTTGGCTGGGGCCGTTTTTTACAGTTTGGAGCAACTGTGACCTGATTATAGGGGCGTTCCGGACGCTCGGTACCCCAAGCCTTGCCAGGTTTGGGACAGCGAAACGCCTGAGAATCACCGGGCCATGCGATCGATAACGCGGCGGTACTTCTCCCGAACCACCTTCCGGCGCACCTTCAGCGAGGGGGTGAGTTCGCCCGTCTCGACCGAGAAGTGGTCGCCGATCAGTTCGAACCGCTTGACCTTCTCGAAGTCCGCCAACGTCCGGTTCACGTGGTCGACGTGCGCTTTGATCGTCTTGCGCGCCTCGGGGTGCGCCGCGACCGCCTCGGGCCTCTCGACCTTGATCCCCTTTGCCGCCAAGTGGGCGCGCATGGGCTCGAAGGCCGGCTCGATCAGCGCGCACAGGTGCTCCATCCCGTCGCCGAACACCACCGCCTCCTCGACGTACTCCGAGTCCTTGAGCTTGTTCTCCAACAGCTGAGGCGCCACGTTCTTGCCGTTCACCAGGACCAGAATGTCCTTCTTCCGGTCGGTGATCTTGACCTTGTCGCCGACCATCACCCCCACGTCGCCGGTGTGGAACCAGCCGTCGGCGTCGATCGCCTCGCGCGTGGCATCCGGAAGGTGGTAGTAGCCCCGCATGACCGACGCGCCCTTCACCAGGATCTCGCCGTCCGGCGCCAACATCACCTGCACGCCCGGGATCACCGGGCCAACCGTCTCCGGGCGGTCGTCGTCCGGGTGGTTCACGCACGTGACGGCCGTGGTCTCGGTCAGGCCATATCCTTGCAGAACCGTGATGCCGACCGCGTGGAAGAACCGGACCGTGGCATCGGGCAGGGCGGCGCCGCCGCTCACGAAGAAGCGCATGTTGCCGCCGACCTGCGCCCGCACCGTGGCCAGCACTCGCGAGTCCAGGAAGCCGTGGAGGGGCGCGAACTTGCCGCGGGCGTGGCGCGAGCCCGATGCCAGCGCCATCTTGAACAAGATGCGCTTGGCGATCGGCAGCTTGGCCACCGTGTTCGACACGCGCGTGCGGATCGCCTCCAGCAGCCGGGGCACCGTCATCACGATCGTGGGACGCACCTTCAGCAGGTCGCTGCCGATGGACGCGACGGAACCGGCGTAGGCCACGCACGCCCCAAGCGAGGTCGGCAACACATGGCCGGCAAACCGCTCGTAGACGTGCGACAGGGGCAGCACGCTCAAGAAGACGTCGGTGTTGTCGATCGGCATGCCCTGCCGGCAGCTCTCGCAGAGCGATACGAAGCAGCGGTGGACCAGTTCCACGCCCTTCGGGGCGCCGGTCGTCCCGCTGGTGTAGATCAGCGTGGCCAGGTCGTCGGGCTTCGTGCCGTCGATGGCCTCCTCCCACTCCTCGCGGGTCAGCGTCGGTTCGACCTCGCACCCGGGCACGACCTCCACGCGGACATCGGGCAGGCCCTCCACCTTCGAAGCCAGGCGCCGGTTCAGCGCGATGACCACGCGGGAGCCGGAGTCTCGGATGATGTGCTCGGCCTGGTCCGGCGGCAGCGTGGGGTAGACGGGAACGAGGACGACCCCCAGCGTCTGCGCGGCCCAGTCGGTGACCGCCCAGTCCATGCAGGACTCGCCGATCAACGCCATCCGGTCGCCGCGCCGCAGCCCCAGGGCGTGCAGCAGCCGGGCGCGCTGGAAGATGAGTTCGTAAGCCTCTTCGAAGGTGTAGGGCGTGAACCCGCCGTTCTCCGGCGCCATCCACGCGGTGCGCTTGCCGTACAGGCGAACCGAACGTCGGAAAAGGTCGCCCAGGGAGTTCGCCTCGACCGCGTCTGGATTCAGACTGCCCCGCCCACCGTACCGCCCTACCGATGCCGCGGACCGCGCCGTCTTGGCCCCCAAGAGCCCGGCAAGGACAAGCCGGGATGCTCTTTGTGCCGCTCCGCGTGGTCCGCTTGCTTCGCCGATGACGCGCTTTTCCTCCGTTAGAACACCCAAACTGGACTCACCGCCGCAGAAAGCTCAGCTTGTTAGTTTGACACAACGCCCTGCGGTCCGCCGGGCTTTGCTTGGCCGGCGGCCTTTACCAAATCCTTACACCCCGGCGTCGGTTTTGACGCGGCGTTGACTTGCAGGCGGCCACACTCGGCGTCATGGACGTTGTGGCAATTGGAATGGTCGCAGTCCTTGTGGCGCTCAGCCTCTGGCTCGTCGGCGGGCTGGAGCGGCTGGGCAGGGAGTAACCCATGACTGGCTTGATGGGTGGGATCGCCCTGTTGCTGCTCGTGTACCTGGGCTATTCGCTGCTCAGGCCGGAGAGGTTCTGATGACCACGACCGAATGGGTCCGAGCGTTCCTGCCGATCGCGTTGGTGCTGTTGGGCGCCTGGCCGATCGGGGTGTACGTCGCCAAGGTTCTTGAGGGCGACCGGACGCTGCTCAGCCCCCTTCTCGAACCGCTCGAACGGCTCGCCTACCGGCTCTCGGGCGTCCGGGCCCACGAGGAGATGAACTGGAAGTCGTACGCCGTGTCCGTCATGCTGTTCAGCGGCGTCGGCCTGGTCGCGGTGTACCTGCTCCAGCGCCTGCAGGGCGTCCTCCCGGTCAACCCCGCCCACCTGGGGCCGGTGCGTCCCGACACGGCGTTCAACGTGGCGGTGAGCTTCGTGACCAACACGAACTGGCAGTCCTACAGCGGCGAGGCGGCGATGTCCGCCCTCACCCAGATGCTGGGCCTAACCGTTCAGAACTTCGTCTCCGCCGCCAGCGGCATCGCGGTGCTCGCGGCGCTGATCCGCGGCCTAAGGCAGCGGCAGGCCGAGACGATCGGCAACTTCTGGGTCGATCTCACGCGCAGCACGTTGTACGTGCTCGTTCCGCTCTCGCTGGTCCTGGCCGTGGCGCTCGTCTCCCAGGGCGTCGTGCAGAGCTTCGGCCCGCCCGTGCACGCGCACACCCTTCAGGGTGCCGAGCAGACCATCGCCGTCGGGCCGGCGGCCTCGCAGATCGCCATCAAGCAGCTCGGAACCAACGGCGGCGGGTTCTTCGGGACCAACTCCGCGCACCCGTTCGAGAACCCGAACGGCGTCACAAACCTACTCAGCGTCGTGGCGATCCTTCTTCTGCCCGCCGCGCTCTGCGTCACGTTCGGCCGCATGGTCGGACAGCCGCGCCAAGGGGTGGTGCTGCTGGCCGCGATGACCGTCATCTTCGTTGCCGCGCTTGTGCCGACGGTTGCGGCCGAACGCGCCGGGAACCCCGCCTTCACCCGGCTGGGGCTGGCGTCGGAGCAGAACACCGAGGGAAAAGAGATGCGGATCGGCGTCGTGGATTCGGCGGGTTGGGCCGTCGCCACCACCGCGGCCAGCAACGGCGCGACCAACGCAAGCCACGACTCCCTGACGCCCATCGCCGGACTGGTGGCGATGGGGCTGATGCAACTGGGCGAGGTCGTATTCGGAGGGGTCGGGTCAGGGCTCTACGGGATGTTGGTCTTCGTCATCGTCGCGGTCTTCGTGGCCGGGCTGATGGTCGGTCGGACGCCGGAATACCTGGGCAAGAAGATCGAGGCC
>CAZIIS010000080.1:0-12567 GCA_964539295.1 uncultured Fimbriimonadaceae bacterium | reverse complement strand
CCTGCAGGGCATCTACATGGCGGTCAAGCAGCTTGAGGAGGGGCGCGCGGAGGTCGAGAACCCCTACAAGCGTATGGTGCGCAGCGATGGGAACCTGCCCGCGAAGCAACTCATCGAGCGGGTGTTCCAGGTGTCGGAGCGCAAATGGCGCGGCATCGGCGAGATCCCGGCCAGCGGACTCGGCTTGAGGCCGGAGTACGCGGGGTTCGAAGCGCTGGCCAAGTTCGGGCTCGGCGACGTTACGGCCGAGGAGTCGCCCGACTGCCAGGCCGCGCTGGTACTGCAGGGGCTGCTCAAGCCCTCGGACTGCCCGGCGTTCGGCACGCGCTGTACGCCCGAGCGGCCGCTCGGCGCGCCGATGGTTTCGGGTGAGGGCGCCTGCGCCGCCTACTACCGATACCGTCGTCGCTGAACCGAGCGTGTGCGGCGCATATGGCAATATCGTAGTATCCTGTTACTTAGGAGCTGGACCATGCCTCGCACAACGTCCAACGTCATCGAAGCCGTACCTGAGTTGATCTGGGGCAAGAGCGGGGAGTGCACCTATGCGGGGGCGCTCGCCGCGGCGACATCCGTGACCGGCCATCCCGTGAGCTACGCGAGGACGTTGGGCGTGACGAGCCTTGCCTTTCGGACGCGCTGGTTCCAGGGCCCCGGTCCCGAGTGGTGCCCGTCGAGCCCGGTGGGTGAGTTCGAGGAGGAGATCCAGGCGACGCGGGAAGCGACCGGGTGGGAGCTGAAGGTGGCGCCCGCGCCGCTGGGACCCCACCGCGAGGAGTTGATGCGCTCGATCGACGACGGGATCCCGGCGCTCGCCTACGGTACGAGCCTGAACGTGGGCGTCGTGGCGGGCTATGAGGACGATGGCAAAACGCTTCTCATGCGCGACTACGCGACCCGCGGCGACTGGCTCAGGCGGTCGGTCGACGAACTGGAAATGTTCGCGCTCCTGCTGGGCAAGCACGACGAGCCGTTACCGGACAAGGAAGCCGCCGCGAAGGCGTTGGCGACCGCCGTGCGCAACTGGTCGCGCCGGCACGACCCGGCCGACAACGAGGAGCGGGGTTACTGGTTTGGCAAGCTGGCGCTCCAAAGGTGGCGCGAGGACATCGGCAAGGTCGACACGCTGGACCAGAAGCAGCGGGAGAACCTGTTCTTCGTGAGTTAGTGGTGCTACGACAGCATGGTGGACGCGCGCCAGGCCGCGGCCGCCTACCTCAAGCGGGTCCGCTTGGACTTCGAAGGGCCGGCGCGCGAGGCCATCAGCCGCGCGGCCGAACTCTACGCGCAAGAGGCGGAGAAGGTGCTCGGACCGGCGTTCGAATACGCCGACGCGTTCCTCAGCCCGGTCTTCGGCCACACGGTCGAGGAGTGGACCGCCGAGATCCGCCAGCGTGAGCGGGAGATACTGGGCGAGGCGATCGCCATCGAGGAGAAGGCGATCACCCAGCTCAAGTTGGCGGTCGGCTGACGCGCTAGAACCGCACGCCGAGGTCGACGCCGATGCCGGCCAGTTGGCCCTTGCCGATGAAACCGCTGGCCTCGATGAAGGTCGAGGTCAGCAGGCCGCGGTGAAGCGTGTAGCCCAGCCCGACCTGCCCGACGAACCCCTCGACCGGGTCGAACTTGGCGCCGCCGCGGGTCTGCGTGCCGGCATATCCCAGCCCGCCCAGCACGTAGACCGGTTGTCCCGGCACTCCCACGCGCGCCGTCAGCATCAGCCGCCAGAGGTTGCCGTCGGTGTCGCCGCCCTTGCGGTTGGAGCCGCCCAGCACGTAGGTGGGCGAGAAGCGAATCTCCGCGAGGTTGAGGGGGAGCCTCTTCAGCGGCACGTCCAGTCCGACCTGGAACCCCTCCAGCCACAGATCCGACCCTGGCGTCGCGCCGTCGAACGTGCTGCCCTTGTAGAAACCGCCCCTCACCGACAGGCCCGAGAACTGGGCGCAGGCCCCCGCGGCCAACAGGGTGGCCGCCGCCAACAACATCCACCGTCGCATCGTGCCGCCGAGAGTACCTCCGGCGCTACTTGATCTCCATGCGGTGGGTTCCGTCCCAAGCAGGGCTGGGCGGTTCGATGCGGTACGAAAGGCACCTGGCCAAGAGCAGTTGAGCCGGTCCGTCGTCGGGCCGCTGCACCAGAACCTGTTGGAACAGGTCGATCGCCGCGTCCCATTGGCGCCCCTGGTAGAGCGCCATGCCCTCCGTGTGCATCCTGGCGATGCGCAGAGTCTCCTCGTCGGCCTCCTCCCTCAACGCCATCAGTTCGAAAACCCTCGCGGGAGAGGTGCGCCCGAAGACGGTTACCGTGTCGATGGGGCGCGTCACGACGGCGTCGCCCGCGTCGATGGTCGCCTGCTCGTCCAGCAGCACGAGCGTCCGGTAGAACCGGTTGAGCCCCTGGATGCGGCTGGCCAGGTTGGCCGGGTCGCCGATCACCGTGTAGTTCATGCGGTGGCGGCTGCCAATGTTGCCCACAACCACCGGCCCCGTGCAGATACCGAAGCTGGCTTGGAGCTTGGCGCGGCCCTCCTCGTCCGCCGAGGTGTGAAGGTGGCCCAATCGCCGGCAGCTCTCGAGCGCGGCGCGGCACGCGGCGAGGGCGTGGTCGGCCATCGGGGTGGGTGCGCCGAAGAAGGCCATCACGTCGTCGCCGTTGAACTTGTCCACGGTCCCGCCCGTCTCGGTCACCACGCTGCTGAGCGCGTCGAGGTAGTCCGAGAGCAGTTCGACCGTCTCCTCCGGCGGAAGCGTCTCAGCGAACGCCGTGAAGCCCATCAGGTCGGCGAAGTACACGGTGAGGCGTTCGCGTTTGCCGCCCAGCTTGGCCTCTTCCCCCGAGGCCATCAGCCGGCGCGCGTATTCGGGTGGCACGAGCTTCTGGAACGAGCGGAGCGCGGTCTTCATCTGCTCGGTGGCCGAGGCGAGCTGGTCGATCTCGATGATGGAGGTGGGCGGCAACGGCCTCGCCTCGAACTCCAGCGCGCGGATGCGCTCTGTTTCGGCGCTGAGCGCCTGCAGCGGCTGGGCCACGCGGTGTGCGAGCACGAAGCTGGCGACGCACCCGACGCCCAGCGCGAAGAAGCTAAAGAGCACCATGATCGCGGCGGTCTCCCGCATTCCCCCCGTGAAGTCGCTGGTGGGCGCGAGCAAAAACATCACCCAGTCGGGCGTGTTCTGGCCGGTGACCCGCTGATAGCTTCCGATATACCGCTTGCCCTGCCAGGCGAGCGACACCCGGCGGACCTCGTTCGGCCCGAGAGGTTTCGGGTCGCCGTTGAACAGCTCCAGCAGCCTGGACGAGAGCGAAAACCGAGTGCGGTCCCGCTCCACCGTTTGGGGCGCCGCGACGTCGGGGTGGGCGATGATGCGGGGCAGCTTTCCGGGTCGCGTCTCGGCCAGAAAGGCGTAACCTGAACCGCCGAAGGTCGTGCTCTGGACAAACCGGTTGAGGTCGCCCAGCGCGAAGTCGACGGTGACCACGGCCAGCAGACGGCGGTGGCCGTCAAAGAGCGGCGTGGCGCAGGTCACGGCCGGGGCGCCGGGCGCGGAGCCGTCGCCGTTGGTGACCCAGACCTGCCGCTGCGCGGTCTGCGCGGCCACGAAGAACGGTCGCGTCCGCGGGTCGAAACCCCAGTTGGGCGAGACGTGCGTCAGTTGCAGCGTGCCTGCGCGAGGAACGTAGTCCTCGCGGCGACGCCTTCCCCGGGAGTCCAGGCGGCTGCTTTGCACCAGCAACGACCCATCGGGCTGTCGGACCACCTGCAGGTAGTCGCCCGTCTCCGCTACGCTGACGGACACGTACCCGAACTGGGGGTTGACCCGCACCATGGCCACCATTTCGGCGGCCAGGCGCTCGAAGCTGGAGGAAAGGGCCCGCGCGCTCGCCGGTTTGCCGTTGGGGCTCAGCAGGTCGGACAGAAACCGGCTCTGGCTTTCGGCCGCGTCGAGCAGCGCGCCCACGCGCTGGTCGATGAGCGAGGAGGTCTGCTTGATGCCCCGGTCCGTCACCTCGCGAACCGCTTGCAGCCCGCTTACCGCGACATAGCAGCCGATGACCACCAGCGTTACAAGAAGGACGCTGGCCGTCATGATCGCAAGCTGTGCACGGAAGGAGAGCTTCATAACCGAGTGTGAGGGCGCGATGCGCCAAACGCTGATATTACATGTTCCTACGTACAGGGCATGGTCTCTTGCTTGGGCAATCTGAGCGGCGCCGGTTCGCCCACGGCCGCCCGGCGGCTATACTGCATCCTGGTATGGCTCGCGTGCTACTGATAGATGACGAAGAAGGCGTCCGAACCGCGATTCAGCGGCGACTGACCCGGCATGGATACGCGGTGGACGTTGCCGACAGCGCCGCCTCGGGCACGCAACTGATCGAGAAGAGCGATCCGCCGTACGACGTGATCGTCACCGACATGAGCATGGAGGACGCGCAGGCCGGCATGCGGGTGCTCCACGCCTCGTTTATGCGAGACCTGTTCGCCGAGGTGATCGTGCTGACCGCGTACGGCACCGTGGCCAACGCCGTCGAGTGCATGCGGCGCGGCGCGTTCGACTACGTGGAGAAGAACACGCCGGGCGTGGACGTTTTCGAAGTGCTGGTGATGAAGGTGGAGCGAGCCGTGGAGCGACGCCGCCACGACGTGCGCACCGTCGAGCTCTGGGAGCGGACCGCCAAGTCGAAGACGGACATGCCCAACTAACCGCCGGTGCTCGGTAGACATAAGGTAACCTGTTTTCGATGATCGCACGGCTCCGGGGCGAGGTGATGGAGGTCGGACCCGGTCGGGTCGTCGTGGAGGCCGGGGGCGTCGGATACGAGGTGCTCGTTCCCGACGCCTATCTCAGCTTCATCCCCGGCGAGGGGGAGCGGGCCGATCTACACATCCGCCAGGTGTTCCGGGAGAACGAGGTGACGCTCTACGGCTTCCTCGACGCGGAGCAGCGACGCCTTTTCGACATGCTCACGGAGGTGAAGGGGTGCGGGCCCCGCACCAGCCAGTCTTTGCTCGGTCAGCTGGGGCTGGACGGTGTGGTGAGCGCCATCGTCTCGCAGGACGCGAAGATGCTGGCGCGGGCGCAGGGGGTCGGTCCCCGGCTGGCGGAACGCATCATCCTCGAACTCCGGGAGAAGGTCCAGCAGGACGCGCTCTACCGAAAAGCGGCGGCCACATCCGCCAAGCCGGTCGGCAACGGGCGCGCGGCAAGGGCAGACGACGACCTCGTCGAGGCGTTGTTGGCTCTGGGATACCGCCGAGCGGAGGCCGAGGCGGCAGCCGAAGAGGTCCGTGAGGCGCCCGGCGGCGTCGAAGGCCAGGTGAAGGCCGCGCTCGCGAGGTTGAGTCGATGAGCAAAAGCGACGAACTGAACCCGGATCTACAGCCGGAGGACGTGAGCGCCGAGCTCTCGCTTCGGCCGCGCCGGCTTGAGGAGTTCATCGGCCAAGACACGATCAAGGGCAACCTCAAGGTCTTCCTCAAGGCGGCCCAGCAACGCGGCGAGGCGCTCGATCACCTGCTTCTCTACGGCCCCCCGGGATTGGGCAAGACCACGCTCGCCCACATCGTGGCGAACGAAATGGATGCCCCGGTTCACGTAACTAGCGGGCCGGCGATCGAGCGGGCCGGCGACCTGGTTGGCATCCTCACCAACCTGGACCCGGGCGCGGTGCTGTTCATCGACGAGATCCACCGACTCAGCCGACAGGTGGAGGAGATCCTCTACCCGGCGATGGAGGACCGCAAGGTGGACATCATGATCGGCAAGGGGCCGGCGGCGCGCTCCATCCGGCTCGACGTGCCCGAGTTCACCGTGGTCGGCGCCACAACGCGGCAGGGGTTGCTCACCGGCCCGTTGCGCGACCGCTTTGGCATCGTTTTGAGCTTCTCCTACTACGACGACGAGGCGCTCTACCAGGTGATCTGCCGTTCCGCCGGCATCCTGGGCTACGCCATCGAGCGCGACGGCGCGCGCGAGATTGCGCGGCGCTCGCGCGGCACCCCGCGAATCGCCAACCGGTTGCTGCGGCGCGTCCGCGACTTCGCGCAGGTGGATGGGCTCGAGTCCATCACCAAGGGGATCGCCGACAAGGCGCTTCGCGCGCTGGAGGTGGACGAGCTCGGTCTCGACCGCGTGGACCGCGCGCTGCTGGAGGCGATCATCCGCAAGTACGACGGCGGGCCGGTCGGCGTCGACACGCTGGCCGCGACGACCGGCGAGGACGCCGGGACCATCGAGGACGTGTGCGAGCCGTACCTGCTTCAGCAGGGGCTTCTGGCGCGAACGCCACGGGGACGCGTGGCCACGCGGTCGGCCTACAAGCATCTGGGGGTCGCGCCCAGAAAGAAGGCGCCCACCGAGCCGTCGCTGTTGGATTAGGGCTGGCGCTGCGCGGAGCCTGGCAATCCCAGTGATCTTGCTTACCGCAGAGGCTGTCAAACGACGGAAACTGTTCCTTAAGGAACGTTAACGGGTACTGGGTGGCTCTTGCTTCCAGTTTGGCAGATCGGGTGAAGTCGCTCCCCAAACGCCTCGATGTCGCCAACCCTTGGATCGACCATCCACATCCGCCGTTCCCCAGGGCCGGGCCGATGCGTGAGCGCAGGCTTGGAAAGGAGCGGTTGGATGTTAGTCGTCTTGAGGCCTGAGCAACTGAGGATCGGCATGTTCGTCGTGCTGCCGCGCCGGTGGACGGACCACCCGTTCCTGCTCAACCAGTTCGTTGTCAAGAACGAGGGGGTCCTCCGGAAGCTCCGCAACTGCGGGTTGGGCGAGGTGATGGTGGACCCGAGCCGTTCCGTTGTCCGCGTGTACGCACCCACATGCGAGAAGCCCAAGGACGACAACCCGCTGGCGCTGACCTGCGAGCGGCTTACGCGACTGCAGCAGGACCCCTACCTCGCTCCCGAGCAGAAGGCGAGCGCCATCTACGCCGAATCGCTCCAGGTCATCCAGCAGGTGTGCGAGAAGCCGAGCACGGAGTCGATCGCCAAGTCCAAGAAGGGGATCGGCAGCATCGTGGACGCCATCATGGACGACGACGAATGCGCCGAGTACCTCGTGCGCATGGCCCAACACGACGCAAACACATGCACGCACAGCGTGAACGTGGGCGTGTTTGGCATATCGCTCTCGAAGCGGCTGTTCCCGGGACGGCCGCCGGAGGAGATGCGCGAGCTCGGGGCCGCCTTCTTCCTTCACGACCTGGGGAAGGTGACCGTGGACCGTGAGGTCATCAACAAGCCCGGCAAACTCTCACCCGCGGAGTTGGCGCTGATGCGTACGCACCCCTATGAGAGCTACCGCATCCTGGAGGAGTCGGGGCACCTGACCGAGGAGTGTCGGGTCATCGCGTTGCAGCATCATGAGCGGGAGAACGGAGGCGGGTACCCGTGCGGCTTGCGCGGGAACGACATCCATGACTATGCCCGCGTGTGTAGCATCGCCGACGTCTTCGAGGCGCTGACGTCCAAACGCTCCTACAAGAAGGCGATGCCGCCGTTCATGGCGCTGGAAGTGATGCGCGACGAGATGATCCACCACTTCCACCGGGAGATGTTCCAGCAGTTCGTGTTGCTGTTCGCCGGCAAGCAGCGGCACGCGGCCTAGACAGCCAGCAGGTCGGCGCTGCGAACCAGCAGCACGTAGTGGGCGTCGAAGTTCAACTCCTCGCGCGTGAGCAGCTTCTTCTGCTCCTCGCCGATGCTTTCGAGGAACTTCTGGCGCATCCGCTGGGTGGCCTCTTCGTGCACGCTCGCCTGAATCGCCGGCAGCGATTCGAGGTCGATCTGCACGGCGATCTCCTCGGGGCCATACACGTTGGCGATCGTTCCGACCATGCCGCCCATGTGATGGAAGTACCGGTTGGTCTTCCGGTCTTCGTCGGTAACCTCGCGCTCCACGATTCGCACGCGATCGCCTTCTTTGAAGCGGCTCATGACGTGATTTTACCGGTATTGAACCGCCGATGCCGGGAACGGATCGCCGCGCGGGATGCACGCCCCGTACGATCGCGGGGCATAATGGGCCTTCGGCTCAGGTTGCGCCCGCTCAGGCCTGTGTGACTGGACCCTGGAGATGATGATGAACGTTCCCACGTTATTGCTGCCGCTTCTGGCGCTGGCATACGCCGCGCCCGCCATGGCCTCGCCGACCGATTTCCCCGAACCGGAGACGATCGCGCCCAAGACGTGGGTGCTGCTCGGGCCGTTCCCGAGCCCCACGCTCGCCCAGCCCGTCGGCCCGGAGGGGGTTACCCGCGCCGGTTTCGACAAGGACTATTTGGCCTTCCTCGGCGGGGAGGCCGCGGCCAAGCTTCGCGTCGGCATGAACGTCGCGGCGCCGGAGGGCGGGCCGAAGCCGGTCACCGTCGCCGTGGCGCCCGGCGCCCAGGGCTTCGTGGACATGAAAGCCGCCTTCCCGGTCTCCGACCAGATGGTCGGTTACGCCTACGGCGTGCTCGAATCGGACAAGGACCAGACGTTGACCGTGCAGTTCGGTTCGGACGACGGCGCGATCGTCTGGGTGAACGGCAAGCAGGTTCATCGCATCTGGACGGCGGGGCGCTCGGCGCTGCCCGCGAACGAGCAGTTCCCGATCCAGCTTCGCAAGGGTGCGAACGACGTGCTGGTGAAGGTGGACAACGGCTCGGGCGACTGGAGCTTCTACTTCGCCGCGCTGACGGAACAGGGGCGCCAGGCGAGCGAGCTTCGCCAACTCGTGCGCCAGCTTGCCGAAGTCGAGATCGTGCCGCAGAATTGGCGCACCAACCTGCTGATGGGTTCGTTCCCTGCGCTCAAATGGGGCATCGGCGGGCTCGTCAAGCCCTTGCTTGAAAGCGACGCGATGAAGGTCGTTTGGTACGGCCCGGACGCCACCGTAGTTGCCGCCCCGACCAAACCCGGACGGTACGCCGCGTACGTTCAGGCGACCACCGCGTTCGGCATGCCGTACCGGCGGCTCGTGCCGTTCTACATGCCCGACCCCGCCGGGAAGGACTGGATGAAGGACTCGTTCCCGGCCAAGGCATGGCGGGGCACGCTGAGCTTCGACCCGGACCTGGGGGTATCGCGCGCACAGTGGAACGCGCGCATGCCCGAGATCAGCGCCGCCATCGCGGAGCGCGTCGGCAGCGACATGTTCGACACTCCGGAAGGCGCCTCCAACCTCGCGTACCTGCTGGAGCCGACTGCCGGCAAGACGACCGTGCCCGGGTTCGGGCCGGACATGGACACGTTGGACTACCTGATCAAGGTCAAGCGCAGCGTCTACGGCTGCGCCGCCGGGCCGTTCCAACAGAACCGCAAGGCAGCCAAGCCGGCGCCGGTGCTTCGTGCGGGTACGCCCGCCGAGGCGCATATGAAGTCGGACGTGGTGGCCAAGCTCGACAAGCTGTGCCAGGAGTGGAGCAAGGCCGAAGGCAAGCCGTTCACCGTGTTCCTCGCCCGCAACGGCGTGGTGTTCATGCAGAAGGGCTACGGCACGATCTACAACCGGAAGACGCGCCCGGACGAGCGCTTCTACCCGGCCTCGATCGGCAAGATGCTGACCGGCGTGATGCTCGGCCAGTTCATCGACCAGGGTCTGCTCAGCCTGGACGACCCGGTTGGACGCTTCCTGCCGGACTTCCCGACCGAGGGGCCGAAGGCGGTCACCTTCCGCAACTGCGTGACGCATACCAGCGGCATCGTCGGCCACGGTACGTTCAACGGCCTGCTCAACCCGACGCTGGACAACGACTTCGCGACGCTCATCCTGCCGGGCGTGAAACCGGGGACGGTGCATCAGTACGGCGGCGACGGCAACAACCTGACCGCCAAGGCGATGGAGCTGATCGCGGGCAAGTCGTTCCTCAGGCTGCTTCAGGAGAGCGTGTTCCGCCCGTTGGGCGCCGGCATCAACCAGCGCGACCTGGGGTGGATCACCAACGCCACGCCGATGGACGTGGCCAAGGTCGGCCAGCTGTTCCTGAACGGCGGCTCATACGGCGACCACTGCTTCTTCTCTCCGGCGACGTTCAAGAAGCTGCTGCCGGTACGGCTCGGCGACACCATGCCCAACCTGGGCTCCCCGGACATCGAGTGGGGGGCGGCGATGGTATGGGTCTATGACAGCGACCCGAAGACGCCCAACCCGTACACGAAGGCCACCAGCATCCTGGGCCCGCGCGTCATCGGCCACGGCTCGGCCTCCTCGAGCGTCATGCGCGTGGACCTCGACCACGGTTTCGTGGTGGTGATGGGCCGCTACGGCATCGGCAACAACGACGCCTACGGCAAGTACCTGGCCGCCTTTATGCAGACGCTGAAGGACAACATCGCCGACTAGAAACGGGAAGCGCCCGGTCCCAATGGCTCGGGACCGGGCGCCTTTGTCGTTTTTGGGGCCAGCCTAGATCGTCGCAGCCTTGCGCACCCAGGCGGTGCCTTCCGGCGAGTCGCGTAGCTCGATGCCTTCGTCCGCCAACTGCTTTCGGATGTCGTCCGCTCGGGCGTAGTCCTTCGCTTTCTTGGCCGCGGCGCGCTCGGCGATCAGGCCTTCGATGCGCTCCGCCTCGGCCTCTCCGCCCGAGGTCGCCTCTTCGGCCTGCGCGCCAAGCGGTTCGTACTCGCTTCGCACGATGCCGAGCAGTTCGTTGATCCGGGCCAAGAACCAGGCTGCGCCGAGCGCGTCCTCCTTGCTGAGTTCGCCCTCGCGCAGGATCGCTTTCGTGCCCTCGAGCGCCTTGGCGACGGCGACTGAGGTGTTCAGGTCGTCGCACATCGCGTCGACTGCCGCGCCGTAGATGCGGCCAAGCTCCGGGGTCGGCTCGCCGTCGGCGGGGACTTCGCCAAGGGTCGCCTTGATTCGGCGTTCGCACTCCCGGAACCGCTCGATGTGGTTGCCCGCGTCGCGCAGGGACTGGATCGTGAAGTTGAGCGGCTTGCCGTAGGGCACGGAGATGAGCGCGAGCCTGAGGGCCAGCGGGTTGACGCCCTTGCCGTCGATCAGATCGCGCACGGTGTAGAAGTTGCCCTTGCTCTTGGACATCTTCTCGCCCTCGACCTGAAGGAAGCGCACGTGCATCCAATGGTTGGCGAACGGCTTGCCGGTCAGGCATTCGCTCTGGGCGATCTCCGACTCGTGGTGCGGGAACACCAGGTCTTCGCCGCCGGCGTGGATGTCCAGCGTGTCGCCCAGGTACTTGCGCGCCATCACCGAGCACTCGATGTGCCAGCCGGGAAAGCCCCAGCCCCACGGCGAGTACCACTGCATCAGGTGTTTGTCGTCCTTCTTCCAGAGCGCGAAGTCGCCCGGCTTCTCCTTGTTGTCGTCCTGCACGACGTCCCGGACGCCGACCATCAGTTGCTCCTTGTCGACGTTCCCGCTCAGCTTGCCATGCTCGGCGAAGCTGGCCAGGCGGAAGTAGATGCCGGTGGGCGTTTCGTAGGCGTGGCCGGATTTGAGCAGCTCCTCGATCGCCAGGATCTGCTCGCGTATGTGCTGCGTGGCCTTCGGTCGGACGGTGGGCTCGCGCAGGTTCAGGCGGCGCCAATCGTGCTTGAACCCGTCGGCGTAGTGCTCGGCCAGGTCCCAGATGTTGGCGAAGCCCTCGCCCTCTTTGGACTGGAGCGCCTTCTCCATCTTGTCCTCGCCGCCGGCGTCGGCCACGTCGTCCTGCGTGAGGTGTCCCACGTCGGTGATGTTGCTGACGTAGGTGACGCGCCATCCGATGGCCTCCGCCGTGCGCACCACGAGGTCGGCGGCCAAGAAGGTGCGGAAGTTGCCGATGTGCGCGTAGCTGTAAACGGTCGGTCCGCAGCAGTAGAAGCGCAGGCGCCCCGGCTCCAGCGGCTGGAGCTCCTTCACCTGGTGCGTCATCGTGTCCGTCAGCCTAAACGCTCGGCCACCCATGGGGCGAGTTTACCGCCGCCCTGGGTGGCCGACTTGGACCGCGCGCGCCGGGGTTACGGTTGCAGCTCGCCCTCGATCACGTTCACCGACACCTTGCCGTTCTCCCACGTGAACGTCCCCCAGGCCGTGCCGGTGCTGAAGAAGCTGCGGAACGGTCCCTCGACCTTGACCTTCGGGTCGGCGGCGGCCTTCCCGGTCGTCCGGTCGAAGTGGAAGCCGGAGAGCGCCGGCAGCAGCCCGTACGCAGCAAGAGCCCGGGCGTAGTGCGATCCGCACTCGAACTCGTTGTACGGGTTGCGCCGCTTGCCGTCGTACCGCTCGCGCACCGCTTTCACGATCGCCAGCCCCTCGTCCACGAGTCCCTCGTAGATCATGTGCGACGCCACCTGGTATTCGATGCCGGTCCAGACCTCGTCGGAGTAGGGGAACGGGAACGGCGGCCGAGAGCCGTTGGGCCACGAGCAGGCCAGCAGGCCCGACTCATCCTGGACCGCGTAAACGCGCTGCAGGTTGGCGTGGTCGCCGAGCGGGCTGCGGAAGTTGTACTTGAAGATCGATTCGAGCGCCCGTCGCACCTTTGGCGGGTCGGCCACGTAGCCGAGCCCGGCGACGTGCGCAGCAAGCTGGCCGAACACCTGGTCGCTCAGGCATCCCAGCCCGTGCTGGTACTTC
>CAZIIS010000079.1:0-12882 GCA_964539295.1 uncultured Fimbriimonadaceae bacterium | reverse complement strand
GACGAAAGTCCTCGATCACCATGGTCGCGATCTTGGGCGTGAGCTTCGACTCGCCTCGGTGCGCCAATCGGATCGAATCCACCACGTCCTGCGGCGTCGAGGTCTTCAGAAGGTAACCGAGCGCCCCGGCGCGAAGCGCTTCGAAGACCGTCTCGTCGTCCTCGTTGACCGTGAGCACGACCGTCCGGATGTCTTTTTCCTTCTTCAGCACCTTTCGGATTAACTCGATGCCGTTGACGCGCGGCATCGAAATGTCCGTCAGCAGAACGTCGGGCGGATCGTTAAGGCACGCCTCGAGCGCCTCCTGGCCGTCCTTGCATACGGCCAAGACCTGACACTCCGGCATCAGCGTCAGCGTGCGCTGAATCGCGTTTCGATAAGGCAGCTCATCGTCGGCGATGACCACGCGGATCGTTGAAGACATACCTGAAAGTATACATGGCTCAAGCGGCGCATGTGTTGCTTGCGGTTCCCTCTGAGGCACGAGCCCCTTTTACCGCACGACCGACGACCGGCCTCGGCACCTTCTGCCTACCATCGTGCTGCCGACGCCCGGACCGAAGGCCAACCATCGGGTTCGCCGTCAACTGCCGAACATGGAGCCGAAGACCGTGTCCAGGGCGCCCGAGAAGTCGAACTGCCCCCCGCTTATCTGGGCGGCGAAGCCCAAGCCGGCCAGCGTCGCGGCGAGAAGGTCCGCGTTCGAGAACGGCGTGCCCTCGACCATCGCCCCCTTCGCCCCCTTCACCGACTTGACCAGGCAGGTGCGCCACTCCCCCCACAGGGCCTGAACCTTCGGCCTCAGCGCGGGCATCTCCACCGCCGCGGTCAGGAGCGCCGCCACCACCCGCACGAACCGGCTGCTCGCTTGGCAATACGCCTCGGCTAGCGCCACCTCCCCCTCCAACACGTCGGCGGGCTCCGACGCCTCAGAACAGAACCGCTTGTGGTCCGCCTTCAGGCGCTCCAGAGCGTAGTCGGCCATTGCGCTCAGCAGGTCCTCCCGCGTCCGGAAGTAGTAGTGGACCGTGGCGTGGTTGATGTTCAACGCCGCCGCCACGGACCGAGCGTGCAACGATTCCAAGCCACGGTCGCCGACGATATCGTACGCAGTCCGCAGAATGGACCGACCCCTGTCCTGCATACCGGCATTTTAACCCAAAGGTCAGCCCTCGGCCACCGCTTCCGCTCGCTCTCGGTGTTCGATCTGCTTGCGCGTGCGCACCACGTCGGCCAACGCGAGCACCAACGTCAGCAACATCGGCCCGACCATGATGCCGATCGCGCCCAGCGCCAGCACCCCGCCCAAGAGGCTGAAGAAGACCGCCATCGGATGCAGCGACGTGCGGCTGCCGATCACCCAGGGCTTGATCAGGTTGTCGATCTGCGACACCACCACGAAGCCCCAAAGCAGAACGCCGATCCCCTGGGGGACATGACCCTGTAGCACCAGGGCGATGCTGATCGGAATGTAGATGAGCGGCGCGCCAAGAAGCGGGATCAGCGCCAACAACATGCTGGCCAGGCTCCAGATCAGCGCGCCCTTGACGCCCGCAACCCAAAACGACAGCCCCGCCAGACCGCCCTGCACCACCGCCACGAGCACCACGCCCAAGAACACCGCGCGGATCGTCTCGGCCATCTTCCTCACGATCGCCAGGCTCTCCTCGCGGGGCAACGGCATCAGGTCCAGCGTCGGGTCCAGCATGTGCCGGGAGTCCCGTAGCAGGAAGAACAGCGTGAGAAGCGCGACCACCAGGTTGACCACCGTGGAGACCGTGCGCTTCGCCCCCTGCATCACCGGCCCGAGCAGCATGTTGCCGATCTCCTCCCGGTTTTCGCGCGTCCACTCCGCCAGGTTGAAATGCGTGACGCCGACCCGGGACAGCACGGGTTGAGCGACCGCGTCCACCTCGCGCCCCACACTCTCGATCGTGAACGCCTCTTGGGCCGGCTGCGAGGTCGAGAACTCGCTCACAAAGCCGTAGACCTGGACCCCCGCCACCGCGCCAACCGCCAAGAGCGGAAGCACCACCGCCGTCCCGGCCAGTAGAACGACGGCCAGCGCCGACAGGTTCTCGTTCAGCTTCCGGCGCAGCCGCCCGTAGATGGGAAACAGCAGCACAGCCAACACGATCGCCCATAGAATGGCGGGGAAGAACGGCCACACGAGCACCGCGGCGGCCACCAACGTGGCCCCGAGGATGATCCAAAACAGCACCTTCCCTTCGCTCTGTGGATAGTTGCTGGCCATTGCAGTTCCCGTATAGTCGCAAGACTATATGCCGGACTGTACGCGAAGATCGCGCAGCAGGTTGCGACCGTAGGACCTAGCCGCACGCAACGCGGCCTCGCGATCGGACGGGTCAAGCCGCCCCTCCAGGATCTCCTCCAGCAGGTGATCCTTCACCTTTCCGACCAAGGGACCCTCGCTCACGCCCAGCGCAACCATGATCTCCAGGCCGGTGAGCGGACTCTGCAGGTTCGAGACCGGCGTCTGCTTGGCCACCGCATCGAGCCGCGCGCGCACCGACGATAGGTCGAACTCCTTCGCGCCCGGCTTGAGCGCCGCCGCGTCCGCCGCCAGCAACGCCAGGAACCGTTCCAACTGGTCCCCCAGGTCCCGCAACAACCGTCGCGCCGCCGTGTCGGTGAACCGTTGGGGCGACGCGATCCGCATGTGATTCCGCACGAGCAACGCCACCGCCTCGGTCTGCGCCGTCGAGAACCGCAACCGCCTCAGGATCTCCCGCGCCATCGCCGCTCCCCGGCGGTCGTGCTCGTAGAAGTGTGTCCGTCCCTGCTCATCCACCGTCCGCGTCTGCGGTTTGGCGATGTCGTGAAGAAGGCACGCCAAACTCAGCGTCAGGTCGCCCGACCCGGCGTTCCTCAGCGTCAACAGCGTGTGCTGCCAGGCATCGAGGTGGTGGAAGCTGCCCTGCTCCACGCCGACCAGGGCCCGGAACTCCGGCGCGAACTGGTCCAGCAGGCCAAGCCCAAGCAGGTCGTCCATGCAACGGTCCGCGTCCGGCAACGCCAGCATCTTGACCAGTTCGTCGCGGATCCGCTCCATGCTGATGATGCTCAGCCGCGCGGCCTCGGCGACGATCGCCTGCTCCACGCCCGGCGCCAACTCGAAGCCCAGCTTGCGTCGAAACCGCACCGCCCTCAACATGCGCAGCGGGTCGTCGAAGAACGTCTCCGCCGGGTCCATCGGGGTGCGGAGCAACCCGGCGCGCAGATCGGCCACGCCGACGCCGAGCGGGTCCACCAACTCGCCCGAATGCAGGTTGCGCATCAGCGTGTTGACCGTGAAGTCGCGCCGAAGCGCGTCCTCCTTCAGCGTGGCCGGCTCCACGTCGGGTTTGCGGGACGACTGGTTGTACGACTCGCGTCGCGCGGTGACCAACTCGATCTGCGCCCCCAGCACGTGCACCATCGCCGTACCAAATCGGGGGTACACAACCGGCGGGATCTCCGAGGTGCGCTCCTCCCAAAGCAGCCACGCCACGCGCAGCGCGTCCCCTTCGAGCACGAGGTCGAAATCGGCGTTGTGAGCCACGCCCAGCAACTCATCGCGCACCGCGCCACCGACGAGGTAAAGGCGCCCTTCGTAGCGGGTGCCCCTCGTGGCCTCGCCGATGCAACGAAGCGCGGGATGCATATAACGATTCTACACGGGCCCAGCCACTTCGACCGCCCACATTCAAAGCTCCAGCGGTCTGCGGCCAACCCTTTCGCGCGCCGTTCGCGGCGTCGAGTTATGCTGTTGCCGCCCGTCGGGCAGCCGTGCAAGCAAGCAAGGGTCGCACAACCCGATCCATGGTATGGTGATACATGGAGGCCGTCGAGTAGACGCAGCTAGGTTCCCAAAGCCTTGGCGGTTGGTTTGAGTCTACGGCAGCGAGTAGATCGTGAACGATAAGGCACGCCCGCTTCGACTGGAGGTTAGGCCCGATCGAGCCACGGTTGGTGATGTCCCATCCGTATTCGTCAACTACGCCGAGGTGTTCGTAGGGCAAGAGGAGACG
The DNA here is from genome assembly GCA_964539295.1 of uncultured Fimbriimonadaceae bacterium. Classification (GTDB taxonomy): domain Bacteria; phylum Armatimonadota; class Fimbriimonadia; order Fimbriimonadales; family Fimbriimonadaceae; genus CAZIIS01. The sequence continues at coordinate 8,851 of CAZIIS010000079.1, read as the reverse complement.
TGCCTTGTCCTGTACCTGCGCCAAGACCAGACGGCCGAAGTCCGAGACGGCAAGGTCGTAGTTGCCGCCAAACCGGTTCAAACGTTGATCATGACCACGGCCCACGCTCGTCGGTTAGTGGAAGCCTTGGCCGGCCAACTTGACCAGGTTCCCGAAGAACAGACGGACCCAATCCCATGAGGAAGTTGACGCGTTCGATCCGCTCGACTCCCTCAACAGCCTCCAAAGGGCAGTTCGTCGAGATGGCGAGCACTGCCCCACGCAACGAGCAGTTCGTAGTCAGGGCAGACCAAGAGTGGGACGTTCCCGACTCCGTCATCGAGGCTTGGAACCGCGAGGTCGCCAAACTCCGGGCCAAAGGCAAGCTGATCAAGCTTCCGTAGGCGCCGATGGAGTCACAGGCGACTCCCGGCTTTTGGCGGCGCTACAAGAAGGCGCCTGAAGCCATGCGCGTCGCCGCGAGAGAGGCCTATATCCTCTTTCGTTCGAACCCCAACGACCCTCGGCTGCACTTCAAGAACCTCAAAGGCAACCTTTGGTCCGCCAGGGTCTTCGAAACCGGTTGGCGCGCTTTGGGGCTGCGCGAGGGCGAGTGCATCACGTGGGTCTTTCTTGGCGACCACGACGACTACGTGACGGCCATTAAGGCCCTTTAGCTCGCCCGGCCGCTAACCTCGCCCGGCCCGAACAGCCATGCCGGAAAGCGCTAAACTGTGCGGTGTCTGGTGACATGTCCATGAGCGCAAGTTTTCACATCGTGGTCTGCGGGAGCCTCGTGCCCGACCCGCTGCAAACGCTCGAACCCGTGGTGGGCCCTGCCGGCCCCGGTCTGAAGAACGAGACGATGCTGCCTTCCGTGCTCGACCCGTGGGCCGCGCACTCGCTCTACGAAGCCGCCAACCTCGCCAAGAACGCCCCGGGAAGCAAAGTGTGGCTCGTCAGCCTGGGCCCCAAGCCGAAGCTGCAGCAGCTCATGATGACCATCGCCCAGAAGGCGCCGTTCGAGCTCGTCGCGCTCGACGGCCCGGCCGGAGGTTTCTGCGACGCCGCCGAGGTGGCCGAGGCGCTCGCCGGCGCCATCGAGGCCATCCCGGGCCTCGACCGCTCGAAGCTGCTCGTCTTCGGCGGATGCTCCTCCGCCTCCCGCGACGCCGGCGTCACGATGCAGATGGTCGGTGAACGGCTCGGCATCGCCGACCAGTTCCTCGGCGTGGACGAGCTTGTCGTGAAGGAGGACGGCGCCTTCCAGGTCAAGGAGCGCATCGAGGGCGCGCAGTACCAGGTCTCCACCTGCGAGGGCGCCCCGGCCGTCCTGGCCTGGGCCACCGGCAACCTGCCCGAACCGCCCAACAACCCCCAGGTCGGCATGGTGAACATGCGCACCGTCATGCCCGCGCTGCAGAAGGCCGCCCCCGCGCCCGTCGGCGCCAAGGGCGTGACCTACGAGAAGGTCGAGGCGCCCAAACAGCGCCGCCAGACCCGCATCGTCAAAGACGCCTCCGTCGACGAGATCGCCCAAGAGATCGTCGACTGGATCAAGCCGTAAGCCCCTGACCTGTTCCCCCGCCGGTCCGCCCGCGATTTGTGAAGAAAAACGGCGATCGGCGGGGTGAGAGTTAGCAAAACCACGTCTGCAAACGGCTCTTTGCCCCTTTTGGCCCTAGACGGTCCCTTTTTTGTCCGCTGAGAGCTTTTTTTTGCCGATGTGTGGTACTGTCCCCTTGTCGGGCGAGCGTGTGGCTTGTGGCCGCGCTTTACCGTGAGATGCGCGCCGCGCCCCGGAACCCACCCGACAAGCCCGCGACGGCGTCGCGGCCATCTTAACCAAAGGAGGCAATGCTTGAGTTCAAGAGATGCTGACCAAGCCGACCCCCCGAGTCGTAACGACTCGAGGGTTCGGTGGTTGACTATCTCGCCTGATGCCTCCTTGGCCGTCTGGACGCCGCTCACCCCGCGCTAGCGGGAGAAGCATCTCCTTGGCCACAGAAGCATCCGGCGCCGGGCCGACGAGCCCGGAGACCAAGTTCGGTGGGTGCTGCTATGGGCCAGGCCGCTGTGCAATTCAAGCAAAAGGACTCCGGCGCGCAAAACGATGCGCAAGCCGGTGGGCGCGTCGTGCGCTCCAAGTGGCAGCAGCGTCTGCTCTCCTTCGCGATGGTCACCGGCCCCGGCCTGATCGTGATGATCGCCGACAACGACGCGGGCGCGGTCTCCACCTACACCGAGGCGGGCGCACGCTACGGCGCCTCCCTTCTCTGGCTGATGGCGCTGCTGCTGCCCTGCACCTATTTCGTGCAGGAGATGGTGGCGCGCCTGGGCATCGTGACCGGCCAAGGCTACGCGCCCATCATCGGCAAGCGCTTCGGCCCGGGCTGGGGCTCCTTCACCCTTTGGAGCCTGCTGCTCCTGAACTTCCTGACCCTGGTCACGGAGTTCGCCTGCGTCGCCCTGGCTTCCAGCAAGCTCGGCGTGCCGCCGCACGTGGCGGTGCCGGTCGCCGCCGCGGGTCTGACCCTCATCGTGGCCTCCTCCGGCTACCGACGCTGGGAGCGCGTCACGCTGGTGCTGTGCGCCCTGAACCTGGCCTGGATCGTGCTGGCCTGGCGCATGGCGCCTCCCGCCGCCGATTTGGTTCGAGGCCTGACGCCGAACGTGCCAGCCGGGGGGGTGACGCACGACCTGATGTTCCTGGTGATGGCGATCGTGGGAACCACCATCGCCCCCTGGCAGTTGTTCTTCCAGCAGAGCTGCACCGTGGACAAGCGGCTGCGGTTCGCCGACCTCAAGTGGGAGCGGCTCGACACGCTCATCGGCGGTTTTGCGGTCATTACGATCGGCGCCTGCATGATCCTCGCCGGCCAGGCGATGAGCCGAACCGGCGTGCCCTACACCGACCCGGCCCAGATGGCCGTGGTGCTGGGCGATCTGCACGGCCCGTTCGTGAAGAACGCCATCCTCCTGCTCATGGTAAACGCGGCGGTGCTCGGCGCCACCGCGATCTCCCTCTCCAGTTCGTGGGCCTACGGCGAGGTGAAGGGCTGGCCCCACAGCCTGCAGCAGAGCGTCAAGGACGCCCCTGGCTTCTACCTCGTCTACCTGCTGTGCATCGGCGGAGCCGCCGGGATCGTGCTGATCCCCAACGCCCCGCTCCAACTGATCATCCTGAGTGTGCAGGTCATGGCCGGAATGCTGCTTCCGGTGCTCGTGATCTTCCTGCAACTCCTCGTCAACGACCGCCAGGTGATGGGCCACGCCTTCGTGAACCGCCCCTGGAACAACTGGGTGAATTGGATCGTGATCGCGATCCTCGTCACCCTCTCGACCCTGCTTGCGGTGCAGACCCTTGTGCCGCAGCCATCCATGTCCTAACCAGGACAGGCCAAACCAGATAGGAGCAAACAGATGATGAACCGGAACAGCAAAGACAACGACATCCTGTACACCGTAGTGCACCCGCTGGACGACCTTCCTGAGCAGAAACGTTCCGTGGACGATCTCGGGCGGATGCCGATGACGCGCAGCGTGCGCTTCACGCTCAACGCGCTGCGGGGTTACCTGATCCTGATGGGCGCCCTCATCGCCTACCAGGCGCTGGCCTTCGCACACATCGTCCGCTAGGCGCGCTTTCGTCTCGTACGCCGGCGGCCTCGCCGAACCTTGGGTTGGGCGAGGCCGTTGTTGCGCCTGGGCCAGACCTCAGGCGGAGCGCTTCACCATCGAGAGCGTGGAGAACACCGTCCGGTAACCCATCGCCAGGTTCAACTGGTACATCGGGTTGCCCTCCTCGTTGCCGGTGTAGACCGTTCGGACCCCTTGGCTTCGCGCCCACTCCAGGGCGCAGGCCTTGACCGCCGTCGCGATGCCGCGCCGCCGATACTCCGGCAGCACGCCCGTCAAGCCGGTCGCCGCGTTCTCCGGCTTGCCGTGGATAAGGTAGAGCGACGTCTTCCCGACGATCCGCTCACCGTTGTGGGCCACCCACTTGCTCTCCGGGTTGAAGAGCACCGGGTCATCCGTAAGCTGGCAGAACTGCTCGAACGACTCTTGAAACGGGGGTCGCACCGTCGGCACGTCGAGCATGACCCGGGCACGCAACTCCCACATCGAACGCTTCCACTCGACGCCCGCGCGCTCCAGGCCGGCAACCGAGGCGATGACGATGCCCTCGCCCTTCACCCGTTCCACCACCGGCGCGTAGGCGGTCGCATCGAAGCTCGTGAGGTCGAGCCCCGAGACCGGCTCCCTCAACTCGGCCGAGAAGCCCTCTCCCTCCAGCGCCTTCAGCCGCGCCGGCCGATCGTCGCGACAGTGGCAGGTCACCAGCGGGACGCCCTGGGCCTCCGCCTGGCGCGCCGCCTCCCGGCACACCGCCGCCTCGATCTCGGGCGTGCCGAACTCCGGCGAAACCATCAACTGCATGTCCAGAACACCCGACTGGCCCCTGCCGCGCGGGGTCACCAACGTATAGCACGCAACCGCCTTGCCGTCCAGTTCTGCGAATGCGCGCTGGAAGAACGCGCCCGGCTGCCGCAGGGCGTCTTCGCGCCGGATCTCCTCCGCCGAATCCGGCCATTCCGGCCACTCCAAATCAGAGAGCGCCGCCATGAGCGCATAGTCGCGCTCGCACGGCTCAAACTCACGAAACGTCAAACCACACTCCATGAAAACCACCATCGCTTCCGGCCAGGACCAGGCCGGCGCCGTACCTTCAGACGGCTTATGGCCATACCAAGGTTCCGTCCACCACTTGCTGTCGGCCTGCGCCAAGTACAATAACCGTATGGCCCGACGAGACCTCGACGAGTGGCTGCTACGGGTCGAATCCGAGATGCAACGGCTGAGCGCGGAGACGGCCCACGATCGCCCCAAGCTGGCACGCCACAAAGGCTGGGCGCCGCGCGTCGATGTACTCGAAGCCCCGACCTTCGTGGTGGTCAAGGCCGAACTGGCCGGCGTCCGCAACGACCAGGTCAGCCTGCATTACTGCGCCGAGCGCAACACGCTCGGCATCCGGGGGCAAAGGCAGGAGGAGCTTGCCGATATCGACGAGCACTGGGCCCCCTACCAACTCGAGATCGACTACGGTGATTTTGCGCGTGAGGTAAGGTTGCCCGAGGTCGAACTGCGGTTCGACGAGGCCCGCGCCCAGTTCCGCAACGGGATCCTGCTCGTCGTCATCCCGAAGGCCCCCGTGGACGACTCCGAGGTCGTCTACACCCAGACCATTTCCATCAAGAAGCTTTAATGCCAGACGTAAAACTCCCCGTTGAACAAGAGGGAAGCGAGGCCGAGAGCTCCGAGGTCGCGCTCGACCAGGAGAACGAACAGGAACTCGAACCGCGCCCCGAGATCCCGCACGAACTCAACATCCTGCCCTTGCGGGATTCCGTCGTGTACCCGATGCTCATCGCCCCGCTGAGCGTGGCGAGGCCGGCCTCCGTGCAACTCATCGACGAAAGCGTGACGGGCGCCAACCGCATCATCGGCGTGGTCGCCCAGCGCCAACCCCAGATCGACGAACCGACCTTTGAGGACGTCTACCCCGTGGGTTGTGCCGTCATCATCCGGACCCTCGTCAAAGCCCCCGACGCCGTGCGGCTCATCGTGCAGGGCGTGGCGCGCTACCGCATCGTCGAGACGATCCAGGAGCAGCCGTACCTTCGCGCGCGCATCGAGGTACTCGACGAAGCGCCGATCGCGCCCGAGGACGCCGAGGAGATCGAGGCGCTGCGCCGCTCGGTGGCCGCGCTCTTCGACCAAGCGGTCCGCCTGTCGCCGGTGCTGCCCGACGAACTTCACACGCTCACCCAGGCCGTCCAAGAGCCGAACGTGATGGCCGACCTCGTCGCCGCGCACATCCCGCTGGCCGTCCAGGACAAGCAAGCCATCCTCGAAACGGTCGACCTTCGGCAGCGGATGATGAAACTGCTGGAGATGCTCGGCAAGGAGGTGCGCGTCCTTGAACTCAGCAGCAAGGTGCAGAGCGAGGTCAGCGCCGAACTCAGCAAAACCCAGCGCGAGTACTACCTCCGCGAGCAGCTCAAGGCGATCCAGCGCGAACTGGGCGAGTACGACGACCGGCAGGAGGACCTGGACGATTTACGCCAGAAGATCGACGCCGCGGGCATCCCCGACGATGCGCTGAAGGAGGTCACCCGCGAGTTCGACCGCCTCCGGCGGATCAACCCCGGCTCGCCCGAGTACAGCGTGGCGCGAACCTACATCGACACGATGATCGCGCTGCCCTGGAAGAAATGCACCGAGGACGACCTGAACCTCGACCACGCCCGATCCGTGCTCAACGAGGACCACTACGGCCTCGAGAAGATCAAGCGGCGCATCGTGGAGTTCCTCGCCGTCCGCAAGGTGAAGACCGACGGCCCGGTTCGCCAGCCGATCCTCTGTTTCGTCGGCCCTCCCGGCGTCGGCAAGACCTCCCTCGGCCGCTCCATCGCCCGCGCGATGGGCCGCAAGTTCATCCGCATCTCCCTGGGCGGCATGCGCGACGAGGCCGAGATCCGCGGCCACCGGCGCACCTACATCGGCGCGCTCCCCGGCCAGATCGTGCAGGGCATCCGCCGCGCCGAATCCAACAACCCGGTCTTCGTGCTCGACGAGATCGACAAACTCGGCATGGACTTTCGCGGCGACCCGGCCTCGGCGTTGCTTGAGGTGCTCGACCCGCAGCAGAACTCCGGCTTCCGCGACCACTACGTGGACGCGCCGTTCGATCTGTCCAACGTCTTCTTCATCACCACGGCCAACCGGCTGGACACCGTGCCGCCCGCCCTGCGCGACCGCATGGAGATCATCGAACTCGGCGGCTACACCGAAGAAGAGAAGATCGAGATCGCCAAGCGCCACCTGCTCCCCCGCCAGATCGGGGAACACGGCCTCAGACCTTCACAAATCGCCTTCCACGACGATGCCTTGGTCCGCCTGGTCCGGCACTACACCCGCGAGGCGGGCGTGCGCAACCTCGAACGCGAGGTCGCGAGCGTCGTGCGCCGCGGAACGCTGCTCTTCGCCGAGGGCCGAAAAGCCAAGCTGACCGTCACCCGCAAGTTCGTCCAGGACGTGCTGGGGGCGCCCAGGTTCCTGCACGACATGGTCGACGAGCGCGACCGAACCCCCGGCGTGGCGGTTGGGCTGGCCTGGACCCCGGTCGGTGGCGACGTGCTGTTCATCGAGACCACCAAGATGCCCGGCTCCAAGGAGTTGATCGTCACCGGCCAGCTTGGCGACGTCATGAAGGAATCGATCACCGCCGCCCTAAGCTACATCCGCTCGCACGCGAAAAAGCTCAAGGTTCCGGCCGATTTCTATGAGAAAACCGGCATCCACGTGCACGTGCCCGAGGGCGCCGTGCCCAAGGACGGCCCCAGCGCAGGCGTCACGATGCTCACCGCCCTGGTCTCCCTGCTGACCGGACGGTTGGTCAAGGAGCGCCTTGCGATGACGGGCGAGATCACCCTCACGGGCCAGGTCCTCCCGGTCGGCGGCATCAAGGAGAAGGTGCTGGCCGCCCACCGCGCCGGCGTCACGACCCTCATCCTGCCCGAGGAGAACCGCAAAGACTACGACGAAGAGGTGCCGGAGGAGATCCGCAACGCCCTCACCGCGCACTTCGCCAAGAAGGCCGACCAGGTGCTCCGCCTGGCGCTCGAAAAGTAACGCCCACCGCCGGCAAGCGCCCTGCCCGTGCAGGGCGCTTGCCGGAAAGCCCAAACCGCACGTGTAAGGGGACGACAGGCCCAGGACCCGCGGGGTAGCCTATTGTGGACGGTCCAGCAAGGATCGCGTCACCATGAGCGAGCACCCCCTCCTCCAAATCGACGCCGTCAGCAAGGCGTTCGGCGGCGTCCAGGCGCTCCGGGACGTCAGCTTCGACGTGGCGGCCGGCGAGGTTCATGCCCTCTGTGGCGAGAACGGCGCCGGAAAATCCACGCTAAACAAGGTGCTCAGCGGCGCGCTCCGGCCCGATTCTGGCCGTGTGCTCCTCAACGGCAGGCCGCTCCCGTTCGGCAGCGTCCCGGCCTGCGAGGGGGCGGGCATCGCCATCGTTCACCAGGAGTCCACCGCCTTCCTCCACCTGGACGCCGTCGACAACGTGTTCGTCGGGCGCGAACCCCGGCGCCTGCTCGGCCTGGCCCTCAACCGGCCGGTCATGCGCGCCAAGACCCGCGAACTGCTGGAGAAGCTCGGCGAGGGGTTCGACCCGCTCAAGCCGCTCGGCGAACTCACCGTCGCCCAGCGCCAGATGGTCTCCATCGCCCGCGCGCTGGCATCCTCCTGCCGCCTGCTCATCATGGACGAGCCGACCTCGTCCCTCTCCGCGCGCGAAACCCAGGCGCTGTTCGGCATCATCCGCCAACTGAAGGCCGAGGGCGTCAGCATCGTCTACGTCAGCCACCGGCTCGAAGAGGTGTTCGAACTGGCCGACCGCGTAACCGTGCTGCGCGACGGCCAGAAGGTGGCCACCGTCGCGGCCTTTGGCCTCACCCGCGCCGACCTCGTGCGCATGATGGTTGGCCGCGAGGTCGCCGAAGCCGAGAAGGAACAGCCGCTGCCGACGGGCGAACCGGTGCTTGAGGTCCAGAACCTGACTCGCTCCGGGAAGTTCGTCGACGTGTCGCTTCAGGTCCGCGCCGGCGAGGTGGTCGCGCTCTCGGGGCTGGTCGGCGCGGGCCGAAGCGAGGTCGCCCGGGCCCTCTTCGGCGCGGACCGTCCCGACTCCGGCCAGGTGCGAATCGGCGGCAAGCCGCTCAAGCCCGGTTCCGTCCGTGAATCCCTCGAACTCGGCCTGGCGATGGTCCCCGAGGACGGCCAACACGAAGGCCTCGCCCTGCCA
>CAZIIS010000078.1:0-12983 GCA_964539295.1 uncultured Fimbriimonadaceae bacterium | reverse complement strand
TGTTGTGGACCCTCGCGGTCGCACTGGCAACGCTTCTGGTCGCCGGATGCGGAGACAAGAAGCAGCAGGAGTACGGTCTCGACAAGAAGGACTGGCAGAAGACGGAGCCTCCGAAGAGTTGGCGCGGACCCGGCCAGCCCGGCGGCCCGCCTCCCGGCGCAGTCACCGGACCCGGCGTCGCCCCGCCGACCACCGGTCAGTAGCGCCTTTCGGACAGGCATTAAGCCGCCGTCCCGGCAACGGACGGCGGCTTTTTTGTGCGATGATCGCCCCATCGGCAAAACGGCCCCCCGGGGGAAGGGAATCCCGTTTTTTGCGCGAAAGGAAGGACCAGGAGAACCAAATGCAAACGCAACACGAAGCCTGGCGCGAATTCGCGCAACTGGCGCTCGACACGGCCAAGGCCGCGGGCGCCCAGTTTGCGGACGTCAGGATATTGGGTGCGCGCAACCAACGCATCTTCGCGCGGAACGAACGCATTCACCACGTGGACGACAGTGCCACGGTCGGCATCGGGGTACGGTGCCTGGCCAACGGCGCCTGGGGCTTCGCCAGTTCGGCGGTGCTCACCGCCGACTCGGTGCGGGCCATCGCGCTGCAGGCGGCGCAGATCGCCCATGCTAGCGCCATGGCCAAGCAGGCCGACGTGGTGCTGGCCGAGGAGGAGCCGCACGTCATCCGCTGGGCATCGCCCCGCGAGATCGACCCGTTCGAGGTGCCCGTCGAGGAGAAGACCGGGCTGCTGCTCCAGGCGACCTCGACGATGCGCAAAACGCCCGAGGTCAAGCTGGCGATCGGCTACATCCACCTGGTCAAGAACGACCAGCTCTACATGAGCACCGACGGCAGCGAGATCAGCCGAGATCGCCTCATCACGTCCGGCGCCATCCATTGCCAGACGGTGGGCGAGGGCGAGCGGCAGTCGCGATCGCACGAGGCGTACGGCATGCACGCCGGTTGGGAGAACATCCTTCGCGCCGACTTCCCCGGCAACGCCGAACGAGTGGCGCAGGAGGCCAAGGCCAAGCTCACGGCAGAACACGCCCCCGAGGGGCGCTTGGACCTCATCTTGGACCCCGAGCACCTCTACCTGACGATCCACGAGAGCATCGGCCACGCCACCGAGCTTGACCGCGTGCTCGGCTACGAGGCCGACTACGCGGGCACCTCGTTCGCGACCGTGGACAAGCTGGGCAAGTTCCAGTACGGAAGCAAGGTGGTGAACGTGGTGGCCGACAACACCACGCCCGAGTTCCTCGCCTCGACCGGCGCCGACGACGACGGCGTCGAGGGCCAAAAGTGGGACATCCTTTGCGAGGGCGTGTTGGTGGACTACGGCACCAGCCGCGAGGTCGCGCCGAAGATCGGCGCCAAGCGCTCGCACGGCACGAACCGCGCCGACGGTTGGCACAGCGCACCGATCGTGCGCATCCCGAACATCGGCCTGATGCCGGGCAAGGGCACGCCGGAGGAGCTGATCGCCGACACCAAGGACGGCATCCTGATCGAGGGCGCCGGCACCTGGAGCATCGACCAGCAGCGCCTCAACTTCCAGTTCGGCGGCGACATGTTCTGGCGCATCAAGAACGGCAAGAAGGCCGGGATGCTCAAGAACGTCGTCTATCGCAGCAGCACGCCGGAGTTCTGGAACGCATGCGACGCCGTGTGCGGACCCGAGGACTGGCGCGCCATCGGCTGCATGAACTGCGGCAAGGGGCAGCCCCCACAGACCGGCATGATGTCGCACTACTCGTCCACCAGCCGGTTCCGCCAGATCGAAGTCGGGAGAGGAGAGTGAGCAAGATGCTTAGCCAAGACGAAGCCCGCCGCGTGGGCGAGCAGGTACTGAAGCTGACCGAGGCCGACGACGCCGTCGTGAACGTCGGCCACACGCGCGAAGCGTTGACGCGCATCGCCAACAACGCGATCGTGCTGAACGTCTTCACCGAGCGCCGCGAGGTGAGCGTCACGGTGGCCTTCGGCAACCGCAAGGGCATGGCCGCTTGCGACTCGGTGGAACCGGACGACCTTCGCGACACGGTGAAGCGCGCCGAAGCGCTTGCGCGCGTGGCGCCGGAGGACCCCGAGTACCTCCCGTCGCTCGGCCCGCAGAGCTATCTGCCGGTCGAGGCCCACTTCGAATCCACCGCCAACCTGGACGCCGAAGGGCGCGCCAAGCTGGCCGTCCAACTGATCGCCCCCGCGAAGGCGGCCGACCTGCGCCTTGCCGGCACCGTGGAGACCAGCGAGTCGACCGAGGCGGTCATCACCAAGAACGGCTGCTTCGCCTACCACCCCCGCACGGACGCGCAGATCGGATGCACGGTGACCGCGCCGGACAGCTCCGGCTGGGCGCGCGACGTCACCGTAGACGTGGCGCGAATCGACCCGACGGCGCTCGCCAACGCGGCGGTGGAGCAGGCGCGCAAAGCCGCCCATCCGAAGCCGCTCGAACCGGGGAAGTACACCGTGGTGCTCATGCCGCCGGCCACCGGCGCATTGGCCGCCTACCTGCTCTGGATGGCGGAGGCGCGAACCACCCAGGAGGGGCTGACCTACCTCTCCGACCGCTTGGGCCAGAAGCTGGCCGGCGACCAGATCACGCTCTTCACCGACCCGACCGACCCGCGCCTGCCGTCGCGCCCGTTTAACTATGAGGGCGTGCCGTGCGACAAGGTGACCTGGGTGAACAAGGGCGTCTTCGACCAGCTCTGGTGGGACCGCTGGACGGCTCACAAGAGCGGCGTGGCGCCGGTGCCGAACCCCCAGGTACCGATCATGATGGGGACCGACAAGACCGCCAACGACCTGATCGCCACCGTCGAACGCGGCGTGCTGGTCACGCACTGGTGGTACGTGCGGACGGTGAAGGCCGACCAGACCCTGGTCACCGGCATGACCCGCGACGGCACGTTCCTCATCGAGGACGGCCAGGTCAAGCACGGCGTGAACAACATGCGGTTCAACGACTCGTGCCTTGGGATGCTGCAGCGCACCACCGCCGTCGGCAAGCCCGGCTCGTGCTCCGACGTCGAGCTGATGCCCAGCCTCTTCCCCCCGATCGTGGTGGAGGACTGGAACTTCGTCAGCACGACGGACTTCTAGGTTGACTGGCCCGTGCCGCGCGGTTGCGTGGCACGGGCATTTTCGTACGTCGTCGGCTGGCCGTTATTCGGCCCGACCCTTCCCGCTATCCCCATACCAAGGCTTGCCCCGCATCGGGCGCGGGACACAGCGGAAATGCAGTCGCTACAACCGCAAACCTATGAAAGCTGCAGCACATAGGAGATAACGCATTCCCTCCTGGCTGCCCTATTCCTGACAATCGCGTCTACTGCCGCTGCGCCAGCCACGGAAGCGCCGATACCGACCGCAGCAACCACATTCTGCAAAGATAGATCACCAAGCAGCTTCACAATGGATCCGGAACCGATTGCGGCGATTGCGCCCTTCGCCAGAGTCCCGTACATCTCATCCATGATATTCGCCACCCGTTCCTTGTAGCTTCGCGCCGCAGGAAACACTTCAGTTTCTATGATGTTCCGAACGGCTATCTCGTAGTCCTCGCCGGGACCGATCGCCGCTTGCTTGACCTGCAATGCAGCCAGATACTCTAGAAAGGCATCCCTAGGGGCATTTGATCGCTTCCGCAGCTGGCAGACTTCCGCAATCGACAGCTTGTTCAGCCTTTCGGTGTCTGCAAGCCCATCGAAAACCGCAAAACTCAGATCTGTTAGCTGAATTTCACGCCCGGGTTTGGAAAGACGGTCTACGGCGCGAACGTATTGCCTACCTAGAAACCAGGAAAACGGTGCGGAGTCTGCAAACGGAATGAACCCCTCTTGGCTACAATGCTCTAGAGCATAGCCCATCTTGAGCGATGTTGTTGCAGCCATTGCCACGAGGTACTTTGCTTGGGCTGCCGGCGTTGAAGTATCAAACCACTCGACATCGTTATCGTTAAGGATTTCCGAGGGGTTTTGGTAAGCCGACAACGTGCTTCGTAGGTCCACGGTTGCTAGTCTCTTGGCTACCTCGACATGGGTGACGTTCTCGCCATAATTGCCCGGGGACACCTGCATATCGCGAAACAACGCAGATTCCCTTAAGCCCTGTTGGTACAACCGAAGGAATTCCACGTCTCCTAGTTCGTTGGCCATCGAACGGTACACCCCATCCGAGGCATAACCGCTCCGAGCCTCATGAACCTGGAAAGGAAGGCAGTGTTCGTTAAGCCATGCCGCTAACGATCGTAACGGTGACGCGCAACCGACAGTCCCAAAGACCTCGGTCACCTCAAATGACGGGCGGTCCATCACGTGGATCTCATCGAAGAAGAGGATCGCCTTCTTCAAGGTGAGAAGCGGCATAATGTAATCTGGATAATAGAACACCCTGATTAGGTCACGCATCATGACATACCTATCATAGCAGCCTTATCGGCGGCCAGCACCCGTGCTCTCCCCCGCTCCCATCTCCACAGGCGCAGGGACACACCAAGACTGGATACCCACGGAGCAATGGGAAGCACTCAACGGCAGAGCCGAACATCCGTCCGTCCCCAACACTCAGCCGAGAGCTTCCTGTGATGATCAATCCGACTAAGTTCATAGCCTGTCATGTTACAATGCTCCGTTTGCCAGTCAAAGTACCAGTTCAGCTTCTTCAAAACGGCCTGTCGATCAACCTGCGGATCCGTGTGCGCATACCAATCGAACCAGACAAACCGGAATGGCTGGTCTTCGCCAGGAGCAAATGTCCGGGCTGATTCATCAATGGCCACGCCAAACGGCGGCGCATTGCGCTCTTCCCGGTACGCTTGACTCAGGGGAGCTCCTATGAACATCGCGTCACGTATGCATTTGTGAGACTCCAGGATATTCGCAATTCCAAGAGGCAGATCGCAGCCGTGGTACACCGGGCCAAACGCTATCGCTGCTCGCACGATGAAGTGGTGGAACGGCTCTTTTGCATTCAAAAACGTTGTTACGCATTGTTGCAGAGCGCCAACCAGTACGTTTTGGACCGGGCCCCTGCTTGTCGATGTGATGTACACACCGTCTATCACAGGGTAAAGCCTCAGGCAATCCCGATCGTCTCTCTCGAGTTGGTCATAGGAGGTGAGCACGGCGCAGTGCAACTTGAACACGAAGTTCGCGGCAATGGGAAGCGAACGCACCATCTGGTTCGCGGTTCCCATTACATCCAACCACGCGACATACTCGTAACTTGCCCGCTGGAGTATGCCGGAGTTGAAATAGATCCCTCTCTCATCATAGGTAGTCGCGCTCACGACAGGATTGCTTTTCCTCATACGTCAACCTCGTGCTCCTCACATTGGCATCTAGGCCCTTGTTTTCATCTGATCACGACATCCTCGCGGCGCATATGCCAATAGCTGGCAAAATTGGCCATGCCCGCGCAATACCGTCTTTATATCCTGTACTAGTATAACATGTTCGTTTTCGGACTTCAACCGCCTGCCCCCACGAAAACACCATTCGCTTTGCATGCAACCCGCCGTTGAGTACAACCGCCGTTGATGTTGCGTTGGGCCCTCCTTAGGGAACCTGCGTGCTGCCTTCGCCGGAAGATAAGGGCAGCGGTCCAGCGTCTCTGGGGCCGGCGCCGCCCGCCCCTTTTTCTGCCCGCCCATCGGGCTATAGTTGTTTCCGAACACCGATGATCCGCGTCACCTGCTACATCCGTCCGCACAAGCTCGAAGAGGTCAAGACCGCCATCTCCAGCCTTGGCGTCACGGGCCTGAGCGTGAGCGACGTACGCGGGACAGGCAACTCGCGCGAGCGGCCAACCATCTACTTCGGCCAGGAGATGCTGATCGCGCTGCCGATCAAGGCCAAGGTCGAGGTGTTCGCCCCCGACGAGATGGCCGAACCGCTCATCGAGGCGATCGTTTCCAGCGCGCGCACCGGCGAGGCGGGGGACGGCAAGGTGTTCGTCGAACGTGTCCTGGACGCCGTGCGGATCCGTACAGAAGAGCGCGGCGACACCGCTGTCTGAACCCGAGCGCCGTTTCAACACGTCATAATGAGACGCGAGGGTTGGTCACGCGATGTTAAAACGATTGTTAGGTGTATTGGTCACGTTGGCGGTCTTTGGGGCCGCGGCCTGGGGAGAACTCACCATCTCGGTCAACGCTCAGGACGGAGCGACGATCGCCGGCGAGTACAAGTTTGAAGTGAAGGTGAAGTCGAACCACCTGGTGACCCAGGTGGAGTTCTACATTGGCGACGACCTCCGCGACACGGACGAGAGCACTCCGTACGAGTTCGTCCTCGACACGCTGGCCGAGAAGGAGGGGGAGCTCAAGGTCACGTTCGCCGCTTACACGAACGAGGGCGAGTCCGCCAAGAAGAACCTCACGCTCAAGATCGACAACGGGCTGGGCAAGGGTCTGGACGCGTTCCTCCAGCAGGGTCGCGACGCGCTCTCCGACAGCAAGTGGGACGACGCGATCAAGGCCGGCCGCGTGGCGCTGAAGATCAAGCCCGGCGACAACGCCGCTCGCCTGATCATGGCGCGCGCCAACCTGGGGAAGGGCGTTCTCGACGGAGCCCAGAAGTTCACCGAGGACGTGGTGGCGGATGACGCCAACAACCGCGAGGCGCTCGAACTCCTTGCCGGCATCAACCTGCGGCGCGCCTTCCTCACCGTGAACACCGCCACCGACCCGACCAACGCGCTCATCAACGTGAAGGGCGCCATCGAATCGGCGGTCTCCAGCCGCCGCAAATCGGTGGACGGCCAGGTCGACGGGTTCGGCCCCGTGACCGACGCCAACCGCATGCAATACGTGGACCTGCTGCTGACGGCGAAGCGGTACTCGCTGGTCGTCGACCAACTGAGCCCGCTTTTCGCCAAGGACCAGAGGAACAACGACGTCGCCAACCGGCTGATCTACGCCCTGATCCGCGCCGGCCGATTCCAGGACGCGCAGACCAAGCTGCGCGAGACCGAGCGCTTGGGCGCTCCGGACGGCTATGGCTACGCCCTCAAGGCGATGCTGCTGCAGTACTTCGGCGACAAGAAGGGCTCCATGGAGGCCGAGAAGCAGGCGATTCTGGACGACCCCGGCAACCTCGGCGTCCGGTCGGCCCAGACCTACTTGGCGCTGATTCGGAACGACCTGCCGACCCTCCGCGACCAGGTAACCAACCTGGCCCGCGAGGCCGGACAGCGCACCGAAACGAACTACTACCTGTCGGCTGCCCGCTACATGCTGGGCAACTCGCAGGAGAGCACCGAGGCCATGCAGACGTCGCTGCTCGCCGAGCCGCTCAATTACGACATGTTCGTCGAGGCCGGCAACCAGGCGCTCTGGCGCTCGCACAAGAAGGGCGTCTCCCAAAAGGAGATCGAACTGCAACGGGGCATGGCGCGCCAGTTCTTTGAGGCGGCGCTCATCGCCAAGCCGGAGTCGTTCGAAGCGCTCACGGGCCTGGCCCTCACCCGCGCCTACCTCGGCGACAAGGCGGACGCGGTGAGGTTGGGACAAGCCGCAACCGTCGCCGGCAAGGAGTACAGCTCCGCTTTCTACATCCTGGCGGCGATCCTCGAAACCAACGGCCGCATCGACGACGCTCGAAAGGTCATGCGGACCGCGGAGAAGCTCGACCCGGCGAACCTGTCCGGGCACATGGTTCCGAACCTTGACACCGCGTGGGTCTACTTCCTGCGCGACGGCCGCATGCCTTGCGTGCCGCCGCCCAGCACGGCGCACTAGGTCCCGCGCTGGTACGTCGATACCCCGAGCCGGTCGGCTCGGGGTATCCTTCTTTTTTGTCGGGGCGTGGCGCAGTTTGGTAGCGCGCTTATCTGGGGGGTAAGAGGTCGCGGGTTCAAATCCCGCCGCTCCGACCAACTTCCTTCAAACCTACCGGCTTCGGGTCGTCCGACATACCGTCTGACAGACCGGGCCGCTCCCCACATACCCACAACCGAACGCGGTCCCGACTACGCCTCGTCGCCCTCGTCCGTGTCCACGCTCTTCTTCACGATGACCTTGGTCTCGTGGCCCTGGACGTTCTGCCGAATCCACGAACCCAGACCGGCCAGCAGGATGAACACGACGAACCCCCACATGCCCAGCGAAACGTTCAGCGCCCAGCCGTACACGACGCCCAGCACCACCGCCAGCACGCATCCGGCCTCGTTCGAACGCGCCAGGTAACCGACCAGCAGACACACGCCGTACGTGGCCATCACGTAGGCCTGCATGGTCGGGTTCTCCTTCGGTAGATCTCGAAGCGCCAGGCCAAGCACACCCCAGGCGAACGGCGCGACCACCGCGACAGCCGTGCTCAACACGTCCAGCACGGTGTGCCCCGGGCTGGTGCGCGTCATCTTCATGGTCCGGTGTTTGGCCTTTTTCGGCTTCGCCGCCTCGGCCAACTTGGCGGTCTTGGCGGCGCGCTCCGAGGCGATCTGCTCGGTGGCGCGACGGACGAACTCCGGGTCGAGCCCAGCCTCTTCCCCAATCGCTTCCAACTCGGCGCCCGAGAGCGTCTCCTGGTGCTCGCGCTGAAGCCGCGCCGCCAGGGCGATGATCTGCTCCTGGGTGGCGGCGTCGTAACGCAGTTCCTCGGCGGGCTCGTGGCGTTCCATGGGTTGGTCGATAGCTTATTGTGTCGCACAAGGCCCCGTAAGTTCGCCGTCGGCGCTTGGGTCCACCAACACGTGTTGTTACCGGATTCGTGTCCGATTGCTTGGCTCGGCGCGATCATTGTCATAGAATTGAGTCTAGGCCGCGCTCCATGCGCGGCCTTCGGAGTTCTTGCTTGGAGCGGACTTCAGCAGTTGTGCGGGGTGAACGACGCGTCGGCCGACGGAGCGCTTGTCCGCAGTCACGGGACTGCTTGGCAGACAGCGCATCCGGACGACTGTGCGTAGGGCCACGGTGACCGCGGTGTTCCGCCATCGAATCTCTTACGGAGTTAGGAACCAAAAATGACATACGCCAAAGCACTCGCCCTCACGTCGCTCTTTGCCGCGGCGGTCGGGGCCAACGCGTCGGTCGTGTTGATGGACCAGATGGGTACCACCAACCAGACCTACGCATCGCAGCAGTTCGAAGCCGCTTACGAGGCTTACGACATTAACGCAATCGACGACTTCACGACTACGGGCGCCATGACCGTCACCAAGGTCACGGCCACGATGGACGGCTGGAACAACTTCAGCGAGGCCTCCTGGCAGCACCTCGGCGGGTTCCGCGTCGAGATCTACACCAGCGTGAATGCCGGAGCGGCCAACCTGGTCGGCGACGCGGGCAGCCAGACGGTTGCCTTGGCCGACGCGACGATCACCACGCTGCAAGCGGGGGCCACGGCCTCCACAGTCGAGCTTCCGGTGAGCATCGCCCTCTCGCAGGCCGGTACCTATTGGATCGGCGTCATGGGCATCCTGGACTACGGGACCGACGGCCAGATCGGCGTCTGCGACAACCTTGGCTCGGCGACTCCGGGCGGGCTGAACGCCTATCAGGTCAACCCCGGCCAGGCTCTCCTTGCCGGTTCGCAGCTTATCGGCGGCGGGACCAACCTTCAGTACAAGGTTGAGGCCGAGGCCGTGCCGGAACCGGCAACGCTCAGCGTTCTCGGCCTCGGTGCGCTCGCGCTGATCCGGCGCCGCCGGGCCCGGTAACCCCCTTCACATATGCACTGGTGTGTCATGGCTCGGTTCCCTCGGGGCCGAGCCTCTTTTCGTGCCACAGGTAACCTCAACGCATGATCGACCCTCGTGCAAAAAAGCTTGCCGAGCTTCTGTGTTCCCATTCGACTCGGCTGGGGCCCGACGACCGGGTGCTGGTGCACGCGTTCGACGCCCCCGAGGAGATGGTGACCGAGGTGGTGCGTTGCGCCCAACAGAGGGGCGCGCAGGTCGTCGTCCGGCTGGAGAACGAGCGGGTGCGGCGCCAGATGATGCTCGGCATGTCCGAGGCCAACGCCGCGCTCATCGCCGACGTCGAGAAGCACGAGATGGACCGGATGACCGCCTACATCGCCATCCGCGGAAGCCAGAACGTCGCCACGATGGCCGACGTGCCGGAGGAGGCCCAGTCGATGTGGCAGCGCGTGTACGCCGCGCCGGTGGTCTTCGAAACCCGTGTGGTCAAGACCAACTGGGTGGTGCTCCGCTGGCCCACCCCGTCGATGGCGCAACAGGCCTGCATGTCCACCGAGGCGTTCGAGGACTTTTACTTCCGGGTCTGCACGCTGGACTACGGGCGCATGCACGACGCCGCCGAACCCCTCCGGGAACTGGTCGAGAAGACCGATCAGGTGCAGCTCAAAGGCCCCGGCACGGACCTGACCTTCAGCCTGGCGGGCATCGGGGCGATCCAGAGCTACGGGCTGCGCAACATCCCGGACGGCGAGTGCTACACGGCGCCCGTGCGCGATTCGGTCAACGGCACGGTCGCCTACAACGCGGTGTCGCTGTACCAGGGCGTGGAGTTCCACGACGTCCGGTTCGTGGTGAAGAACGGCAAGATCGTCGAGGCGACGGCCGGCGAGAACACGCAGAAGCTGAACGACACGCTGGACACGGACGAGGGCGCGCGCTACTTCGGCGAGTTTGCGATGGGTTACAACCCGCACATCCTTCAGCCGATGAAGGACACGCTGTTCGACGAGAAGATTGCCGGCTCGTTCCACCTCACCCCCGGCAACGCGTACGCGCCGCCGGTGAACAACGGCAACCAATCCGCCATCCACTGGGACCTGGTCGCCATCCAGCGCCCCGACTACGGCGGAGGCGAGATCTGGTTCGACGGCAAGCTGGTGCGCAAGGACGGGCGGTTCGTGCTGCCCGAACTTGAGGGGCTCAACCCCGAAAACCTGGCGTAACGCAGAGGTACGCCGGAATGTAGCAATATCGGCGATGAGGCCCCCCGGCCAAGCCGCCGATAAAGGCTCAGGGGCGGGCAACCCACCCGAGAGCCGCCAATGCGGGGTCGCACCACAGAGAGCCCAAAAACCGAGATCGACGCCCGGTTCATCCCAAGGTTGGGGTTGAAGTTCGCGCGCCTGGCCACGCTGCCCCATTTTCGCGGTTGCGCCCTACGGCTGGCCCAGGAGCTCGACAACCCGGCGTCCAACGCCTCTACGCTCGAGGCGACCGTTGTCGGCGACCCCGGCTTGACCGTTCGCCTGCTGCAAGCCGCCGCGTCGTTGCCCACCATCGGGCGCGACGCAGGGGACGGCACGATCCGAAGCGCCATCATGCGGCTGGGCACGCGCGCCACCCGCACCATCGCGCTCTCCCTCGCCGTGCAGGGCGTGGTGGTGGACGCCGAAGGCTCCTCGTTCTTCGACCCTCAGCGCTTCGCGCGGCACTCGTTATGCACCGGGTTGGTGGCTGCCGACATCTACCGCAAGTTGGCTGCCGAAGACCCTGCCTGCTCTTGGCAGCCCGAGGAGGTGATGGCGGTCGGCATCCTTCACGACCTGGCCTATGCGCTGCTCTGGCGCGTCGAACCCGAACTGTTCCAGGATCTGTGTCACGAGGCCGCCGATCGCCACAACTCGGTGGAACTCCAGTTCTACGCCACCTACGGTACCGAGCTGTGCGAGCTGAGCGCGATGACCATGAAGGCGTGGAAGCTCCCGTCGTTCTATGCCGCCGCGATGCGCGGCATGCGCAACCCGCACGTGAACGACAAGGAGTTCGCGCTGTTCGCCTCGCTCCACCTGGGCGAATGCCTGGCCAAGATCAGCGGCAGCACCAAGAGCAACCTGGACCTCGTCGGCGAGCCGCCGCGCGCCCTGCAGGAGGCGACCGGCATCGACGACCAAGAGGCCGTTGAACTGGCCGAAAGCGCCGTCCTGCGGGTCGATAGCGTGCGCCAGGACGCGCAGTTGATGGCGTCCTGACGCAGCGCTTCTACAGCCCGGGCTGCTCGTCGCCCCAGAGCTTGCCGCCGCCCCGTTTCATGCGCCAGTCGTGGCGCCAGCGGTGTACGTGCAGCAGGTCCAGCACTTCGCGCGGCTTGCGCTCCTCGGCCGAGGGCAACGGCGAAAACGGCCTGGGCGGCATCGTCTGGTACCAGTACGCCACCGTCGCGAGTTCCAGCGTGTGCGAGTTGGCGTGGCCGTGTTCGATGCTTGCCCGCAGGCTCTTCTCAAACCGGATCGGGTCCTCCAGGTGGAATCGGTAGCAGTGCGTGCGTCCGAACCACCCGAACCGCGGGTCGTCGTTGTCCCGCCCCGGCGAGCGCGCGATGCCGAAGTACGGGTGCTGGAACAACTCGTCCGGCCCCCACGCGGTGTTGAAATAGTCCTCGGTGCCGGTGCCGTGCGCGCTGCCGGGCCACGGCTCGCCGTCCACCAGGAACATGTCGTCGCCCTCGCCGTACCAGAGCGGACTGGGGCTGTTCACGAAGTAGTTGACGCCGACGTAGTGGCCGCGGCCCTCGGCCTCCACGATCACGTAGTTGCTCGCGTCGCTCGGGTTCTTGGGCTCCGGCTCCGGCTTGATCCACTCGTTCTCTTTGTCCCCGAGTTCGGATTCGGGCTGGGTTAGCTCCTGGCGGTAGCAGGCGTGGAACCGGCCCTCGTCCTCGGGCATCGACTCGCGCAGTTCGTAGTCCACGTAGAAGTAGAGCGAATCGAGCGGTTCGGTACCCTGGTTCTCGATGGTGATGCGCGCGCCGTCGCCGAACGGCATCGGGAAGTAGCAGACGAGCGCATGCCCTTCCCGCGGGGCGGCGGCCAGCGGCAGGCTGCAGAACGGGTAGCGCATGCCCCACCCCTGCCCGAAGAAGTCGCCGATCGGCGACTCGACGCTCGGCAGGTCGCAACCGTCCCAATAGGCGCGGAGCACCAGGTTGCGGCGCACCAACGGGTCCTTCGAGCCCAAGGTGATCCAGATGTGGGTGACGACGCCGGCGCCGGGGATGTCGGCTAGCGTGAAGGTCTCTCCGGCGGGCACGGTCACCCAGTCGTGGTTGCCGCCCGCTCGGT
>CAZIIS010000077.1:0-13100 GCA_964539295.1 uncultured Fimbriimonadaceae bacterium | reverse complement strand
CGGACCGCTTGGCTGGCCGCGGCGCTCGCCGTGGCGGGCGCTGCAGCGCCCGCCTTCTCTGCGGCAGGGCGCGCCGGGTTGTTCTTCGTGGGTGGAACGCTGCTGTTGGCAGCGGCGGGCGTTGCCGCGCGCGCCCTGTTGATCGGCGCGATCCGCATGCGCGGCCGCCCAACGTTCGCCCGGTTGGCGTTGCGAAACGCGGCCGCCCACCGGGGCCAAAGCCTCCTTATCTTCGGGCTGATCGCCTCGGCCACCTTCGTGCTCGTGGCCGTAGCCGCCAACGGCCGCGATCCCGGCCGGGCCGACCCCGGCGCGAAGGCGTCCGGCACGGGCGGCTTTACGCTCATCGCCACCTCCAGCATGCCGATAGCCATCGACTTCGGCACGCCCGAGGGACGCGAGCGCCTCGACTTCCGGCCAGAGGACGAACCGGCCTTCCGAGGGGTGCGCGTCGTGCCGTTCCTGATGAGCGGCGGCGACGACGCGAGTTGCGCCAACCCCGCCAAGGCGGTGGCGCCGCGAATGCTCGGCGTCGGACCGGCGATGATCGAGCGCGGCGGGTTCCAGTTGTCGGGCGCGAATTGGGCCGCCCTCGGCGGGGGACCAAGCCAGGGCGAGGTCCCGGCCTTTGGCGACTCGGAGACGCTCACCTGGGCGCTCAAAACCCAGCTCGGCGGCAAGATGGCCGTCCCGGCCGGGGTCGGCACGCTTCGCCTTCGCATCCGGGGTGTGTTGGCGTCCAGCGTGCTGGCGGGGGAGCTGCTCATCCCGGAGGCCGATTTCCGCCGCGCCTTTCCCGACCAGGATGCGCCCAGGTTCTTCCTGATCGACACACCGCGCGGAAGCGAAGAGACCGTCGCCGCGGCCTTGCGCCGCAACCTCGGCGAGGCCGGCCTGGAGGTGCGAACCACGCGCGAGACCCTTCGGGGCTTGATCGGCGTTCAGAACGCCTACCTATCGACCTTCCTGGCGCTCGGCGGGCTGGGGCTGCTGCTGGGCGCGGCGGGCTTGGCGGCCTCCTCGTTGCGCTCCGCGCTGGAGCGCCGGAAGGAGCTGGCGCTGCTGCTCGCCCTGGGGTTCGGCAGGCGCCGCGTGGCGCTGCTGCTGGCGATGGAAAGCGCCGCCCCTCTGCTGGCCGGGTTGATCGCCGGAGCGGGATGCGCGGCAATCGCCATGCTTCCGGCGTTGAACTCGATCGAAACCCAAGTCGACTGGGTTGGGCTGGCCGTTACGCTCGCGGGATGCCTGCTGGCGGGCCTGGTCTCCGGCATGGTGGCGGCGGCCGCCGCCGTCCGGGGCCCGTTGCTTGCGGCGCTTCGCTCCGAGTAAGTTCAGGCTTCGGCGCGAGCCTTGATCGCGTCGAGGATCCCCTGAACGTTCTTGCCGACCAGGCTGTGCACGACCTTCTTCACCAGCGGGCCCAGTCCGGGCACCACGTACTCGTACTCCATGTCGCTGTCAAAGCGCGTGCCGCCGTTCTCCTCGGTGTACCGCCAGATCCCCTGCATCAGGTCGTAGTCGCCCTCGATCTGCCGAAATGCGCAGGTAAAGGCCTCGTCATCCCACACATCCTCCTGCGTCCACCGGACCTTGAGCCCGAACGAGGAGACGGTGGCCACGTACTCGCTCACCACCCGGGCGCCCTCTTGCTCGACGACGGTCAGCGACTGCACGTCCTTCATGAACTCGGGGAAGGAGCTGTTGTCCTTGGAGATGGCATACACCTTTTCGCGGGGCGCCGCGATCCAAACGCTCGTGTGTACGGTAGGCATCGTGCTTCAACCAACCTGTGGCGGGATGGCCGAGTCTACCAGTTGTCCCCGCAGAGCCCGGCCAAGACCCTGGAGAGCCAGGGAACGCCACATCCGCGCCACTTGGCTGCTAAACTGCGCTGGGACCGCACGCCATAGGCCCGATCCCGCTTTGCATATCCGTGCCCGAAAAGCCGATTCTATGGTGAGTGACCTCGTTCCGATGGATGAGCAACCGGTCTTGGCCGGAGGGTACCGGGCGCCGCAACGCCCACCCTCAGGGAACGAAGGCGAGGCTCAAGCGTTCCACTAATGCAGGTGCGAAACTGCTGGTTGGTGCTGATATCGGTCCTTTCTGCTCTGGCGGGGGCGCAAGCCCCGCAAGAGCAGGCCGTGCCGGCGCCTGAGTCCGCCCAGGCAGCGCAGGCCGTGCCGCCCCGACCGACGATAGACGCCAAGCACCAGGCGGAGATCGACAGGGACATCGCCGACGGCGCCAAGTACGCCGAACAGGTCGACAAGGAGCTCAAGCCCTCCAAGAACGAGGAGTGCGCCGCTCGCGTGCAACGCATCGGCAGCGAGGTCGCGGCGCTCGCCAACACCTACGCCGTGACGGTGAGTTGGGGCGACCACAGGCTCAGCCCCTTCCCCTATTCGTTCAAGGTCGTGGAGGGCGACGACGTCAACGCCTTCTCACTGCCGGGAGGGCGCATCTACGTCTATGAAGGGCTCGTCAAGTTCGCCGAAACCGACGACGAACTGGCCGGTGTGCTCGCCCACGAGGTCAGCCACGCCGCCTTCCGTCACATCGCCACGATGGTGACGGAACAGAGCAAGATGGAGAAGTACACCATCCCGCTCATCCTCGCCGCGATTCTAGCGGGGGGCGCGGAGGGCTCCAAGATCGCCCAGGGTGCGTCGCTCGTCAACCAGGCCTTCACGAGCGGCTGGAGCCTTAAGGCGGAAACGGCCGCCGACCTGGGCGCCGTTCAGTACCTTCAGAAAAGCAAGTACAACCCGATCGGCGTGCTCACCCTGATGGAGCGCCTGGCCTACAAGGAGCGCATGGGGCCGCGGATCGACTGGGGCATCTTCCGGACCCACCCGCCTTCAGCCGAGCGCGCAGCGGCGCTGACCCAATCCCTGAACACGATGGGCGTGCCGATCCGACGCAGCCTGGTCTCCACGTCGCTTCGGTCCGCCATCAAGCCGGGGGAGAACGGTCACGTGGAGCTTTGGTTTGGCGTGCACAAGCTGTACGATTTCGGCGGCACCGACGCCCTCGAACGCGCGGACAACGCGGTGCTGGCCTGCAACGCCTTCTTCGACGCCCTGCCGGCGGTCTATGAGCTAAGGCTCAAGGACAAGACTACGCTCACCGGCAAAGGGCGCAAACTGTTGGATGTCGTGGCGGACGATGTGACCGACACGAACTTCACGTTGGAACAGGCCACGCAGAACGTGATGACGGCGTTCCGACGCGCGGTGTACGACACCGCCTACCGCGTTTGGGACCCCGCCGACCTCGCCGGCAGTTGATCCAGCGCCTTCTTCGCCGCTTCCACCACCCGGTCGGCAAGCCCGCGCCCATGGAACGCGAGCGTCGCCTCGTAACCGCCCTTGTCGTAATCCTTGGGTTCGAGGATGTAGCCCACCCATCCACCAGCGTGGCTCATCACCAACGCCCGAGGGAACCCCTGCTTGCGGGCGGCCGCCTGGATCCGTCGCCCCAGCGCCGCGGTCGGCTCGCCGGGGATGGCGATCAGAACCAAGCCCCCGACCTCCACAACCTGCACATGGGCCTCCGGCGGCGCAAAGCGGCTCACCAGAACCTGGGCAAGCGAATCCGGCGCCTTGTTGGCCTTGGCGAACGACGGGTGCGGCGTCGCCTTTCCGAGTTCGATCGGACAGGATCCATAGGCTAGCGGCTCCCCCTCGCGCCAGACCGTGGCCGTCTTCGCCTTGCGTTTCGCATCCAGCAACCCATCCACGAATAGCCTTTGCCTTTCCACCGGGTCGCCCCCTTTCGCCTCCGGCGAGACGTCGCCGATCGGCCCCAGGGCCACGATGCCTCCCGTCCGGCGCATCACCTCGCCGGGCCAGTCGCCGCTCAGCTTCATCCAGGCCTCGTCGTGCAGCGTGGGATGGGCGGCGAAGTGGGTCAGGAGCACCTCGCCGGACGGCGTCGTCAGGAACGAGGCCACGCGGTCCACCTCCTTGGCGCCCCTCCGCCCGTGGTTCAGATCCGCCTTGGTTTGGGCGAGCGCCAGCGCGTCGATCGCCTTCGGCTCGGCCTGGGTCGCCGCCGTCACCCCTTCGGCGATGCGCTGCGCATACCACTCCAACTGGCGCCGGCGGAACGTGGCGATGCCCGGAACCGCGAAGGTCATCCGCGAGTTCAGCATCTGGCTGTCGGGGGCGCAGTGCGTGTGCGTGGCCATGAGCACGAGCCGCACGTCCTTCGGCGCCAACTCCTGGACGGCGGCTACAAGGCTCTCCGGCATGGTCAGCATCTCGACCGCGACCAGCGCAACCTTTGTCCCTTCGCACTCCAGAAGCAGCGTCCTGGCAGTTAGCGGTTCGCCGCCGGGTTGGAACTTCGCGGCGCCGCGCTCGGTGTACCCGCCCAGCGGCAACGGCTCCGGCGGTGTGATGTCCACCGTCGAAGTTCGCACGGATAGAGCCGGCGACACGATTAACATTGCCAATAACCCAACCAACACGCTCGTGAGTGTACGATGCCCACGAATCATGACAGGTCGTCTGCTAAAATCGAGCCGATGAGCTTTGCCGTCCGCCTGACGACGGACCTGTTGCAAGTCGAGCCGGGCGCGACTGCATCGGTTTCCATCGAGGTCGCGAACCGATCGGAAGGATTGGAGCATTACGAGATCGAGCTAGAAGGGCTTGATCCCGAATGGACGGCTATCCCCGTCCCCACGTTCGACGTCGAGGCCGGGCAGGTCCATACCGAGCGCCTGTTCCTCAAACCCCCGCGTTCCAGCGAGAGCTTGGCCGGCACGTACCCCTACGTCGTCAAGATCCGTTCGCTGGAGAGCGGCGAATCGCACAGCGCGCAAGGCGTGCTGGAGGTGAAGCCGTACAACCACTTCACCCTGGAC
Source organism: uncultured Fimbriimonadaceae bacterium (assembly GCA_964539295.1). Lineage (GTDB taxonomy): Bacteria > Armatimonadota > Fimbriimonadia > Fimbriimonadales > Fimbriimonadaceae > CAZIIS01. The sequence goes on along the minus strand of CAZIIS010000077.1, from coordinate 8,227 downwards.
ATCCAGCCGCGCAAGGGCGCCGTCCCCGCCATCTCCAAGCAGACCACCTTCCAGGTTTCGGCCATGAACCTGGGCAACAACGAGCACACGCTGCAACTCTACGCGGCCGACCTCGAGAACGCCCTGGCCTACCAGTTCGAAACCGACCGGATCACCATCGGCCCCGGTCAGCAGAAGACGGTCGACCTCACCGTCTCGGCCACCAAGCGCGCCTTGCTGGCCAACCCGCGACTGCAGGTCTTCTCCGTCACCGCGCGCAGCGTGTCGCAACCGTCGGCCTCGGCCAGCGTTCAGGCGCAGGCCGAACAGCGCGCCCTGGTTAGCCCGGGTTCGTTCCTCATCCTGCTTTTCATCCTCATCATCCTCGGGGCCTGGGTCGCCTGCACCCCGCAGCCCCCCGCCGTGCGCAGCGCCACCATCGACAAGACGCAGGTGTCGCTGGGCGAGTCGGTGCGCGTGACCTGGGAGGCCGCCAACGCCGACTCGGTGACCGTTTCGGTCGGCAAGGAGACCCGGCCGGGCCTGCCGCCCAAGGGTTTCTCGGACTTCGTCGTACAGGAGGAGGGCGAGTTGCCCGTGCTGGTTGTGGCCCAACGCAACAACGTGTCCAGCGCGCCCTTCGCCATTGGCGGGGCGCCGCTGACGGCGGCCAAGCCGATCTCCGCGCCCAACCCGTCGATCCTTTCGTTCGACGTCACGCCACGCGAGCAAACCGTCGGTCAGAGCTTCCTGGTCAAGTACAAACTTGGCCCCTCCGTGGTTCGCGCCACCCTGCAGCCGATCGGCCTGGAACTCGACCCCCGCGGAGAGGGCGTGCAGCTCACCGCCCAGATCGCCGGCCCCATCGACTACAAGCTGATCGCCACGAACAAGGACGGCAAGACCGTGGAACGCAGCGTCAAGGTTGAGGTGGTCGAGAAGAGCCTCGCCAGCATCGTGAAGTTCGACGCCAGTTCGCTCCAGGTCGACCCGAGCAACCCTCGCGTGACGCTTACGTGGCAGCTATCCAACGCCGTTCGCGCCGAGTTGCACTTCGGCGCCGACTCGATCGAGATCGATCCCACCGGCGGCCGGCGCGACGCCGAGCTCTCCACCACGACGACCTTCAGCCTGGTGGCCTATGACGCCAACGGCAAAACCGTGAAGAAGGATTTGACCGTGAAGGTTGCCGCACCCCCGACGCCGGGCGGAACGCCTGTGCCCGCGCCGGGGCCGAGCGACATCCACAAAGGACCGTAACCATGCCTCGAGCGCTTTTATCTGTTACCGACAAAACCGGCCTGGTGGAGTTCGCCCAGGCCCTTGCCCGTCAGGGCTACCAGTTGATCAGCACGGGCGGCACCGCTCGGCTGCTTCGCTCTTCGGGGCTCACCGTCACGGAGGTGAGTGAGCTGACCGGCTTCCCCGAGATGCTCGACGGCCGCGTCAAAACGCTCCACCCGATGGTCCACGGCGCCCTCCTCGGCGACATCCGCCTGGAGACCCACCGGTCCGCGATGGCGCAGGCCGGCATCGAGCCGATCGACCTGCTGTGCGTGAACCTCTACGCCTTCGAGCAGACCGTGACCGGCGAGCACTCGTTTGAGGACGCGATCGAATCGATCGACATCGGCGGCCCCGCGATGATCCGCGCGGCCTCGAAGAACCTGGCGAACGTCACCGTGGTCGTCGACCCGGCGGACTACGATTCGGTGGCCGCGGCCGTCGCAAACGGCACGATCGCCCAGATGCGCCTGGCCCTGTCGGCGAAGGCGTTCCGCCACACCGCCTACTACGACTCGATGATCGCCCGCTACCTGACCGGTCGCGCCGGCGAGAACCCGATGGCGGAGACCTACACCTCCGGTTTCAAGCGCGTTCAGACCCTTCGCTACGGCGAGAACCCGCACCAGGCCGCCGCGCTCTACGCCGACCCGTTGGCCGCGCCCGGCATCCCGCAGGCGCGACTCCTGTGGGGCAAGGAGATCAGCTACAACAACGTGGTCGACGCCGAGGCCGCCTGGGGGTTGGTGGCCGACATGCCGGAGAACGCCTGCGCGATCATCAAGCACGGTAACCCGTGCGGCGCGGCCGTCGCCGCGAACATGGGCGACAGCTATCGTCTGGCCAAGCAGTCCGACCCGGTCTCCGCGTTTGGCGGCATCGCTGCGTTCAACGGCCAGGTCGACGCGGCCGCCGCGGAGGCCATGGCCGAGAAGGGCAACTTCCTTGAGGTCGTGATCGGCGCGGGCTTCACCCCCGAGGCGATCGAGGTCTTCGGGCAGCGCTCCGGATGGGGCCAGAACGTGCGCCTGTTGGCGGCGTCGCTTCCTCCGAAGCAGAAACAGCTAACGGTCAGAACCATCTGCGGGGGAGCGCTCGTCCAAGAGTCGGACGTGGAACCGGAAGGCGGCGAGTGGCAGGTGGTCACTGCGGCCAAGCCAACCGATGAGATGATGGTCGCCATTCGTTCGGCGTGGACGTTCGTGAAACACGTGAAGTCCAACGCGATCGTGGTGGCCACGGCCAACCGATTGCTCGGCGTGGGAACGGGTCAGATGAACCGGGTCCAGTCGGTACGGTTGGCGATCGAGCAGGCCGGGGAAGGCTGCAAGGGCGCGGCGCTCGCAAGCGACGCGTTCTTCCCGTTCCCGGACAGCATCGAGACGGCGGCCAAGGCCGGCATCAAGGCCGTGGTACAGCCCGGCGGCAGCAAAAAGGACGCCTCGGTCATCGAAGCCGCCGACCGCCTGGGAATCTGTATGGTGTTCACCGGGGTAAGGCACTTCCGGCACTAAACCGATCTGCTAGAATAGCTTGAACGTTCAGGAGCGCGAAGTTGAAGAATCAGAACGACTTGATCATCACGATCGTCGCGATCGTGATCGCCCTAGGGGTCAGCGCGACCTTCTTCTTTACGAAGCGCGAGCCCGTCAAACCGGCCGATCCGACTCCGGTACCGACGGCGACCGCAGCACTGCAACCGGGCAAGGTCGTGTCCGTGGCCGGCTTGCCGGGCGGCGGCACGGGCGGTCCGACCGGCGGAGGGATGGCCGGCGCCGGCGGCATGCGCAAGGTGATGCCGGGCGCGGCGGGTATGCCGGGAGCGCCGGGTGGACCGGGCGGAATGATGATGCCGGGGCGACCGGGCGGGCCTGGGATGCCGAGCGCACCGGGCGCGCCGGGCGGCGGCAAGAAGCAACTCCCCGGACCGTTGGGCACCACCAATATGGGCGGGAAGTGATTCCGCTCGAAGCCAGTTAGCGCGCTTGGCCGCGCCCAAAGGAACATATAGCCTATGCCAACACCCCCGTTACTCAACGTGGGTTTCTACAACTTCGTGCTCACGGACAAGATCGTAGCCCTCGTCAGCAGCGAGTCGGCGCCCATGCGCCGACTCGTTCAACAGGTTCGTACCAGCGGCAACCTGATCGACGCGACTCAGGGCCGTCGCACCAAATCGGTTATCTTTACGACGAACAACACCGTCGTGCTTTCTGCCGTGTCTCAAGAAACATTAGCCAAACGACTCCGCACTGGAGAAATGGAGGGAGATGACGAGTAGCAGCCGCCCGGCCTTCATCAAGGCGCTGGCGGCGCGCTTCACCCGTGGCATCGGCATCGACCTCGGCACCGCCAACACCCTCGTCCACGTCTCGGGACGCGGCATCATGGTCCGCGAGCCCAGCGTCGTCGCCATCAACAAGGACAATGGCGAACCGCTCGCGGTCGGCGAGGAGGCCAAGCGCATGCTGGGCCGCACCCCGGCCAACATCGTCGCCACACGCCCGCTTCGCGACGGCGTCATCGCCGATTACGACCAGACCCTCAAGATGCTGCAGTACTTCATCAAGAGGGCCACATACGGTTTCTGCTTCTACAAGACGGTCGTCGTCGGCATCCCGAGCGGAATCACCGAGGTCGAACGCAAGGCCGTTATCGAGGCGTGCGAGAAGTCGGGCGCCAACCGCGCCTACGTCATCGAGGAACCCATGGCCGCGGCCATCGGCGCCGGGCTACCGATCGATGAGCCGATCGGCTCCATGATCGTCGACATCGGCGGCGGAACCACCGAGGTCGCGGTGATCTCGCTCGCGGGCATCGTCCACTCTCGCTCGATCCGCATCGCGGGCGACGAGATCGACGAGGCGATCGCGGCGTACGTGCGCCGGGCCTACAACCTGTACATCGGCGAACGCACCGCCGAGCAGGCGAAGATCGAGATCGGCAGCGCGTGTCCTCTCGAGAAGGAGCTTTCGATTACCGTCAAGGGGCGTGACCTGGTCACCGGCCTTCCACGGAGCGCCGAGCTGAGCAGCGAGGAGGTTCGAGCCGCCATTCAGGAGCCGGTTCAGGCCATCGTCGAGGCGGTGAAACTTACCCTCGAGTCCACTCCGCCCGAGCTCGCCGCGGACGCCATGAACCATGGCATCGTCGTCGCCGGCGGCGGAGCGTTGCTCCGCGGCATCGACACCCTGATCTCCCGCGAGACCGGAATGCCGGTGCTGATCGCCCAGGACCCGCTTAGCTGTGTCGTCATTGGCACCGGCAAGATGCTTGACGCGCTGCACGAAAACCCGGCGATTCGCCGCATGCTGGAGAAAGCATCGAGAGGCTGAACCGATCTTTTCGCAACGACTGGGTGGCAGCGGTCATCCTCTGCGGGATCGGCCTGGCGCTCGGGCATTTCCAGAACGTTCAACGCGATCAAGGCCGTCTGGACTTCGTGACGCAGGCCGCTCAAACGGTCGTCTCTCCTGCATCGCAGGCCACGCGCCACGCGGTGGGTGGGGTGCAGGACTTCGGATACGGCTTCCTCAATTCCGGGCGCCTAACCCGGGAGAACCGCGAGTTGCGGGCCGTGGCCGCGTCCCTGAGCCAGTACGCCGAGCGCGAACGCCTGCTTTGCGACGACATCGACCGCCTGCGCAAGAGCGTCGGCATGCCGGTTCACGGCCGGAAGCGGGTGTTCGCCGACACAGTCGGCTTTGCGCCGCATGAGAACCGCCTGAGCATCGCCGTCGGCTCCTCCAAGGGCGTGAGGGCGGGGATGCCCGTCGTCTGTTCGTTCGGTTTGGTGGGCGTCGTTCAAACGGTCGAGAAGAGCCGCAGCCAGGTGCTGCTCGTCAGCTCCCCCGCGCTCAAGGTCGGCGCGATGACCGAGACCAACCCGGGGGTCGCGGGGCTCGTCCGTGGCGAGAACCCGACGCAGCTCATCATGGACATCATCGACGAGCACGCTCCCGTCCAGGTCGGCGACTGGGTCGTAACCTCGGGGTACGGCGAACGCATACCGAGGGGCATCCGCCTTGGGCGCGTGGTCGAGATCTCCCATGACCCCGAGTTCGGCTCGACGCGGGCCCTCATCGCGCCGTCCGTCAACGTGTGCGGCGTGCAGGAGGTGTTCGTCCTCCTATGAAGCCTTGGGTGTCTTGGCCCGCCGCGGCGCTGGTGTTCTACTGCGCCGCGGTGTTCCAGCATGCGGTCGCTTCTTCCTTCGCGGTCTTCGGCGCGTGCCCCGACCTGCTGTTGGTGGTTAGCTGCAGCCTGGCGCTCGTCACTCGGCCGGGCGCCGCGGCCTTCGTCGGGTTCTGGGGCGGGTTGCTGCAGGGCGCCCTCGCCGGGGCCAACCTCACCCATTACGTGTTTTCGCGGGTCGCCGCCTGCTTTGGCCTGGCTTGGACGCACCGCCTGGAACTCCAGGTCGGTGTCCTGATGGCTGCACTCCTTGTGGCCTTGGGCACGATCGTTGCCCAGTTAATGCTAATGTTCCTAGCTCCTTCGCCGGAGATCGGCCGCTACCTAGGAGATACAATGGTCGCGGCAATCTACAACGGCATCCTCGCGATACCGATATATAGCTTGCTACGCTTGCTGTTTCAGCCAAAGGCGGTTTGAACAAACATGAGCGATTATAACGTTCTCGAAATGGCCCGCAGGCAACTGGCGGTCGCCGCACAATACCTCGACATCGATGAAGGCCTCCATGACGTGTTGGCGCGTCCGAAGAGGCAGCTGCTTGTCAACTTCCCCGTCGTCATGGATTCCGGGGAAGTCGTTTGTTTTGAGGGCTACCGCGTCCAGCACAACGCCAGCCGCGGCCCCACAAAAGGCGGCATCCGCTACCATCCCGACGTAGACCTGGACGAAACCACCGCGCTCGCCATGTGGATGACGTGGAAGTGCGCCGTGGCGAACATCCCCTACGGCGGCGCCAAGGGCTCGGTCAAGGTCGACCCCCGCAAACTCTCGAAACGCGAACTTGAGAAGCTCACCCGGCGCTTCATCACCGAGATCAACATCATCATCGGCGAACGAAGCGACATCCCCGCGCCGGACATCGGAACCAACCCGATGGTGATGTCCTGGATCATGGACACGATGTCGATGCAGGCGGGCTACACCGTCCCGGGCGTGGTCACCGGCAAGCCAATCTCGCTGGGCGGCTCGGAAGGGCGCATCGAGGCCACCGGCCGCGGCGTCGTGGTGATCGCCGAGGAGGCTGCCAAGCTGCGCAACATGGACCTAGGCGCCAGCAAGGTGATCGTCCAGGGCTTCGGCAACGTCGGCTCCGTCGCCGCTCGCATCGCCGAGGAAGCGGGCGCCACGGTGGTCGGCCTCAGCGACGTGGCCGGCGCCATCTACAACCCCAAGGGTCTTCCCGTCCGCGACCTGTACCAGCGCTACAGCGGCGTGCAGGGCGGAATCCTCGAGTACAAAGAGGCCGAACACCTCTCGAACGAAGCGCTGCTTGAGATGCCGTGCGACGTGTTGATCCCGGCCGCCATCGCCGCCCAACTGCACGGCGAGAACGCGGACCGGATCAAGGCCAAGCTGATCGTCGAGGGCGCCAACGGACCGACGACGCCGGAAGCCGACGAAATCTTGGGCGACAAGGGCATCTTGGTCGTCCCGGACATTCTGGCCAACTCCGGCGGCGTGGTCACGAGCTACTTCGAGTGGGTTCAGGACCTGCAGAACTTCTTCTGGGAGGAGGAAGAGGTCAACAACCGGCTCGCCAGGGTCATGCGCCACTCCTACGCGGGCGTGGAGCAGGCGATGCTCACCCACAAGACCGACATGCGCACCGCCGCGCTCATCATCGGCGTCAAGCGTGTGGCCGACGCCACCATCACCCGCGGCATATTCCCCTAGACCGCCGCGAGCAACGCACAAGCGCCCAGGCCCCTTGGTTGATTCCAAGGGGCCTGTTTTTGGCTGCACGGGCGCAACTTGGCCGAATTAAAGAACACCCTTTTGTGCCACAAGACACGTTAAGTGCATGTTAAGACGCCAAATGCGTGATACGCTTAACAATGCAGGAGCCTCATTATACGCCAACAACGTTGTGTCGCATTGCGGCTTGCTTATGTTTGGCTAGGCAGAGGTCATGGTCATGAAGCGAAATGCCTTCACGCTAATCGAGCTTCTCGTCGTGATCGCGATCATCGCGATCCTCGCGGCCATCTTGTTCCCGGTCTTCGCACAGGCCAAGGTGGCAGCAAAAACAACGTCGTCGCTGAGCAACGTCAAGCAGCTCAGCCTGGCCACGCACATGTACGCCGCCGACAACGACGACGGCACGGTCCTGACGGACACCGCCATGTGGGGCTTCCCCATCTGGCCGACCATCATCGATCCGTACGTCAAGAGCCGCGCCATGTACTGGGATCCCACCCGCACCGTCCTGAAGGACGATTGGTACGGCAGCTATCACTGGTCGCAGGTGGTCACCTTCGCCATCAACGACAGCGGCTACTCGGGAGCCTGGGTGCAACCGTCGTGCGAGGACGGCGCCGGCTCGACCTACGTCTACGGGCGCAAGCTGAGCAGCATGGAGAACATCTCCACCCGCGTCGCCTTCTGCCCGAACGTATGGGGCGGCACCAACGTGGGCTGGTACTACTTCCGCGCCTACGAGTCCAACTGGATCGACCCGACCGACACCCGGGGCACATGGAGTTGGTACAACATGCTCTGGGACACCCGCGACTTCTTTAGCGGCAAAAAGATCCCCGTGGGCCACGCGGACGGCAGCGCAGGCAAGATCGGCCGCGGAGACTTCGTGGACTGGGACGAGGCGCCTGACCAGGCTGCCTACTGCAAGTGGTACGAGGACAAGGGCATCAAGGTCTGGGGGGCCTTCTGGAACCAGAGCTAATGCGACGCGCCCTCCCTCTCCTGATCGGCCTCTTGTTCATCGTCGGATGCGGCGCCCCGGTTGGGGTGAAGAACCAGCCGCCGCCGC